>JAGPVU010000188.1 GCA_018066825.1 Cycloclasticus sp.
TTACGCTTACCATCTCGTACAATTGGCATGTAGCCCTGCGCTTCTTTTGCGCGACAGCATGGTAGGGATTCATATAAGCAAAATCAGACTCACCCTTCAGAAAGCCCACTTCAAAGCTGCTGATGCTGGTATAAAATGTTAATTTGAATTGATAACCCGTCTTTTGCTCAATCATATCGAGAACTGGGGTCCAATCCCGATGAATCGCGGTGTTATTAAATTGCGGGACGACTGCCCAATTATAGATCGGCTGTGCATTGACACCCTGGATGGGGATAAACAGCCCAAGACAAATGATTGCTAGCAAAGCCCGGATCGAAAAGGCGTGTTGGCGTATATACTCCATTTTATTCCTCAAGATAAATTAATTGACATATCTAAATAAGGCCATATTAGTCGCATCAACGGCCTACATTAAAAATTATTAATCTGAAGTATAGTCAAAGCTAGCAATAATTGGGGGTTTCAACTACATCCTGATAGTCTAGATCGTACAGTTCTTTTCTTTTCTTTTCTTTTCTTTTCTTTGCTCATCCTACGCTGGTTTTATTTTACTCTTATCCTAGTTACATCAAAGTAGTAGCGCCCCTTTGATTTATACAAACAGGGCTTGGTACTAATTACTTACACTTCCCCAAATGAACAACCCCTGCCTGAAGCAAGGGTTGTAGTACTTAATAAGCTGTCGAAGATATTATTTTTGGGGCTGATATTTTGTTTCAGCATCTTGCATATTTGTGCGACCGCGCTCAATTAGCTTTTGACCTTTACTGATATCAGATTCACCCTCATCCACCCGATCGTTGCCGCGTTTAATGAGATCATTCCCATCAGCAATGCGTTCTTCACCTTTTTCCCATGCTGTTGCGTATTTTTTGAGTTTTGCAGCCCGCTCAGATGCTGTATCAGCTGAATCAGTAGCCTGAGCTATTTGAGAAAGTGATTGGTAAGCATGACGGTTACTTTTTACCGCCAAATTACCCGATGCGATAAGCTGCTCACCCTCGCGAAAATCTGCACGGCCTTTTTCAACAAGCTTGCGCCCTTTCATTACGAGTTTTTCACCCTTTATCGATTCGTTCTGTCCTTTTTTCCATTGTTCAGCAATAGCAATATGTGATTCGCCTTCGGCAAGGACCCGATCGCCGAATGTGGGGGCATTCACTGCACAGCCAGTTACGCCAACAAAAAAAGCAAAAAGTAATACCAATACAATATATTTCATTAAATCGACCCCTTAAAAATTAATCTCGCTAAAACTATCGTTATAGCCAAGTGCCACATTATACATGGTGGCTGAGTTGTCTAGTCTTACAGAATGGTCTTATCAGTAGTATTGGTGTTTAGCACCCTTTTAAAACAGGATTAATTAAGCCAATAAGTGGTGTATAGTTAAGAAACAGCCACAAGAAAGAGACAAAAAAAGCCCTTGAAAACAAGGGCTTTTTAATTGGATGGTGGAGGGACAGGGATTCGAACCCTGGATGGGCGTTAACCCATGCTAGTTTTCAAGACTAGTGCATTCAACCGCTCTGCCATCCCTCCAGTTTTAAGCAGTTATAGAAAACAAGCGTAAGATTGCTTTCAAGCGGGGCATAGTACTTAATATTGACAAGTTTTTCCAGCAGAATTACGAAAACACTTGAAGATTTTTTTTTACACAGTACGATTGAACCTTCTTTAGGGTACTTAGTCTTAAAGATACTATTATTTTTTAATTAACGAGGTGTACCAGTGAAACAATTCAACCCATCTATTCCACGCAATGAAGCGAACATATTGGCGACTAATAAGGTATTAAAAAATACCTATACTTTATTAGCAATGACCCTACTGTTTAGTGCTGGGTCAGCAGGCTTGTCAATGAGTTTAAATCTACCCCACCCAGGTATGATCATCACCTTGGTTGGTTACATCGGTCTATTGTTTTTAACCTCTAAACTCAGAAACAGCTCATGGGGCATTTTGTGTGTTTTTGCACTGACTGGCTTTATGGGCATGACCCTAGGCCCGATTCTTAATATGTACTTAAATGCTTATTCTAATGGCCATGAACTCATCATGACTTCATTAGGCGGCACGGGTGTCATTTTCTTTGCTCTTTCCGCTTATGCGCTAACCACTAAAAAAGACTTTAGCTTTATTTCAGGCTTTTTAATGGTCGGTATTTTAGTGGCATTTTTAGCCGGCATTGGCGCCATGGTCTTTAGTATTCCTGCGCTGTCGCTAGGTGTTTCTGCGATGTTCATTATGTTGATGTCTGGCATGATTTTATATCAAACCAGCGAAATCATTCATGGTGGTGAAACGAACTATATTATGGCGACCGTGTCATTGTATATTAGCTTGTTTAACCTGTTCACCAGTCTATTACACATTTTAGGCGCGGTGAGTGGTCGCGATTAAGTTAAGACATTAATACAAAAAAGCCCCTTATTCAGGGGCTTTTTTTATGCGCGGATAAGGTCGATATTGCCCATATAAGGCTTTAACGCATCCGGCACTTTGATTGAGCCATCGGCTTGTTGGTAGTTTTCCATCACCGCAATTAAGGTTCGCCCTACCGCTAAACCAGAGCCGTTAACGGTATGCACCAGCTCAGTTTTACCGGTATCTGGGTTACGCCAACGGGCTTTTAAACGACGCGCCTGAAAGTCGTTAAAGTGACTGCACGATGAAATTTCCCGGTAGTTATCTTGCCCCGGCAACCACACTTCAAGATCATAGGTTTTACAGGCTGAAAATCCGGTATCACCTGAGCATAACAACATTAAACGATACGGTAGTTTAAGCGCTTGCAGTATAGCTTCGGCATGTTGGGTTAACTGTTCGTGTGCTTGCTCTGAGTCTTCAGCTTTTACGATTTGCACCAGTTCAACCTTTTCAAATTGATGCTGGCGAATCATGCCGCGCATATCACTGCCATAGGCACCTGCTTCACTTCTGAAACACGGTGTATGGGCAACAAATTTAAGCGGCAACTGCTCACTTGTTAATATTTCATCACGCACAAGATTAGTCACCGGCACTTCGGCCGTAGGAATTAAATAATACGGTGAATCGCCCGACATTTTAAACAGATCATCTTCAAACTTTGGCAACTGACCGGTGCCAAACAGGCTGTCTTTATTGACTAAATACGGTACATAGGTTTCTTGGTAGCCGTGCTGCTCAGTATGGGTGTCTAGCATAAACTGGGTTAATGCCCGTTGCAGTCGCGCTAAGGGCCCAGATAAGGTGACAAACCTTGCACCAGCGATCTTTGCTGCCACCTCAAAGTTTATGCCCGATAAGGCTTGCCCTAGGTCGACGTGATCTTTAGGCTCAAAATCAAATTGTGGTTGCTGGCCCCACTGACGCAACTCGACATTTTGCACTTCATCTTTGCCCGTTGGCACATCATCCGACAATAGGTTAGGTAGCGAACATTGGATAGCATGAATACTCGTTTGAATCTCGCTTAACTCAGCTTCAACCGCTTTAAGCTCATCACCAAGTTGTGCCACGCTGTCTAATAAGGGCTGGATATCCTCGCCATTGGCTTTCGCAATGCCAATGGATTTAGAGCGCGTATTACGTTCATTCTGTAGCGATTGAGTGCGTACTTGAATCGCTTTACGTCGCGACTCCAAGGCATTTAATGCATCTACATCTAAATCAGCGCCGTGACGTTGCATGGCTAATTTTACTTGTTCTGGTTCGCTTCTTAACAGCTGCGGGTCGAGCATGTAAGTTTCCTTTAATGTTTATTAATTAAAAATACTTTGTTTAACGTTGATCGAACATATTATCCAGTTTAACGAAACGGTCGTGGTTTATAATTGGCGTACGACGAATAAGCCAAACCATGCCGCTGATAAGCACAAAATAACGCTCAGCAAGACGTTTAACACGGCTTTGCTTAAATCGCCTTGTTCGATCAAGCTAATCGTTTCCATCGAAAACGTTGAAAACGTCGTAAACGCGCCTAAAACACCGACTAATAACAGCGACCTTACTTCACCAGAAACTGAGATGCGCTGTAAAAACAATTCGTACAATAAACCCATAATAAACGAGCCTAAAACATTGACCAACAAGGTACCGTAAGGAAACCCTCGCCCCAGCCAAATGTGCACGCCAGAGGATGCTAAGTATCTGAGTACGGCCCCGATTGATCCACCTGCGGCAATGGCTAACAGTTGCGTCATGTGTTTACTGTTGTTTTATTGGATTAAAGCAGCCATTTTACGGGCATCCGGTGATTCAATCACCCCTTTTTCCGTCACAATAACAGAAATCAACTCGGCCGGCGTCACATCAAACACGGGATTTAGCGCCGTGACTAAGTCCCCAGTATAATTAACAGGCAAAATTTCACTGCTCGGGCGTTGCTCGATAACGATATGTTCTGACGTTTGGGCCTTCCAATCGATGGTTGTTGTCGGTGCAGCAACCATCACTTTTACGCCATGGTGTTTAGCTAGCACAGCCAGTGAATACGTGCCTATTTTATTGGCTATGTCGCCGTTCATACAGATGGTATCGACGCCGACTACTACCCAATCTATTAAGCCTTGTTGCATTAACGAAGCGGCGCTACTATCAGCAATTAAGGTCACTGGAATCCCGTCTTGCTGCAACTCCCAGAGGGTGAGCCTTGCGCCTTGATTCCAAGGGCGTGTTTCTGACGCATAAATCTTATCGAGCAAATTTTTTTCTTGGGCCGAGCGAATAACCCCCAATGCGGTTCCGTAGCCGCCCGTTGCCAAAGCACCGGCATTACAGTGTGTGAGTACCCGGGTGTTTTTGTTAAAGCACCCCGCGCCCCATTCGCCTATCTCGATATTGGCCTGAATATCATCGATTAACCAGACTGAGGCCCATTGCAATAACTCAGCCACGGGGTCACGCATGGTCTTAACCACCTCGCGCGCGGTATTTAAGGCATTGAATAAGTTAATGGCCGTTGGCCGAGAGGCGGCGATCAAGTCAAGCCGTTGATTAAAGCCCGCTGTAAAATCCTTAGCCGTTTCCGCTAATGCCTCTTGCGCTGCCAGTACCGCGCCAAATGCCGCGGCAATACCGATAGCCGGCGCACCACGAACAACCATATCTTTGATTGCCTGAGACAAGGCTTGCGTGCTGTTGATATCAAGATATACTTCTTTACTAGGCAGTTGCCGCTGATCTAATAAACGCAAGCCATTCGCATGCCAGCTGACTGGCCGAATGGTGTCATATAATAAAGTTTCTGTTTTAATCACTGTATGCAAGTTTCCCTTCAAATAAATGCGCGATGGATTATACCGGTAGACCTAAATAACAACGTACTGGAAAATCACGCGCTTATCGTTCAAGACGATAAAATCTTCGATATTCTGCCTCAATCTGAGGCTAATAAATACACCGCCAGCGAATTAATTGAGCTAAATGACCATGCCTTAGCGCCTGGCTTTATTAATACTCATAGCCACGCAGCGATGAGTTTAATGAAAGGCCTAGCGGATGACATTCAGTTAGACGAGTGGCTTAAAGAACATATCTGGCCTGCCGAAATGGCCTTGGCAGATGATGCATTTGTTAAAGAGGGTTCTGAACTGGCCGTTGCTGAAATGATCAAAGGGGGTACCACTTGCTTTAACGATATGTACTTTTTTATCGATCAAACCGCCTTGGTCGCGAGACAAGCGGGCATACGCGTTAATATTGGCATACCCATTATCGATTTTCCAACGCGTTGGGCTAATACGCTAGAAGAATACATCAGCAAGGGCTTAGCGGTACGTGATCGATTTAGTAACGACCCGTTGATCAATTTTAGTTTTGCCCCCCATGCGCCCTATACCGTGTCCGATGCCTCACTAAAACGCATCCAACCCTTGATGGACGAACTGGGTTTGTCGATGCATATGCATTTACACGAAACGCTTAACGAAGTTGAACAATCTCTTAACGAGCACCACCTAAGGCCGCTCGCGCGACTCGATAAATTAGACCTGCTCGGGCCTGAACTAATCGCAGTTCATATGACCGAGCTTAACGACACCGAGATACTGCAGCTCGCTGAACATGGCGTGCATATTGTGCATTGCCCCGAATCTAACTTAAAGTTAGCAAGCGGCTTTTGCCCCGTCGCCGATTTGTTAAACGCAGGCGTTAATGTTGCCCTAGGCACTGATGGTTCAGCTAGCAATAATGACCTTGATATGCTAGGTGAAATGCGCACCGCCGCCTTGTTAGCAAAAGGGGTGGCAAAAAAAGCAGACGCCCTGCCTGCCTATCAAGCCTTACGCATGGCCACTATCAATGGTGCTAAAGCACTCGGCTTAGCCGATAAAATAGGCTCCTTAGAAATAGGCAAACAGGCCGATTTGTTCGCCATTAATTTAAATACTATTGAGACGCAGCCGGTTTATGACGTTATTTCGACCCTAGTTTACGCGGCCAATCGTTCACAAATTAGCCACGTTTGGGTCGCTGGCCAAACCCTGATGAGCAATCACCAGCTCAGCGGTATTGATGAAGCCCAGTTACTAAAAAAACTGCACACTTGGCAGGAAAAAATCGCCCCCTTCCATCATCAATCCTACAAAGCGGTGTAAAATACTCCGATGAAACCAACAGACAACAATGTAAACCCCGCCGAAATTGAAAAATTTGGCTCGATGGCCTCCCACTGGTGGGACCCAGACGGCGATTTTAAAACCCTACACCAAATTAACCCGCTGCGACTTAAGCTCATTGATGACACCGTCGACTTACGCGACAAGAAAGTATTAGACGTTGCCTGCGGTGGCGGCATATTAGCCGAATCAATGGCTAAAAAAGGCGCACAAGTCACAGCTATTGATCTGGCCGAAGCATTGATTGACGTCGCCGAGTTACACAGCTTAGACAGCGGTATTCAACTTGATTACCAGCTTATTAGCGTTGAACAATTGGCAGAACAACAACCGGGGCATTACGACACCGTTACCTGCATGGAAATGCTTGAACACGTACCTGACCCCAGCGCCATTATTCAAGCTTGTTCGACCTTAGTAAAACCCGGTGGTTATGTGTTTTTATCAACCTTAAATCGCAACCCTAAATCGTATTTATTATCGATTGTAGGTGCTGAATATATTTTGGGCATGCTGCCAAAAGGTACACACGATTACGCCAGCTTTATCAAGCCATCCGAGTTAGCCGCGTGGTGTCGCCCAGCAGGTTTGGAACTTTGTGACAGTTATGGTATTGAATATAACCCCTTGAGCCAACGGTTTTCGGTGTCAAAAGACATCAGTGTCAATTACATTTGTGTCTTTAAAAAAACCGACACATCTTGCTAAGCCTGTATGCCGCAATCGCTAAAAACCGCTAACGTCCATGCCGTTTTGTTTGATCTGGATGGCACCTTGGTCGATAGCGCACCGGATTTAGCCGCCGCCTTAAACCACCTTTTACAACAACATGGTTTAGCTACCTTACCCTATGCCGCAATACGCCCTTTTGTGTCTAACGGTGCTAATGCCCTTATTACACTTGGATTTGGTTCCGGCTTGAGTGAGGCACAATTTAAACTCATCAAAGATGCGTTTATCGAACACTATCAACAAAACATTGCCAACGAATCGGCCTTATTTGAGCACCTAGACGCCACCTTGTTAGAACTCGATAAGAACGATATACCCTGGGGTATTGTTACCAATAAGCCCGCCTATTTAACGATTGATTTGGTCGACAAATTAGCCCTCACCTCACGCGCTAAATGCGTCGTTTGCGGCGATCAAGTGGCTAACTCAAAACCACACCCCGAATCCATTTATCTAGCCTGCCAAAAGCTTGGCGTATCGCCCACTAACGCCATTTATATCGGTGATGCCGAACGAGATATTCGCGCAGGCCGATTAGCCGGCACCCAGACCATCGCCTGCGCCTATGGTTACATCCCAGCCGATCAAAACATAACGGACTGGCAAGCTGATTATATTGTTCATGAAACGATCGAGCTGTTAACGTTGGCTCAATCACTGACATCATCAGGTAAACAAGGACTTTCACAATGATCGATAGCCTAATGGGACACACTATTTTATGGCTGGTAGGCGGTTTTGCCGCTGGCGCACTCCTCGTCTACCTAATAATGACGCGTTATATCACCCGTTTACAGAACGACTTGCTGGGCTATCAAGTACGCTTAACGGTTGAAGAGGAACTGACTGCGAAAGCTAAAGATAATGAAGAAAAGCTCATGCAGAGCTTCCGTGACAGTTTTCACGCCCTCTCCGGGCAAGCCTTAAGGGATAATAATGAACAATTTTTAAAACTAGCACGTGAAAACTTTAGCAAACAACAAAATACCGCCGAGTCGCGTTTGAGCGAAAAAGAAAAAGCCTTTGCCGATCTGGTGTCGCCGATTAAAGACATTCTTAAACAAACCGATGTACAGCTCAAAAAACTGGAAGCCGACAGACAACAATCGCATGGCTCGATTAGTCAGTTTTTGCAAAATATGACTGAAACGCAAAACCAACTTCAAAGCGAAACGCGCAATTTAGTACAAGCACTTAGACGACCCGAAGTTCGCGGCCAATGGGGTGAACTAACACTGAAACGCCTAGCTGAATTAGCCGGTTTGGTTGAGCACTGCGACTTTTTTGAACAAGAACACCACAACACCACTGAGGGGGCCATGCGGCCCGATATGATCATTCGCATGCCTGATCAACGTGACATCGTTGTTGATGCTAAAACACCCTTAGATGCCTATTTAACGGCTATTGAGCAGAGCAATGATGCCGATCGTCAGGCACATTTACTGCGCCACGCAAAACAAGTACGCGAACGCGTTAAAGAGTTGTCCAAAAAAGCCTATTGGTCACAGTTTAAAAATACACCGGATTTCGTGGTGTTATTTATTCCCGGTGATCAGTTTTTAAGCGCCGCTTTAGAATACGACAACAGCTTGCTCGAAGATGCATTGGCGCAACACGTTATTTTGGCCACCCCAACCAGCCTAGTCGCTCTGTTACGTGCTATTGCTTTTGGTTGGCGGCAACAGGCCACCACCGAAAATGCGGAAGTCATACGTCAATTGGGTGAAAGTATGTACGCCCGATTAACCACCTTTGTCGAGCATTTAAGCAAGGTAGGCAACTCGCTCGATAAAAGCGTTGAGCACTTCAATAAGGCAGTTGGTTCGCTAGAGCGACAAGTGTTTCCTAATGCGCGAAAATTTAAAGATTTAGGCATTGAAAGCCGCAAGACCCTGACCGAAATCGAACCGATTGAACGATCAACCCGTAAACAAACATCACCTAAAACCTTAACCGATGACTAAACCCGTACCCTCTTCTATCCGCTTCCAAAATAATCAATTAAAAGGCCGTGTCTACTTAGTCACAGGCGCGAGCGGCGGACTCGGTGGCGCAACTGCTTTGGCCCTGGCCAAATTAGGCGCCAGCGTGATTTTATCTGGCCGTAACGAAAAAAAACTGGACAGTTTATACGATACTATTGAGGCGGAAAACTGTCCGCAAGCCGCGATCATCCCCTTTGATTTAGCCCTAACTGACGCACAAATATACGAACAATTAGCGCATTCAATATACAATGAATTCAAAAGGTTAGATGGTATAGTTCATGCAGCTTGTCATTTAGGCGTTATCGGCCCACTGGCCAGTCAAGAGGCTAGCGAGTGGTTGAAAACACAGCAGGTCAACGTGAATGCTTGCTTGTTAATCAACAAGGCCTGCGCGCCCTTGTTATTACAATCAGATGCCGCCTCTATTACCACTATTTCTGATTCGTCTGCACGTCAAAACAAGGCGTATTGGGGGGCTTATGGGGTGTCAAAAAGCGCTTTAGAAACCTTTTCAGCTATCCTTGCGGATGAGTATGAAAACAGCCCAATCAACTGTAATGTTTTTATTCCTGGGCCTTGCGTCTTACCCGTTAGAAAAAAAACCCACCCCGGCGAAGAAGTTGACGGTTTAAGCACGACTGAAGCGCTAACTGATGCGATATTACAGGTGATTCACAGTGAACAAAGCGGACAGCGTTATAGCCTATAACTGGCGATAATGTCTGCTAACGCATGGCAAAACTGGTCAACCTCTGCCTCTGTATTTTGCATACCTAAACTGATGCGAATGGCGCTTAAGGCCTGTTGCTTAGCGTAACCCATTGCCGTTAAAACAGGGCTAGGCGCTAATACACGGCTAGCACACGCCGACCCACCTGAAATACAAATACCCTGCCGATCCATTTGCATTAACATCATTTCGCCATCCATGCCATCGACGACAATTTGAGTTGTATTAACGAGTCGATCAGCGCTTTCGGCAACGATACTCAAGCCCGCTATCACCAACAATTGTCGCTCAAGCCGTTCTTTCAAGTTTAAAAGAAACGTTGCTCGCTGCGCTAATTCTTGCAAAGCCAGTTCAGCGGCCTTGCCAAAACCAACAATAGCAGCGAGGTTTTCGGTTCCGGGCCGCAAACCCAACTCTTGCCCACCGCCACGCTGGATAGCTTGCAACGGTACTGATTTATTGTAAATTAACGCACCTACACCTTTTGGGCCATATAGCTTATGCGAAGACAAGGTCATTAGTTGCGCGCCCATTTCAGTAAATTGAATAGGCACTTTACCTGCTGACTGCACGGCATCTGTATGAAAAATAGCGTCCGAGTTTGAGCCTTGCAGCGCTTGTGTCAATGATGAAATGTTTTGCAACACGCCCGTTTCATTATTGGCGTGCATTACGCTGATTAACCGAGTGTTTGGTTTAACTTGAAGCAGTAATTCCTCTGAACAAACTTCTCCTGAAGTGTTGACTGCTAATAACCCCACGTCAAAACCCTTGCTAGCGACATACGTTAATGGATCTTTTACTGACGGGTGCTCCGTGGCGGCATACAGAACGTGCTGTTTATTATCATTTAACACACCCAATAGAGCTAAATTATTCGCTTCGGTTCCACCACTGGTAAAAACCAGTTCTGCCGACTCAGCACCGACTAATTTTGCCACCTGCCCTCTGGCCGTATCAATAGCGGTTCGAGAAGCTCGCCCCAAACGGTGGTTGCTGGATGGGTTACCGTAAAAAGTTGTAAGATACGGCTGCATCGCCTCTAAAACACGAGGGTCTATCGGCGACGTGGCATTATGATCAAAGTAGATCACAATTTATCTTAACGTTTACCCTGGCAGGATGGACCGGTACCATCATCGACCGGGCCATTACTGATTTCTTCAACTGCCCTTTCATCGATCTTACCACCAAGTGATTTAATCTCATGGCACATCTGCTTCATTTCTTTATCCATGGTGTGGATATGTTCGAGCATGCTGTTAATAGCCACTGCAACCGGGTCTGGCATCTCTTGAGAAGCTCCGTAGGCGTCAAAACCAATTTTCTTTGCCATTGCCTCTTGCTCAGGGCTTGGCTTTGTAGAAGCCTCAGTGACAATGCGCCCTGGGATGCCTATAACCGTTGCGCCATCGGGTACTGTTCTAATTACTACCGCGTTAGATCCTATTCTAGCTTCGTTGCCAATCGTTATAGGGCCTAATACCTTAGCGCCAGCTCCAACTACAACGCCATTACCTAAGGTAGGGTGGCGTTTACCCTTTTGCCAGCTGGTACCGCCCAAGGTAACACCGTGATACAGCGTACAATCGTCACCGATTACGGCGGTTTCACCAATCACTACACCCATACCGTGGTCGATGAAAAAACGCCTGCCGATAACCGCACCCGGGTGAATTTCAACACCCGTTAACCAACGTGCGAAATAGGCTAAAAAGCGCGCTAGAAACTTTAGTTTTGATTGCCACAACCAATGGTTTGCGCGATGTAGTAACACCGCATGAAAACCAGGATATGTCGTAATCACCTCAAGCGTGTTGCGTGCCGCGGGGTCACGATCAAAAACTATTTTGATGTCTTCTTTTAATTGGTCAAACATAGTAATTAACTATAAATTATGTAATAGAGCCTTATTCTAACGTGTGTCAGCGTGCGGAAAAGCTTTTTTTAATCGAAGCTTAACCACCTTTTGTTTTTATTTAAGGTTTAATTTATTATTAATTGCCGTTAAAACACCCCGCAAAATATTCACTTCGGTCCGGTTTAGTTCAGAGCGATAAAAGATACGCCGTATACGTTGTTGCAAACGTTTGGTTTTATACAGCTGTAAAAACTCAGTTTTTTCCAAGGTGTTTAATAAGTGGCTAAAAAAACCTTCGAACTCTTCACTCGTCGCCGGTCTGTCTTCTGGTTTCGGTGAATCGATAATTTGCTTACCAATAACAGCTGAATAAATTTCATAGCTAAGCACTTGTACCGCTGAAGCCACATTTAGCGAACTAAAAGCAGGGTTGGTTGGGATGTGCAACAAATGGTGGCACAGCTCTAACTCTTCATTGGTTAAACCAGAATTTTCTCGGCCAAAAACCAAGCCTACCGATGCGTTTTTAGCTGCCTTAATCGCTAACTCGCTGCCTTCCTTAGGCCCTACCTCTGACCAACCTAGGTGCCTAATTCTAGCGCTAGCACCTAATACCAGCTGACAGGGTTCAAGCGCGTCTTGTAAGCTGTCGTATACTTGTGCGTTGGCTAGAATATCATCCGCACCCGATGCCCTAGAGGTGGCTTCCGCACTGGGAAATATTTTTGGTTGCACCAAGGCCAAATCAGACAGTCCCATATTTTTCATTGCCCGTGCAGTGGCACCAATATTCCCCGGATGTGAGGTTTCTACCAGTACAATTCTTATATTTGCGAGTATTTCGCTATTTTCATCATTTTCATCGACTTTCAAAAGACATTCTCCAACGGTATCTGTTATCCTTTCGCCATTTTAAAGCGTAGGCAAAATTATGCACCCCATGTTAAATATTGCTATTAGAGCAGCAAGACAAGCAGGCGAGATTATTATACGTTCAGCTGACTCTGTAGACACGCTGAAGATCACCACCAAAAGTCAAAATGACTTTGCTACTGATATCGATAAGCGGGCAGAAGACGAGATTATTAGAATTCTGTTAACCGCCTACCCCGATCACGGCATTCTTGCTGAAGAATCGGGTTATACCAATGAGGGCGCCGAATACATGTGGATTATTGATCCCTTAGACGGCACCACTAATTATATGCATGGTTTCCCACATTATGCGGTATCCATCGCGTTAAAAAAAGGCGACATTATCGAACAGGCTGTTATTTACGACCCTGTTCGTCAAGACCTCTTTACTGCCAGTCGAGGTAAAGGCGCTATGCTGAACAATAGGCGCATTCGTGTTTGTCGGCAACGAAAACTAGAAGGCGCTTTTTTAGGTACCGGTTTTCCGTTTAAAAACAGTAATAATGTCGAACCTTATTTGGATATTTTTCGCGACATCTTCAGCATCACCTCGGGCGTTAGACGTGCGGGCGCAGCTTCACTTGATTTGGCTTATGTAGCAGCCGGTAAGCTCGATGGTTTTTTTGAGATTGGCTTAAAGCCCTGGGACATGGCAGCTGGTATTTTGTTGATTCAAGAAGCGGGCGGTGTGGTAAGTGACTTTTCTAATAACGACCGATACCTTGATTCAGGTAATATCGTTTGCGCCAACCCGTCAATGCACCGCATTTTACTGGACAAGATTACCCCACACGTCAAAAAAATAATCGATTAGGGGTTCTACCCTATCGCTATCTAACGCACCAAGCCTTACGCTTGGTGCAGTTAACTAAGGTATTTTGTCTAGCTCTTCCTGATCTACCGTTACGACCATAAGGTCAGCCTTACTAATACCTAAGGCTAAGGTGATTGGGCTGGCAACATAAATTGAAGAATAGGTACCGATAAGCACACCAACAATTAACGCCAACGCGAAGTCATGAATAATTTCACCACCAAAAACAAATAAGGCGAACAGTACCAACAATGTCGTCAACGAGGTCATAATGGTACGGCTTAAGGTCTGGTTTAACGAAATATTTACTACCTCGCTTGGACTCCCCTTACGTAATTTTCTAAAGTTTTCCCGAACACGGTCAAATACAACGATTGTGTCATTTAATGAATAACCAATCACAGCCAATAATGCTGCTAGCACGGTTAAGTCGAACTCGAATTGAAAAATAGAAAAGAAACCTAGCGTTATGATGACATCATGCGCCAAAGCAGCCACAGAACCCAGCGCAAAACGGTATTCAAAACGCACGGTGACGTAAATAAGTATACAAATCATGGCATATAATAGTGCTAAACCGCCATCTTCAGTCAGTTCTTCACCCACCTGTGGACCAACAAACTCCGCCCGTCTCAACACACCCGGTTGTGAATATTCAGCATTAATCGCTGCTTGCATTTTGTTGCTTAGGGCTGCAGTATTCAGCGCTCCATCCGGTAACAGACGAATCAGCACCTCTTGAGATGAGCCAAAATGCTGAACGACTGCTCCATGAAAACCCGCTGTTGTAAGTACTTGTCTTAATTCACTTAAGTCCGCAGGCGCTGAAAAACTCATTTCTACCAAGGTGCCGCCAGTAAAGTCGATGCCTTTTTTTAAGCCCTGGGTTGCTAAAGACGCAAGAGAAACAAGTATCAATATAAACGAAAAAATAGTCGCTATTTTACGTTTACTTAAAAAATCAATTTTTATCGTAGTTTGATCAGTCATTTTATATCTTCAAGGTAGTTAGCTGACGGTTACCATAGCTTGCATTGACTAAGGCCCTGGTGCCGACGATTGCGGTAAACATAGAGGTTAAAATACCGATACTTAAGGTGATAGCAAAGCCTTTAATCGGCCCCGTACCAAAACCAAATAATATGATTGCAGCAATTAAGGTTGTCACATTAGCATCAGCAATAGTTGAAAATGCTTTCTCATAGCCCGCGTGAATACTGGCTTGCGGGGAATTACCATTTTTAAGTTCTTCTTTTATTCGCTCAAAAATCAACACATTGGCATCCACCGCCATACCCACGGTTAAAACAATACCCGCAATACCCGGTAGCGTTAAGGTCGCTTGTAAAAGCGACAAAATAGCCACAATAAAAATCAAATTGGTCGCCAATGCAATATCGGCAAATAAACCAAAAGTTTTGTAGTACACCGCCATAAAGATCAACACAAGGACAAAACCAATCATCACTGAATTAAAGCCTTTATCGATATTATCTTGGCCCAAGCTTGGTCCAACGGTACGTTCTTCTACAATATCAATTGGTGCCGCTAAGGCACCTGCGCGTAGTAACAAGGCTAAATCACGTGCTTCTGCGGTATTGTCTAATCCGGTGGTTTGGAATCGGTTGCTAAAGTGACCACGAATTGTCGCCACATTAATCACTTCTTCTACGATAGTCTTAACCCGAACCGGCTTACCATCAACCAAGTTGGTGTCTGTTCTATTTTCAATGAACACTACCGCCATCGGTTGACCGATGTTTTCACGGGTGGTTTTACTCATCTTTTTACCGCCAGGCCCATCAAGACTAACCGACACCATGGCCGATCCGCTGTCGCTTTCGATACCTGAGGAGGCATCAACAATTTCACTACCCGTCACGATGACCTGTTTTTTCAATAAAATTTGCCCACCTTCTCGGTTGTTATACAACTTAGAGCCCAGCGGCACCCGACCTGCTATGGCGTCTGACACGCTGTGTTCAACATCCACCATATGGTATTCAAGGGTTGCGGTTGCACCTAGAATCTCTTTTGCTCGTGCAGTATCTTGCACACCCGGCAACTCAACAACAATACGGTTATCACCTTGTTGTTGAATAACTGGTTCTGCAACACCCAATTCATTAACACGATTTTTTAGGGTAATAATGTTTTGTTGTAGTGCGTATTTACGAACATCTTTACGCTCATCTGCTGACATCGCAGCAATAATCGTCGGTTTCGTTGGTGTTGAGGGGTCTGTTTTGAATTCCCAGCTGCGGAACTGTCGGCTAAGTTGTTCTAACGCTGCGTCATGAATCACTTGTTTTCTAAACTTAATTAGCACCTTACCCTCTTCCGCGACCACACCAAGGTAACGCAACTTCTCTTCCCTTAAGTATTGACGAATATCCGTAGCATAACGGTCAATGGCTTGCTTTTCCGCCGCCTGCATATCCACTTCTAATAAAAAGTGTACCCCGCCACGTAAATCCAACCCCAAATACATTGGTGACGCATTAAAAGAGCGTAGCCATTCAGGTGTGGCCGGCGCTAGATTAAGTGCGACAACGAAGTTTTTAGCCAATTTGGCGCGCAAAATATCCGCGGCTTTTAATTGCTGCTCCGTATTGCTAAAGCGTAGTAACAGATGCTCCGTCTGTTCACTCGCTTTAAGTGGAATATCAGCGTTTTTTAACGTTTCTTTTATATCCGTTAACAATAAGGTATTTACGACCGCACCGCGAAGAGGCGAAACTTGAACAGAGGGGTCTTCACCATAGATATTAGGTAGGGCATAAACTAGGGCAAGCATTAGCGATACCGCTAATGCCACGTTTTTCCACGCAGGAAAGTGATTCATCATGACGACAACTCGTTTAAGGGGTTATTTTTTAGGTTTTGCGTCTACTTTCGCCGTTGTTTTGTATGTACCTTTAGGCATAACAGACGCAATGGACGCTTTAGTGATTTGAACGCTTAGGTTAGCGCCAATTTCTAAGGTAAAAAAATTGTCGCCGACTTCGGTAATTTTTCCTAGTACACCACCGGTGGTCACAATTTCGTCACCTTTTTTAGCGCCTGCCACCATGTTTTTGTGGTCTTTATTACGCTTTTGCTGTGGACGTATCAGCAAAAAATAGAAAATAACGATTAAGGCTATTGGAAAAAGTAGGCCTTCAAATCCTGGTTGTGCCGCCGCTTGTGCCGAAGACACAGCGCCATCTGTTGCAACTGCATCGGGTACTAAAAAATCAAACATGTTTACTCCTAAATTTATTGTTAACTCGATGTTTCATTATGCCACAGGCTCTGAATTTTTACCCCGCTGTTGATAGAAATCATCAACAAATTCAGGTAATTTCTTTTCTTCTATGGCCGCGCGTAATCCGCGCATTAAATCTTGGTAATAATGCAGGTTATGAATGGTGTTTAATCGGGCGCCTAAAATCTCCTTACACTTATCTAAATGCCGCAAATAGGCTCTTGAATAATTTTTACAGGTGTAGCAATTACAGGCTTCATCTATTGGACGTGTATCAAATTGATATTGTTCATTTCTGATTTTCACTAAACCTTGGCGGTTAAATAAATAGCCATTGCGTGCGTTACGCGTTGGCATCACGCAATCAAACATATCAATGCC
>JAGPVU010000193.1 GCA_018066825.1 Cycloclasticus sp.
TATTGGTCACGCGCCACAATTAGAAGACTCCCTAGCATTTAACAGCCTAGTGACTAACTTTATCCAAGGCAATCCTCTCAAGGAAGAACAGCAAGATTTGTGCAAACCAAACAAAACAGGCTTTTTCTCTCGATTACTTGATAAATTAAAACGTTTATTAAAAAAATCAACTACTATTGGAAAATGAGTTTTTTGATTTCACGCCTTTGTTTTATCGGTCTTATCGCAACGCTAGCCGCGTGCCAATCTGAAAGTGTGGCTGATAAAACCTGGACGCACAGCGACCAAGGTCTTTTTACTGCTAGTCTTTCAAATGACGCTAGTTTGGCTCTGGTTGCTTCAACCGAAGGGCCCGCCAAACTGATTAACACTCTATCAAATAAAACGCTCCATCAATGGCAGCATACTGATGCCAACGACGGCATTATCGCTACCGCTATTTCAGCAAATAAGAAATTTGCTATCACTGCTGAAAAAAACTCGCTCGCCTTGTGGCAGATCGATAACGGTAAAATTATTGGTCTGTGGGATTTTCCTAATATCACTGACTTAGCTATCTCATTTGATGGCAAACGGGCCTTAATCGCCATGGAGAATAACCAGGCCTATTATTTTGATTTATATCACGGCAAAATTATCCGTACGTTTAATCACACAGGTGTTGTCAACAGTGTTGCCCTCTCAAAAAATGGACAATTCGCCCTTACTGGGGGCAATGACCACCACGCTAAATTGTGGTCCTTAAAAACAGGCGAGCTGACGCAGCAATGGAGTCATAGCTTTAAAATTTATAAAGTGGCTTTATCTGATGACGGCAAATACGCCATGAGCAACGCTTCTTTAGGCAAAACACGTTTGTGGGACACCCAAACGGGTGATCAACTAAGTGAACTGCCGATGCGGTACATGACGGTCACAGCAGGCGTTTTCTCTCCTGACAGTAACAGCCTACTTACGGGAAGGCCCAATCAGCGCATTGACTTATGGGATGTCAAAAGCGGCCAACTCATGCGCACTTGGTTACCAAAAAAGCACATGCTATGGCGCCCCAAAACAGCCGCCATCATTGCATTAGGTTTTTCTAAAAAGGGGCACTACTTTTTAAGTGAAAGCTCTTCAGGGAGCGCTCATCAATGGAGTCTGTCTAACAAATAATTGACTCGCAACATACCCCAGAAAAATGCACGCATTGCCTTCCCACAAGCACCTCATCGTTGCTAATAACCCTATAAAAAACGGGGCTAAAGCCCCGTTTTAGTGCGGACATCAAAACCCCTTATTTCACACTGATTTCCACGCGACGGTTTTTAGCTCGCCCTTCTTTATTGCCATTATCCGCTATCGGCTTTTCTTCGCCATGGCCCACTGCAGTTAATTTACTCGCGTCACTGCCTTTAGCCACCATGAAGCGTCGAACACTTTCTGCGCGTCGCTGCGATAAATCCATATTATAAGCATTGGTACCTTGGGAATCGGTGTGCCCCCCAATGAGCAAATTAAGGTCACCGTGATTATCTCGATAATCATCAGCAATAGGCCCTAAGATAGACTTTGCTTGTTCGGTCAGCTCTGCTGAATTTAAATGGAAGTTGACGCCTTTTAAAACCAATGGATTAACACAACCCAATTCATTAACTTTAGCCCCTGGTGCAGAATTTGGACATTGATCTTTATCGTCTACAACGCCATCAGCATCACTGTCTAGGGTGCATCCTTTGCTATCTACCATTACCCCCGCAGGTGTGTCTGGGCAGGCGTCATGTGTATCGGCCACACCATCGTTGTCACTATCTGGTGCTGGTGGGGCAACTGCTGCTGGCTCAGCTGTATTACCGCAGATCAATCCGCCTATTGTTCCACCTGTTACAGCGCCTACGGCCGCTTCACCCGATGCTTCAACAAAAGCACCCGCAGCGCCACCTAATAAAACCCCTGCGATCGCACAGTTTTGCCAACTTTCTGTTTCAACTGTGGCACACCCCGCTGATAAAACAACTGCTGCCATTATTGCCGTACACTTTTTATACATTTTCATTTGTTTCTCCATTTAAATAGTCGCTAAATTCGATCCCTAGTCTTTGATTTTATCCTAAACACATAAAACGTCAACAAAAGCACTCAGCGTAATGCCGGTAAGTTTTTTTAAAAACCACGCTCGATTTCTTAAGACACAAAAAAAACGGAGCCGAGGCTCCGCTTTTTTGTTCCTTACTCGCCTAACTATTTAACGCTTAACTCAACACGGCGATTTAGAGCGCGTGTTGCTTTTGTAGCGTTATCAGCAATTGGATTTTCTTCGCCGTAGCCTACTGCCGTTAATTTGCTGGCATCACAACCTTGAGCGATCATAAATGCACGTACTGCTGCTGCACGACGTTGAGACAAACCTAAGTTGTACTCAGCAGGGCCTTGAGAATCAGTGTGACCACCGATTAGCAAATTCACATCCGCATGATGTTTTTTATGATTATCAGCAACTGGAACCAAAATCGCTTTTGCTTCTTCCGTCAATACGGCTGAATCAAAATGGAAGTTAACACCTTTAAGCACTAGAGGTTTAGCACAACCTAGTTCGTTAACTTTAGCACCTGGTGCTGAATTTGGACATTCGTCTTTATAATCAGGAACGCCGTCACCATCGCTATCTAACACACAGCCTTTGCTATCAACTTTTGCGCCAGCTGGCGTATTTGGACATTGGTCCAAACTATCTACAACGCCGTCACCATCGCTGTCTTTTTCTGGAACTGGGGCAGTTACTTTTTCATCTGCCATTAACGCACAGATTGTTCCACCAATGATCGCACCGCCTAACGCGCCAATGGCACCATCACGCGCATCCTTATCGCCGTCTTCAAAAACGCCTACCACACCGCCTATTGCCGCGCCTGTAATAGCGCAACTCTTCCAATCTTCGGTTTCTACGCTAGCACAGCCTGTGACCAAAAAAGCTGCTGCTGCGATTGCCGCCATATTTTTAATTAAATTCATTGTAGTGCTCCGTTAAAATTGTTAATTATTGATCCTTACTTGCGGATTCTAACCCTAAACTCACAAAGGTCAACCAAAATCAATGCGACAAACCCCTTATTTAAGCTGGTTTTTGTTGATCCCACATCGTTTACAACGACTAACCGTTATCAAACGACCTAACTTGACATCAAAAACCTGCTGCTTGTCGATCAACCATTGGTGGTGACCATTTTGACATAACGTGTTCCCTTTGTGTTTTTCGGACAGTTTTTTCTTTTTAAAGGGTAGTATCTCAGCCATCATCGATTATTCAATCTGTCATAGGTAAGCTAAGTCTACCGCTTGGCAGTCTAAATGAGCAATCCTTAACCGCCGATGAATATACCTATTTATGTGGCTAGCGCTCTTAAAACAATCTTGCTTTTAAATTTCGTTCGCCGTTTCTCTTAAAATAAATTTTTGAACTTTTCCTGTCGATGTCTTTGGTAAGCCACCGAATACAACCAACTTAGGCACTTTGTAATGCGCTAAATTTTCACGGCAAAAAGCTATGATTTCTTTTTCTGTGGCTTGCGCACCTTCTTTTAAGGTGACAAAAGCGCAAGGCTTTTCACCCCACACTTCATCATTTTTAGCCACAACAGCTGCTTCCATCACGGCAGCGTGTCGATACAAAACTGATTCCACTTCTAAAGTAGAAATATTCTCACCGCCTGAAATAATAATGTCCTTTGAGCGATCTTTAATGTCAATATAGCCATCAGGGTGCCAAACAGCCAAATCCCCTGAGTGAAACCAACCACCATTAAATGCCTCTTCTGTCGCATTCGGGTTTTTCAAATAGCCTTTCATCACATTATTGCCACGCATAAACACTTCGCCCAGGCTTACCCCGTCTTTTGGCATGGGCTCTAACGTTTTAGGGTCCGCCACCATCAAGTCTTCCAGCATGGCGCTGCGCACCCCTTGGCGAGCCCTCAATTTACCTTGCTCATCCACAGGCAACTCGTTCCATTCATCGTGCCAAGCACACACTGTGCACGGACCATAGGTTTCCGTTAAGCCGTAGACATGGGTGACGCTAAAACCCATTTGTTCCATACTTTGTATGACCGCTGCTGGCGGAGCCGCTCCTGCGGTCATTACCTTTACACCTTGACCAACACCTTGCTTGTGTTTGTCTGGGGTGTTAATCAACATTGTTAAAACAGTCGGTGCGCCGCAAAAGTGATCCACGCCTTCTGTTTTAATTAAATTAAAAATGGTTTTAGGTAACACGCTACGCAAGCAAATATTGGTTCCTGCCGATGCCGCTATGCTCCACGGGAAGCACCAGCCATTACAATGGAACATCGGCAAGGTCCAGAGGTACACAGGGTGGTTGCCCATGTCCCAAGTAATAACATTGCTAATGGCGTTTAAATAGGCACCTCGATGGTGGTACACCACACCTTTTGGATTACCCGTCGTTCCCGACGTATAGTTTAACGTGATCGATTCCCATTCATCCTCGGGGAGGGCCCACTGAAACGTATCCTCTCCTTGCGTTATAAATGATTCGTACGCTTCCTCACCAATAGGCTTATTTGACACATAGGCTGCGTCTTCAACATCCACCACAAAAGGTGAAACTTGCGCTTCTTTTAAGGCCATGGCCATCGAGTCAGCAAACTCGCTATCTATAAAAACCACCTTACTTTCTGAGTGGTCTAACTGAAAAGCCACCGACTTGGCATCTAACCGCGTGTTAATTGAATGTAGCACCGCACCGAGCATGGGCACTGCAAAGTGCAATTCAAACATTGCTGGAATATTGGGCAGCATTGCAGATACCGTATCCCCCCGGCCAATACCGCGTTTCGATAACGCATCGGCTAATCTCACACAGCGTCGATAGGTTTGCGCCCAGGTGATTTTTTGCTCGCCATGAACACAGGCCAACTTATTAGGATAAACATCGGCTGCTCGCTTAATAAAGGTCAACGGAGAAAGCGTGACGTAGTTAGCTGGGTTTTTATCCAGCGACATTTCGAATAAGTTCATACCGATTAACCTTATTATTTGTAATTATTTTTAAACGTAACAATACGCTCAAGACAGCCTAAGCATATACAAAAAAGCTGCTCGAAAGCAGCTTTTTATGTCATCAAACACGCTATAAAATCATCTCTTCCGTCGGATCCATAACACAACCACTACCAGACATCACGACAGGCAATAAGCCTTGAGCACGCGGTAATAGTTTGGTAGCAAAGAATTTTGCCGTGACCAACTTGGCTTGATAAAAAACAGCATCATGCTTTAACGCCACCTTAGCTGCTCGTAACCAATAATAGCCCAAGCTAACTAGGCCGAATAGTTGCAAGTAATCAACGGCAGCCGCAGCCGCATCATTTGGGTTGCTTTTTTTCGACTCGATCAGCCAATCGGTTGCTTTTTGTAAACCACTTAGCGCCTCATTCAAGGGCTCACAAATAAAGTGCAACTCATCCGTCGCTGATTCCAATTCACTGTTGATTTCAGCAAAGAAATCTTTCGGTAATTGGCCACCCGCCATCGACAGTTTACGGCCAATTAAATCCATCGCCTGAATACCGTTAGTGCCTTCGTAAATACAGAATATCTTACTGTCACGTAAGTTCTGCTCCATGCCGTTTTCTCGAATATAACCATGCCCGCCGTATACTTGTACACCCAAACTACTCACCTCCACACCTACGTCGGTAGTAAACGCTTTACAGATAGGCGTCATTAAATCCACCCGTTCTTTAGCCTTTGAACGCACTGTTTCATCCAAGTGATTTTCTGACAGATCAACGTATTTTGCGGTGTCGTACGCCATCATTCGGCAACCTTCGGTTAAGGCCTTCATGGTCAACAACATACGGCGCACATCAGGGTGTACGATAATGGTATCGCTATCAAACGATGATTCTGCTTTACGCGTTAAGGGGCGACCTTGCTTACGCTCTTTGGCGTAGTTAATCGCATTTTGCGTTGCACGCTCTGCGACACCTAAACCTTGTAAGCCAACCATTAGACGAGCAGCGTTCATCATGACAAACATGTTTTGCAAGCCTTTATTCAACTCACCGACTAGATAACCTTTCGCTTCATTAAAGTTCAACACACAAGTACACGAACCATGAATACCCATTTTTTCTTCAATACTGGCGCAAACTATAGGGTTTCGCTCCCCCAATGAACCGTCTTCATTAACCAAAAATTTCGGCACGATAAACATACTAATACCGCGCACTCCTTCCGGCGCATCCGGCGTTCTAGCCAATACTAAGTGTAAGATATTGTCCGTTAGATCATGCTCACCCGCGGTAATGAATATTTTATTACCATCGATTAAGTAGCTTCCATCATCCTGAGGTAACGCCTTACTTCTGACTTGCCCGAGATCACTACCTGCCCCCGGTTCGGTCAAACACATAGTGCCACTCCAGTCGCCCCTACTCAGGTGCGTCATATAGGTTTCTTTTTGTGCCTGAGTACCATGTGCTTTCAGTGCTTCATACGCACCATTGCTTAAACCCGGGTACAAAGAAAAAGCCGCATTTGCCCCCGACAACATATCGGTTACCGCTGTCGCTAATACATAAGGCAGGCCCTGACCGTCAAACTCAACATCTTTATCCAATCCAGTCCAACCGCTTTCAGCATACGCTTTATAGGCTTCCTTAAAGCCAGTGGGCGTGGTCACCTCACCATTTTCTAATTGGGCGCCTTCCGCATCACCCGATTCATTTAACACCCCGATAGTGTTGTCAATTTGCTTTGCTGCCTCTTCTAGTACGCCGTTAACGATATCAGGTGTTGCGTCTGCAAATTTTTCAATTGACGTTAACGATTCAATATTAATTATCTCGTTCAATACGAACGCCATATCACGAACAGGGGCCTTGTACGTTGCCATGCTATCTCCAATAATTTCACTTAAAAATTTTTACCATAATAGCAAAAACCAACGCTCTTCCCTACTCTAAAATCAAATAGACGTTTGAATTTGCACGCTTTGCCCTTAATATAAATCCAAGCTAACTACATACGCACTAATACTCTATGCAGAATTTAATACATGACTACTTAGACCATGGCATTACTTGCATCGACGCACAATATGTACGACCCGGCTTGGCCAGTTGTTATTTGATTGAGCAAAACGGTCATGCCGCCTTTATTGACGTCGGCACCAACCATACCGTCCCCCTACTGCTGGCGCTGCTAGAACAAAAGGGGATCCCCTTAAGTAACATCGATTATGTTATTCCTACCCATGTTCACCTCGATCATGCCGGCGGCGCAGGGCTGCTGATGCAACATGCACCCAATGCGCAACTCATTATCCACCCACGAGGGGCGCGCCATATGATTGACCCCAGTCGCTTACAGGCAGGTGCAACGGCGGTTTATGGGAAAGCTGAATTTAAACGGCATTACGGCGAACTGATTGGCATAGATGAGCAGCGCGTCATTGCAGCAGCAGACCACCAAATAATCAACTTTCAAGGCAGGGTGCTTGAGTTTTTACACACACCAGGACACGCCAAACACCACTTTTGCATTATCGATAAAACGAGTAACGGCATGTTCACCGGCGACACATTTGGCGCCGCCTACCCTGAGTTAACCGTTAACCAACACGCTTTTATTTTTCCGCCGACCTCGCCTGTCGATTTCAACCCCTCTGATTGGCTGGACTCGATAGACAAGTTAATGGCAACGGACTGTGATCGCGCTTACTTAACCCACTACAATCAAGTCGGCAATTTAGAGCCTCTCGCGGATGATTTGCGTAAAAGAATCCGCTTATTTGCTCAACTCAGTCAAGAATCAGCTTCCGATGCGATTCTGTATGAAAAAATTGAACACTATTTGGTCGATGAAGTTATAACCTCTGGGTGCCAGCTCACTAAAGCCGAGATCATTAAAACCCTCTCCTTAGATATAGGTATCATCGTCCAGGGGCTTAGGGTTTGGCTTGAAAAAAACGCTTAAAAGTGGTAAATTGGTCGGCTCCTTATTGTGTGAGTCACGCAAGAATCTAGATTAAGATTCAGTCAAAAAAACGAACATGGGCCTATACTCAAGCAACTACAAACGATCCCTAATCTCTCCAGATGACTTCTGGGGTGATGCCGCGTCAAGCATTGTTTGGGATAAAACTTGGGACTGTGTATTAGATAGCACAAAGGCGCCCTATTACCGTTGGTTCTCTGGTGCCCAACTTAACACCTGCTACAACGCCGTCGATCGGCACGTTAACGAAGGCCGCGCAGACCAAGCCGCGTTAATTTATGACAGCCCAGTTAGCCAAACACAAAAAACGTATAGCTACCAACAACTACTCGATCAAGTCGCTCGCCTAGCGGGGGTGTTATCTAATCTTGGCGTCGTCAAGGGTGATCGCGTGCTTATTTATATGCCGATGATTCCCGAGGGCGTCATGGCGATGCTAGCCTGCGCAAGAATTGGCGCTGTTCATTCTGTTGTTTTTGGCGGTTTTGCCGCTAACGAACTATCTACCCGTATAGATGACGCCAAACCCAAGGTTATATTGGCCGCCTCCTGTGGTCTAGAAGGCAGTCGCATTATTGAATACAAACCCCTAGTCGACGAGGCAATTGATCTGTCTGATCATAAGCCAAACAATACTCTTGTGTTACAACGTCCTCAAGCAACGGCCATCATGCAAGCCGGTCGTGACATCGACTGGGAAACGGCGGTGGCGAGCGCAACCGCCGTGGACTGCGTTTCCGTTGCCGCTACCGATCCGCTCTACATTCTTTATACGTCAGGCACCACAGGTCAGCCCAAGGGTGTCGTACGCGACAACGGCGGCCACGCTGTGGCCATGATGTGGACCATGAAGTATCTCTACAACATCCAACCCGGCGAAGTATTCTGGGCAGCCTCTGATATAGGCTGGGTAGTTGGTCATTCTTATATCTGCTACGGTCCTTTACTGAACGGCTCAACCACACTTCTTTATGAAGGCAAGCCCGTCGGCACACCAGACCCCGGCGCTTTTTGGCGCGTTATGTCAGAGCATAAAGTTGTCTCGTTATTCACTGCGCCAACAGCACTTAGAGCCATCAGAAAAGAAGACCCTAATTGCGATCACATAAAAAAATATGACCTGTCAAACATGCGTGCGTTATTTCTAGCAGGCGAGCGCTGCGATCCAGACACCTTATATTGGGCTCAAGACAAGTTGCGGGTTCCCGTTGTGGATCACTGGTGGCAAACCGAAACAGGCTGGTCAATAGCAGCAAACTGCTTGGGCCTTGAAGTGTTTCCCGTTAAACCAGGCTCACCGACCAAACCCGCACCAGGCTACGATGTACAGTTTTTAGACGATAGCGGACAACCCGTCGCTGTAGGTGAAATGGGCGCTATTGCTATCAAGTTACCCTTACCCCCCGGCACATTTCCCACACTTTGGCAAAATGACGAGCGCTTTTTTAGTGCTTACCTTGAGACTTTCCCTGGTTATTATGAAACTGGCGATGCCGGCTATATAGACAAAGACGGCTACGTCTATATTATGGGCCGAACTGATGACGTCATCAATGTGGCTGGCCATCGATTGTCTACCGGCGCAATGGAAGAAGTCATTGCGGCGCATCCCAACGTTGCCGAATGCGCTGTCATTGGCGTTGCCGATAGTCTAAAAGGCCAAGCACCCATGGGCTTTGCTGTGCTTCAATCGGGTGCCAACCGCGACCCTGATGAGGTCGTTAAAGAATTGATTACCTTAATGCGTGAAAAGATTGGCCCCGTTGCAGCATTTAAACTTGCAACCGTTGTGAAACGTTTGCCAAAAACACGTTCGGGTAAAATTCTTCGCGCCACCATGCGCAGTATAGCCGATGGCGTTGCGTATAAAGTACCCGCAACCATTGATGACCTGAATACCTTAGATGAAATCACCGAAAACCTTAAAGCTCTTGGTTACCCAAAAAGCGCTTAAAACGACAATTTATTGAGGAGCTTTACCCTAAATGAATAAGCAAAAATCAGCTGGCTTACGCTTTCGCGAAGCAATGGCAGAAGAAAAACCGTTACAAATCATGGGCACTATTAATGCCTATAGCGCCTTGCTGGCAGAAAAAACTGGCTACAGAGCCATCTATCTTTCTGGCGGTGGCGTTGCAAACACCTCTTTTGGCTTGCCCGACCTTGGGGTCACTACTTTGAACGACGTGCTGACCGACGCCAGCCGCATTACGGCTGCAACCGACGTTCCTTTGCTAGTCGATATTGATACCGGTTGGGGCAGTGCCTTTAGTATCGCGCGTACAATCAAAGAGTTTGAACGTGCCGGGGTTGCTGCGGTTCATATCGAAGACCAAGTCGCCGCTAAACGTTGCGGTCACCGTCCAAACAAAGAACTCGTCAGCAAAGAAGAAATGTGCGACCGCGTAAAAGCTGCGGCTGATGCGAAAACCGATTCTGACTTTGTCTTAATGGCGCGTACCGATGCATATAATAGCGAAGGCCAACAAGCCGCTATCGATCGCGCCTGCGCCTACGTTGAAGCTGGTGCCGATATGATTTTTGCCGAAGCCGTGTACGAGTTAGATGACTATCGCGCCTTTACTGCCGCAGTAAACGTGCCCGTTCTTGCCAACATCACAGAGTTCGGTCAAACGCCTTACTTCACTACCACGGAACTTGGCGAAGCCGGGGCAAGCATGGTCTTGTACCCTTTATCTGCATTCCGGGCGATGAGTAAAGCTGCCCTTAATGTGTACGAAACCATTCGCAAAGAAGGCACCCAAGTTAACGTTGTAGACACCATGCAAACACGTATGGAGTTGTATGATGTACTGGGTTACCACGAATACGAGCAAAAACTAGACGCATTGTTTTCCAAGGAGAAATCGTAATGGCTGAAAAGAAAGTTGGCGGCGCAGGCCTTAGAGGACAATCTGCAGGTGAGACCGCTTTATGTACCGTTGGTAAATCTGGCACTGGCTTAACCTACCGTGGTTATGACATGTCTGACCTAGCCGATAACGCGACGTTCGAAGAGGTTGCCTTCCTCCTTGCCCATGGAGAATTACCCAATCAATCCGAATTAGACAACTATGTCGCTAAACTAAAAACCTTGCGCGGCTTACCTGCTGCGTTAAAGACTGTGCTTGAACATATTCCGGCGGACGCACACCCTATGGATGTAATTCGCACAGGGTGCTCGATGCTAGGGAACTTAGAAGAAGAAAAGAGTTTTTCAGAACAATTAGACAAAATCGATCGTATGATTGCCGTCTTCCCATCTATTATTTGCTACTGGTATCGCTTCTCACACGATGGTGTGCGTATTGATACCGAGACTGACGACAACTCTGTCGGCGCGCATTTTTTACACATGCTGCGCGGTGAAAAACCCAACCAGCTACATGAGCAAGTGATGAACGTATCACTTATTCTTTATGCAGAACACGAGTTTAACGCGTCTACTTTTGCTGGTCGTGTTTGCGCGTCCACATTGTCAGACATCCACTCCTGCGTTACCGCTGCTATCGGCACCCTACGTGGGCCATTACACGGCGGCGCGAATGAAGCCGCCATGGCAATGATTGAAAACTGGACCTCAGCCGAGCAAGCCGAAGCTGAAATGATGGCCATGTTAAGCCGTAAAGAAAAAATCATGGGCTTTGGTCACGCGGTTTATACCACCTCTGATCCACGTAATGCGATCATCAAAAAGTGGTCTGAAAAATTAGCGGCAGATGTGGGCGACACGACGCTTTACCCTGTTTCAGTTCGTTGTGAAGATGTCATGTGGCGTGAAAAGAAATTATTCTGTAATGCTGACTTCTTCCACGCGTCGGCTTATCACTTTATGGGGATCCCAACCAAGTTGTTTACGCCTATTTTTGTTATGTCACGGGTTACGGGCTGGACCGCTCACATCATGGAGCAACGCGCCAACAACCGAATCATTCGGCCAAGTGCAGATTACATTGGCCCGGAGTATCGCCCCGTGAGCAACATTGCCGATAGAGATTAATCGCAACGTACTATCAGATAGCACAGCCAGTCTTAAGCTTCTAAGACTGGCTTTTTTAACTAAGACTAAGTGAGTCAACTTATGAATACTGAAAACCGCAAACCTCTTCCTGGCACTGATTTAGACTACTTCGACGCACAAGCCGCCGTTGATGCGATTCAACCCGGTGCTTATGAGACACTTCCGTACACCTCACGCGTACACGCCGAAAACTTAGTGCGCCGCTGTGACCCGGCCATGCTAACCGACTCACTTAAACAACTTATTGAACGCAAACAGGACCTAGACTTTCCTTGGTACCCAGCTCGCGTTGTTTGCCACGACATCCTTGGCCAAACCGCTTTGGTTGACCTTGCAGGTCTTCGCGACGCCATTGCAGCAAAAGGTGGCGACCCCTCTCAGGTCAACCCCGTGGTACCCACCCAACTGATCGTTGATCACTCGCTCGCAGTAGAGCACGCAGGGTTTGAAAAAGATGCCTTTGAAAAGAACCGTGCGATAGAAGACCGCCGCAATGACGACCGCTTCCATTTTATTAATTGGACCAAAAAAGCCTTTAAAAATGTCGATGTCATTCAACCCGGCAATGGCATCATGCACCAAATTAACCTAGAAAAAATGTCGCCCGTTGTTCATGCACGCGACGGCGTGGCTTTTCCAGACACCTTAGTCGGTACAGACAGTCATACTCCGCACGTTGATGCATTAGGTGTAATCGCCATTGGCGTTGGCGGCCTTGAAGCCGAAACGGTAATGCTCGGTCGCCCATCTTATATGCGGTTACCGAACATCATCGGCGTTGAGTTAACCGGCATACGCCAACCCGGCATTACAGCAACCGACATAGTGCTGGCACTGACCGAATTTTTACGTAACGCCAAAGTGGTGTCATCCTACCTTGAATTTTTCGGCGAAGGTGCCGCGGCTTTAACCCTAGGTGACCGTGCTACCATTTCTAATATGACGCCTGAATTTGGCGCCTCAGCCGCCATGTTTTATATTGACGACAAAACCATTGATTATTTAAAACTCACTGGCCGCGAAGATGATCAAGTTAAATTGGTCGAAACGTATGCTAAGCAAGCAGGGCTTTGGGCAGACACATTAAAAAATGCCGAATACCCACGCGTGCTAACGTTCGATTTATCATCCGTTGGCCGCAATATCGCTGGCCCGTCTAACCCTCATCGTCGCGTTCCAACTAGCGAACTGACGGAACGCGGAATCGCCGGCATCGTGGAAAATGAAGAAGGCCTGATGCCTGATGGCGCAGTTATTATCGCTGCTATTACAAGCTGCACCAATACCAGCAACCCACGTAACGTGATTGCCGCAGGCCTTATCGCACGTAACGCTAATGCGCTCGGTTTAACCCGCAAACCTTGGGTAAAATCATCCTTAGCACCGGGGTCTAAAACAGTCAAACTGTACCTTGAAGATGCCAACTTACTATCAGAATTAGAACAGCTTGGCTTTGGCATCGTTGGATTTGCGTGTACCACGTGTAACGGCATGAGTGGCGCCTTAGACCCAGTTATTCAACAAGAAATAATTGATCGTGACTTATACGCAACTGCCGTTTTGTCGGGCAACCGCAACTTTGACGGCCGTATTCACCCGTACGCTAAACAAGCTTTCCTCGCATCACCACCATTAGTGGTTGCTTACGCTATAGCTGGCACCATTCGCTTTGATATTGAAAAGGGTGTACTTGGACATGACCAGCAAGGTAACCCAGTTACCTTAAAAGACATCTGGCCGAGCGATGAAGAAATTGATGCGATTGTTAAACAAAGTGTCAAGCCTGAACAGTTCCGGCAAGTTTACATTCCGATGTTTCCTGAAGCGAGCGCCCAACAGGAACAAGTTAGCCCGCTCTACGATTGGCGACCACAAACCACCTACATCCGTCGCCCACCTTATTGGGAAGGTGCCTTAGCAGGTGAGCGCACCATGAAAGGCATGCGCCCTCTGGCCGTTTTGGGCGACAACATCACGACTGATCATCTATCACCGTCTAACGCGATTATGCTGGACAGTGCTGCGGGTGCTTATTTAGCTAAAATGGGGTTACCAGAGGTAGACTTTAACTCGTACGCCACCCATCGAGGCGATCATTTGACCGCTCAACGCGCAACCTTCGCCAACCCTAAACTATTAAATGAAATGGTGCAGGAAAACGGTGAAATCAAACAGGGCTCATTAGCACGTATCGAACCTGAAGGCGAGGTCACCCGTATGTGGGAAGCGATTGAAACCTATATGGCGCGCAAACAGCCTTTAATTATTGTTGCTGGCGCCGATTACGGACAAGGGTCGTCACGTGATTGGGCTGCAAAAGGTGTACGTTTAGCCGGGGTTGAAGCTATCGTTGCTGAAGGCTTTGAACGTATTCACCGTACCAACTTGGTTGGTATGGGTGTGCTTCCGCTAGAATTTAAGGCCGGTGAAAACCGCAAAACGTATGCAATAAATGGCACTGAAACCTTTGATGTCATGGGTGATATCACTCCTGGCGCAAACTTGACACTTATCATTCATCGCAAAGCTGGTGATAGTGTTGAAGTACCCGTTAACTGTCGCTTAGATACCGCGGATGAGGTATCCGTATACACCGCTGGCGGTGTTTTGCAGCGATTTGCTCAAGATTTTCTGCAGTCATCTTCTGCCGCTTAAAGGGATAGCCTCATATGTCACACGTACCTCAAATTAGAATACCCGCCACCTACATGCGCGGCGGTACTAGCAAAGGTGTATTCTTTAACCTACAAGACTTGCCTGAGTCAGCACAAGTAGCCGGTGCCGCACGTGATAATTTATTACTCCGTGTGATTGGCAGCCCAGACCCGTACGGCAAACAAACTGACGGCATGGGTGGCGCTACCTCTAGCACCAGTAAAACGGTTATCTTATCTAAAAGTAACAAAGCCGATCACGACGTCGATTACCTATTCGGCCAAGTAGCTATTGATAAGGCTTTTGTCGACTGGAGTGGTAACTGTGGCAATCTATCTGCTGCAGTGGGTTCTTTCGCTATTAGCAGTGGGCTGGTTGATGCAACACGCATCCCTGAGAATGGCATTGCCACCGTGCGTATCTGGCAAGCCAACATTGGCAAGACGATTATTGCTCAAGTACCCATAACAAACGGTCAGGTACAAGAAACAGGTCATTTTGAATTAGATGGGGTGACATTTCCTGCCGCCGAAATCGTCGTCGAATTTATGGATCCTTCCGCTGAAGGCGAGTCTATGTTCCCTACGGGTAATCTGATTGACGACTTGCATGTACCCGGCGTTGGTACGCTTAAAGCTACCATGATCAGCGCCGGCATTCCGACCATATTCGTTAATGCAGAAGACATTGCTTATATCGGAACCGAGTTACAAGGTGCGATAAATAGCGATGAAAAAGCACTGGCGATGTTTGAAACTATACGTGCTTACGGTGCCGTTAAAATGGGTTTAATTGATGATATTTCTCAAGCCGCGGCACGCCAACACACACCTAAAATCGCTTTTGTTGCTAAACCAAAAGCTTACATAAGCTCGAGTAACAAGACAATTTCAGCAGACGATATTGACTTGCATGTGCGCGCTCTATCGATGGGTAAATTACACCACGCGATGATGGGTACGGCTGCTGTTGCAATCGCTGCTGCTGCTGCCGTTCCGGGCACCTTGGTTAATCTCGCTGCTGGCGGTGGTGAACGTGATGCTGTTATTTTCGGCCACCCATCCGGCACTTTACGTGTAGGAGCGGAAGCTCAACAAACAAATGGCGTGTGGACGGTTGCAAAAGCAAGTATGAGCCGAAGCGCTCGGGTTCTAATGGAAGGCTGGGTACGCATACCGGGCGATTCTTTTTAAGCTGGAATAATGATTAACATGTGGACTCGTAATCCACATGTTAATCAGCCTATTTAATGGACTTAACAAACGCTATTATTCGTCATCTACCGGTAAATTAATAGGTTTAGCTTCTTGAAGCTGTAGACCCTTTTCTATCCATCCATCGACACCTTCTCGGAACCATTTTACGCTGGTATAACCCCATTCATTAGCCCGTTTAGCTGCATTCCACGCCATCCAACAGTCGACATTACAATATATAATAATTGTTTTAGCTTTATTTTCCTGTGTTAAACGAATTAGTTGTTGTTGGTAATACAATTCTACGATAGGTATTAATGTTTCTTTCCCTACGTTAGGCAACCAAGTGCTATTCGGTATGTTTTGTCGCGGTAACGTAACTTGCCACGCACCATCAAAATCTAAGGCCTCTTCCCTAAAGATAGCGCCATACACATCAATCAAAACCGGCTTATCACCCGAAGAAATAAGTTGTTGCACTTCATTAATTAACAGTCTATCAACGTTTTTAGGAGGAACTTCAGTTGTAGTGGCGTGGTACGGCAACCCTCGGTAGGGTTCATCACTAATATGTGTATTATGGGCATTGGCAACATAGCATGACGAAGTCATTAATAGCATTACTGCTGGATTTAATAGCCATTTGATACGCTTCATAATGGATTACACCTGATTGATTAAATGGTTATTCTAACTTAAAAAAAAACCCGCCAAAAGGCGGGTTTTTATTGTAAAAGCCTGGCAGTTCCCTACTTTCACATAGCTACTGCTACACTATCATCGGCGCTAAGCGGTTTCACTTCCGAGGTCGGAATGGGATCGGGTGGTACACGCTCGCTATTGCCACCAGGCAAATCGGCATCAGAGAATATCTCTGCAATAATTTAGAAAGTTGTACATGAATTCATATGAATGTTATTCGTTATAACAACCCTTTTGGGTGTTATATGGTCAAGCCTCACGGGCAATTAGTACAAGTTAGCTTCACACATTACTGCGCTTCCACACCTTGCCTATCAACCTTGTA
>JAGPVU010000194.1 GCA_018066825.1 Cycloclasticus sp.
CCCTGGGCATCTGAACCGGATAATGAATTTTTAAATCGCCTGCGTGAATCTATAAAACTTCTTCAAACAGAAACGGGAAAAATGATTATAAGTCGCACGTATAAAAGCCAGTTTTCTTCGTCTTTAAACCCTTTTCACTTATACGATATTTATTCTGCTTTAGAGCCCAATTGCGCAGCCAGCCATTATGCCAACATCGGCGCTCATCAATATTCGGTGGGCTGCAGCCCTGAAAATATTTTTGAATTAAAAGATGGCACACTATTTTTTGATATTATCGCCTCTACCAGGGGCGTCAGTTCCGACCCTGAAAAAAACAAACGATGGCACCAGGAACTACTAGAAGATGAAAAAGAAAATACAGAACACATGATGGCTTTCAATCGCTATAAAGCGCGTATGCAAGATTTATGTATTGAAGGGAAATACAAGGTGGATTTTTTAAAACAGGTTCGTGAATTTAAGCACGTCAAACACTTATACTCGCGTTTAAGTGGTCAACTGAAACAAGGCGTTAACCTGTTTCAGTTACTGAAAGATAGCTACCCACCACTAAACTCGTACCCTGAAAATCTAATTCTTAAAGCAGATCCCAGAACAGAGCCCTTCTATTTTTATGGTGGCATGGTAGGTTACGCAGAAGCAGGCTTCAAGAACGCCTCTTGCTTTCTTAACATTCGCGCAGCAATGCTAAAGGGCACACAAGCCTTTACACAAGGTGGTGTTGGCGTCGTTAAAGAGTCTCAAGCTGAATTGGAACTTTTAGAAGTTAAAAATAAATTGGCCTGTCTAATGGAGGCCTTTGAACTATGGCAAGGTAAAAAGCATGCTTCATAACCCCGTTAAGCTTAAAGTATTAGCCGTATTCCAAAAAGGCGCCGTCACAATTCACGACTATTTATTTAACTACTTGTGGAAAAACCACGGCATTCAGCTTGATTGCAGAGCCATAGAACAGATAAAACCTGCTGACGCCGACGCTTACGATTTAGTACTTAACGCCATTTGCGCCGATGCCTGGCACAAAGACCGAATAAAAAAACTAGAGATATACTGCAAAACAAAAAACAAACGATTTATCAACGGCATAGAAGGCTTAACAAATTGTAACCGCAGGCAAGCCTATAAGATATGGGCAAAAAACGACGTTAATTGCGCCCGAGTAGAACGCGTTCCAAAAAAATCCCTCGCGTTGGCATTGAACATGCCTTTTCCAATCATTTTACGACAGGAGAATACGCATCTCGGCTCGTCAATGAAGTTGGTCAATAACGCCGACGACATAAAAGCCATCGATGATGAATATTTTAGAAAAAGCACCGTCGCCATAGAATTTAAAGATTACAAAAGCGAAGACGGCCTATATAGAAAGTACCGTTGCGTACTATTGGGCGACCAGGTAATAGCTCGTCACCTCATTTCATCTCCAGAATGGAACATTCACTCCGATTCTCGCCAGCCAGACAGAATGGCCGCCCACCTATTAGAAGAAAATGCTTTTTGGGATCGACCGCTACACGAAAAAGATGAATTACTTCGAGCTAAAAACCTTCTAAAGCTCGATTACACCATCGCCGATTACGCACTACTACCCGACGGCAAACCATTTTATTTTGAAATGAACCCCTGCTTTTCAGTCATCGACCCACGGGCATTTAAACGCGAATGGGCGTATCAATTACACGCCATACACCGTTATTGCGAAGCGTACGCCGCCTTTTTGTTTGAAGGAAGACCGGCAGAGCCCAAAAAATTTATAAGTATTCCAGTCATTTTATAGACTAAACAGAGCGATTCATTAGCCACACATAAGGTAATTACATAATATGACAACGACACCTACATTAATTGATATCATTTTTTGTGACGACGTACGAGAAGAAAAAAACGGTCGCTATTCCCTAATGGGCGTCTACCCAACCAAAGAAATTTCTGTTCAACAATTGCCTACCATCATCAATCAACTCAATCTCGTCATGCGTTTTACCGGCATACCAGCCGATTACGCCCCTTTCTTACAAGTCAAAATTACCGCGCCCGATGGCCAGGATTCGCGCCCCGTCCAGGGGCAAATTCTTACCCCAACATCAGCCGAAGGCGAAACGCTCTTTATACTTTGCGCTTCACCCCTGCAATTAAGCCAGGAGGGCAGACACATGATTCAAATAAAAATAGATGATGACGGCAGCCAAGATGCCTATTTTAATGTCATAAAAACTGAATAGACCCGCAGCACTAAAAAAGTAAACGATACTAGCCTCTCTAGTAGACAAGACACCCGCTAACAACACGCAAAAAAATACCCAGCCTAAGCTGGGTATTTTTATAACACTGTAAGCTCGTTAAGTTATAACGGCATACGTATGCCAATCGTTACAGCTTGCTCGTCTCCACCACGTGCTTCAAAGCTTGCCGTTAAGCCAGAAAAGTCGAAGTCAAAACCGGCGAAGTAGCCAATATTGTCTTCGTTTTCAAGTTCAATGGTACCTGTTCGATCACCGTCATAACTCAGATCATACTCACTTTCATATTTTGTGTACGAAACACCACCGTACGGCCTGAAATTTCCAACGACTTTACCCAGAATTAACGACCCCTGGAGTTCCTGCGACTCCTGACCCGTCAATTCAAGATCACCACCCCAGGCTAAATCTTCATTCATATCCTGATCACGGTAAATATACTGCCCATCAAAGCCAAACCTCCAGCCGGAACCCGTTTCATGAATCGTAATTTTTGTACCCACACCCGCTAACCAACCACGGTCGCCGCCACGAGATGACGTTTCAAGCTCACTTAAGGACTCACTAAATGAGGTATTATAAGTTGCAGAACTCGACCCATCAGATTCAGTAGTCGACTCATCCAATTGCCAGTTCGCTTTATCAACATCTAAGTCTGTTTGACTGGCACCCAACTTACCATACACTTCGATTTTTGGCGTCAAGGCATAGCTTATTTTTAGGTACAAATCTTGCGTATTTTCCTCACCTTTTAGGCCTGAAACATTTTCTGAAACTCTATTTGTTTCCGTATCATTGCCCTCTGAAAAAGAATTTGTTTCTGAAGATATCATCGCCTTACCTTTTTGCTCGACATCACGTTTGCTATCGTTGTAAAAAAGCCCTATTTGTAAATTACTTTTTCCATCGGTATGGAAAAAATTACCCACTTCTGCAGCCATTAAGGTCGCTGATGGTACAACCAATGTCGCTCCAATAGCGGCGCATAATACTTTCTTTTTAAAATTATTCATTTATCTTCCCTCTGTTAGATAGTATTTAATTGAACTTAATGTTCAAGTTTTTCCCTAAATCGTACAACATTATTCAATCATTTTTTATGATTGTTGTATTTATACTACTTTTTACTCCCGTGGTAAACAAAAATAAAGCCTAAATATTCACTTAATAATCCCCTGTGAAGCGAGCAAAGCCCCCATAATTTACGCCGCAGAAAAACCCCTGCAGAAAAAGCCCTGTCGCGAATGACTAGATAAATTATAATCTGCGTAAATCTA
>JAGPVU010000088.1 GCA_018066825.1 Cycloclasticus sp.
GGCCTTAAGCGCTCAACACCTTGACCATCTTAAGGTGCTCAATACCGGCTTCTTGAAATGGCATGCCCGTGGTAACAAAGCCCTGTTTTTTATAAAATCCAGCGGCCTCTGTTTGTGCGTGGCAGGTTAATCTATGCAGGCCCTGACTAATAGCGTAAACGTTGACGGCATCCAGTAATAATCGCCCTGCCCCTTTTCTTCGGTAAGCCTTTAGTACCGCCATGCGGCCTAATTTTCCAGTTACACCCAGGCGTGCCGTGGCTATTGGTCTAGCCTGTTCGTCTAGTGCAATAAAATGTTGACAGTCTGGATCGAGTGGATCAAGTTCGATGTTAGCCGGCACGCCTTGTTCTTTGACAAATACAGACAAGCGAATGGGTTTAGCTAAGTGTTTTGTCGTGAGCCAGTCGCCCGTTTTGACGGAAAACCTAGCGTTGTTGGGCATCACGGAATGGCGACTTCTGAGAGCAAGCTGTGGCTAGTGCTCACGGTGCTGCTTGATACAGAGTCATTTAACACCAGCCGGTGTTCAGTAACCGCCGGCAAAATGGCTTGAATATCTTCAGGGTAAACGTGATCACGACCGTCTATTAAGGCCCAGGCTTTAGCGGCCTGCATGATCGCGATACCCGCCCTAGGTGATAGGCCTTGAGCGTATAGCGGAGACTGTCTTGAAAATTCTAATAAGGCCTGAACGTAGGCTATCGCAGGGTCAGCGGCGTGAATATTGACGACTTGGCGTTGCAAGTCAATGAACTGGTCGGATGAGAGCGCCGCGTCAAGCTGCTCTAGTTTTTCGCGCGTATTGTCGCCATTGAGCAATTGCTTTTCTGATTCGGCATCGGGGTAGCCAATGGACAGGCGCATTAAAAAACGGTCAAGTTGTGACTCAGGTAACGGGAACGTGCCGACTTGATGGCCAGGATTTTGAGTGGCAATAACGATGAAAGGCTTGGCCATGGGGTAGGTGATTTTTTCGATAGTTACTTGTCGCTCTTCCATGGATTCAAGTAAAGCACTTTGTGTTTTTGGTGTGGCTCGGTTGATTTCGTCCGCAAGGATGAAGTTGCTAAATAAAGGCCCGGGGTGGAACTCAAAACGGTTATTCTCCCGATCAAAAACACTTGAGCCGATGATGTCAGCTGGCAATAAGTCACTGGTGAACTGAATACGCTGAAAGTCGAGACCGAGTAATTTGGCAAAACAATGCGCCAAGGTCGTTTTACCAACCCCTGGGATGTCTTCGATCAATAAATTCCCTTTTGCTAGCAGGCAAGCTAAGGCGAGCTTTAAGGTGTGGTTCTTGCCTAAAATAATCGTATTGGCTTGATTTAAAAAAACGTTAACTGGCGTATCCATAGGCGTTTGAGCAAAATTGCGTGATGTAATCATTGATATTCTAACAAACAGAATGGAGTCAAAGTTTTAAGGCGTTAACTAATTTGATAATAAAATGCTAAAATCAACGGCTTAAGTCAGGTAAATAGAAATATGGAACATCCACAAAACTTTGATGTCATCGTCGTTGGCGGTGGCCACGCTGGAACAGAAGCCGCCTTGGCAGCTGCACGCACGGGTGCAAAAACACTGTTGTTAACGCAAAATATTGAAACCCTAGGACAGATGAGCTGTAACCCGGCGATTGGCGGGATTGGCAAGGGTCACTTGGTAAAAGAGGTGGACGCGTTAGGTGGCCTTATGGGCAAGGCTGCCGATAAAGCCGGCATACAGTTTAGAATTTTAAACGCCAGCAAGGGCCCTGCGGTTCGAGCCACGCGCGCCCAAGCAGATCGAGTGTTGTATAAACACACCGTACGTTTTGCCTTAGAGAACCAAGAAAACCTGAGTTTGTTTCAGCAAACGGTGTCCGATCTTGTCGTTGAACAAGACCGTGTTCAAGGCGTGGAAACACAAATGGGTCTCAAATTTATGGCGCCGACGGTGGTGTTAACGGTGGGTACTTTTTTAGGCGGCAGAATTCATATTGGCTTACAAAATTACGAAGGTGGGCGTGCCGGCGATGCTCCATCCAATGCCTTGTCACAACGGTTGCGAGCGTTACCATTTAATGTAGACAGGTTAAAAACGGGTACCCCGCCGCGAATCGATAGCCGCACGATAGACTTTAGCGTGATGGAAGAGCAGCCGGGTGATACCCCGTTGCCAGTGTTTTCTTTTATGGGCTCGGTGGCAGACCACCCGCGGCAAATTAGCTGCTTTATCACACGGACTAATGCAAAGGGCCACGACATTATTCGCTCGGGCTTGGATCGGTCGCCTATGTATACGGGTGTTATCGAGGGTGTTGGCCCGCGGTATTGTCCTTCTATCGAAGACAAGGTGATGCGTTTTGCTGATAAGGACTCGCACCAGATATTCGTTGAACCAGAAGGGTTAACCACGACCGAAGTCTACCCCAACGGCATATCGACGAGCTTACCCTTTGATATTCAATACGCCTTTATTAAAACCATCAAGGGTTTCGAAAACGCGCATATTGTGCGCCCAGGTTACGCGATAGAATATGACTTTTTTGACCCGAGAGACCTTAAGCTATCGCTAGAAACCAAGCATATGCAGGGGCTTTTTTTCGCCGGCCAAATTAACGGTACCACCGGGTATGAAGAAGCCGCCGCGCAAGGTCTGATAGCGGGCTTAAATGCGGCCAGACAGTCACAACAACTTGAGCCGTGGTGTCCACGCCGTGATGAGGCCTATATCGGTGTGATGATTGATGACTTGGTCACCAATGGCACCATCGAACCCTACCGGATGTTCACTAGCAGAGCCGAATACCGCTTGCTGTTAAGAGAAGACAATGCTGATCTAAGATTAACTGAGCACGGTTACACGATGGGTTTGGTTGACGAAACACAATGGCAGGCCTTTAGCGTAAAAAAAGAAGCGATAGAGGTCGAGCAGTCGCGCCTAAGTTCAAGCTGGGTACATCCCGGAAGCGTTGCGGCTAATCAAGCCAGTGGGTTTTTAAAGGCCCCGTTACAGCGTGAAGCGAATTTATTAGATGTGTTGCGCCGCCCCGAGGTTAAGTACCGTGACATTGCTACACTAAGCGGCCTTGAAAGCGTAGTAGCGGACGTTTCGGTCACAGAGCAAGTTGAAATTCAAGCCAAGTATTCGGGCTATATCGATAGGCAGCAAACAGATATTAATAAAACGCTAAAGCACGAAAACCTAAGTTTGTCAGAGGGGCTGGATTATTTACAAGTGCGAGGCTTGTCGACTGAAGTGGTCGAAAAACTAAGCCGCCATAGACCGGAAACCTTAGGCCAGGCGGGCCGTATTCAGGGTGTTACGCCGGCTGCGATATCGCTGTTGCTGGTCCATTTGAAAAAGAAAAGCGCCTAAGTGGCGGTAATTCAAGTGTCGGCAATTAATGAATCACATCGTGCTCAATTAGAGCAAGGCTTGTTAGCGATGGGTGTTCCGTTGCCGAGTCAGGCCGTTGAGCAATTAATGAATTTTTTGCGTGTATTACTCAAGTGGAACAAGGTTTACAACTTGTCGGCAATTACCGACCCTGAGCAAATGGTTCGGCTGCACTTGCTTGACAGTCTCAGTGTGTTGCCCTATTTATTTGGTGAGCGGAGTATTGATGTAGGCACAGGGGCTGGATTGCCCGGTATTCCATTGGCGATTGCCCGTCCAGATATTAGCTTTGCATTATTAGATAGCAATTCAAAAAAAACCCGTTTTATACAGCAGGCAAGCGTAGAGCTTGGCTTGCACAATGTGCTGCCTGTGCATGACCGAGTGGAGAGCTATCAGCCAGAGCAAAAATTTGATACTGTAACGGCGCGAGCATTTACCGCGTTGCCCGATATGCTAACAAAAACACGGCATTTATTACGGCCGGGTGGTAAATTGCTGGCGATGAAGTCTAAAGAAGTGGATGAACTTGAGCGGGATGATTTCCAATTTAACGGCGTTGAATCGTTAAGCGTACCGGGGCTTGACGCAACGCGAAGCTTAGTGATTTATACGGCTAAATGATAGTCTAGCAGTGCAATAAAGGACCCATAGCGTGGCAAGAATAATAGCAGTTGCAAATCAAAAAGGTGGGGTTGGTAAAACCACAACTAGCATCAATTTAGCCGCGTCGATGGCCGAGCTGGGTCGTCGAGTATTGTTGGTGGACATGGACCCGCAGGGTAATGCGACGATGGGCTGCGGAGTGGATAAAAAAAACGTTAGTTTGTCTTGTTATGACGTTTTGTTGGACGGTTGCGATCCTCGCCGTGCAGTAGTAAGCCCTGAAAGAATTAAAAATGACGTGTTGCCGAGTAATATGGACTTGGCTGGGGCAGAGGTGCATTTGCTTGAGGTTAGTAATCGAGAAAGTCGACTAAAGACAGCGTTGCAAACGTTAGAGTCGTCGTATGATTACCTGTTTATCGATTGCCCGCCATCAATGAATATGCTGACTATTAATGCTTTAGTTGCTGCGCACAGTGTCATCGTGCCAATGCAGTGCGAATACTTTGCATTAGAAGGCTTGTCGTCATTGATGGATACGCTAAAGCAGGTGCGTGAAACAGTGAATCCTAATTTGAGTTTGGAAGGCTTGCTTAGAACCATGTTTGATTCGCGGAGTCGGTTGACGCGAGACGTGAGTGAGCAGCTTGAATTGCACTTTTCTGAGCGTGTATTTAACACGGTGGTGCCCAGGAACATTCGCTTAGCCGAGGCGCCTAGCTTCGGCCTCCCGGCCATTATTTACGATAAAAGCTCGCGTGGCGCAAAAGCCTATATGGACTTAGCGCGAGAGTTAGACGATAAACATTACCGAGAATAAACTATGTCGATTAAAAAAAGAGGGCTAGGTCGGGGTTTAGATGCGTTATTGAGCCAGTCGCTTGACGCGGATAATAAAAAAACGTCGAGCAACACATTGCCTATAGACTTGTTGAGGCGAGGAAAATACCAACCGAGAACGGAATTTGATCCCGTTCAGCTACAAGAGCTTGCCGATTCCATTAGTGCGCAAGGGCTTATTCAGCCTATTATCGTTCGCCCGGTCGGCGGCAATGGCTACGAAATATTAGCCGGTGAAAGGCGTTGGCGCGCATCACAGATGGCAGGTTTGCAAGATGTTGCCGTGGTCATTAGGCAGGTCGATGACCGCGCTGCTATGGCGATATCGCTGGTAGAAAATATACAGCGCGAAGATTTAAATACCCTAGATGAATCTGAGGCATTATTACGTTTAGTTAACGAATTTGAGTTAACCCATCAACAAGCTGGCGACGCAGTAGGCCGCTCTCGAGTGGCCGTGAGTAATCTGCTGCGTTTGTTAGACTTGGAGCTGGAAGTAAAGCAGCTGCTGCGTGAAGGGAAGATAGAGATGGGCCATGGGCGTGCCTTGCTAGCGCTGCCTGCTGAAAAGCAATTCGACGCCGCTAATAAAGTGGCGTTAAAGGGTTTATCTGTTCGTGCAACAGAAGCGTTAGTTAAGCAATTGTTGAAACAGAGTGACGAAAAACGTGCAACAAAAAACAAGGACCCTGATATTGATAGGTTGCAGGAGGACTTGTCCGAAAGGCTTGCTGCAAAAGTTAGCATTAACCATTTAAACAGCGGCAAAGGGAAAATAGTTATCCACTATTCATCGCTGGATGAACTTGAAGGTGTATTGACGCACGTGAAATAGCCTTGACGATGCGCTGCAACAAAATTATAATAGGCCAGATAAGTTGCGTGGGATTAATTGTTTTTAATGAAAGCGCAGCTTAAGATTATTACCTACCAGTTGGCGTTAATTATTATTATTGCGTCCACGGCTTATGGATTAAATTCAGCGTTGTTTGGGTTTAAGGGGGTTTTTTACGGCGGCGCTATTTCGGTTATTGCGTCTATTATAATGGCTTGCAGAATAAATCAAGCGGCCGGAAAAGTCTTACAGGGTAAGGAATCGGGACATTCATATATTTATTTAGCGGCGATAGAGCGATTGTTGCTCGTTATTGCGCTTTTTGGACTAGGGCTTATGTGGTTTAAGTTACACCCATTGCCACTTGTCATTGGATTAATAGCAGGCCAAGTAGGGTTTATCCTCGGTGGCTATAAAATGAAAGAATAAGAGAGAGTTTATGTCAGGCGAAAACCTTACATCATCAGAATACATCAAGCACCATCTAACAAACCTGACTTACGGGCAGCATCCCGATGGTAACTGGGGGATCGCGCATGGTGCCGACGAAGCCAAAGAAATGGGCTTTTGGGCGCTTAACTTAGACACCTTAGGCGTCTCTATTATTCTGGGTAGTTTGTTTCTTTATTTTTTTAAAAAAGCAGCGACATCACCTACTGCAGGTGTGCCATCTGGCTTGCAGAATTTTGTAGAAATGGTGGTGGACTTTGTCGATGGCAGTGTTAAAGACAGCTTTAATGGCAAAAACCCATTAATAGCACCCTTATCCTTGACCATTTTTGTGTGGATTGTGTTGATGAACACGATGGATTTAGTACCTGTGGACTACCTTCCCTATTTAGGGCAAATGATCGGAATACCGTATTTAAAAGTGGTTCCAACCACTGATCCTAATATGACCTTTGCTATGGCCTTAGGCGTGTTCTTTTTGATTATCTTTTACAGCATTAAGGTGAAAGGGGCCGGCGGATTTTTTGCTGAGTTGGCGTTCCACCCGTTTCCTAAGTTCTTAATGCCCTTTAATTTATTTTTAGAATTGGTGAGTTTGATTTCAAAGCCAATCTCTCTGGCCTTGCGTTTGTTCGGTAATATGTATGCCGGCGAAATGATATTTATCCTTATTGCTATGTTGCCACTAGGCGCGCAATGGGCGCTATCAGTGCCTTGGGCAATTTTTCATATATTAATTGTTATATTACAAGCGTTTATATTTATGACGCTTACTATTGTGTACCTCAGTATGGCGCACGAAGAAAGTCATTAGTTTTTTATTAATTTTAGTAAACTCAATAGGAGAATAAGATGGAAGATTTAGGTTTGATTTATTTAGCGGGTGCGTTATTAATGGGTATGGGCGCTATTGGTGCTGCAGTTGGTATTGGCATGTTAGGTGGACGCTTTATGGAAGGTGCAGCGCGCCAACCAGAGCTTATCCCAGTTTTACGTACGCAATTTTTTATTATTATGGGTCTGATTGATGCTGTTCCAATGATTGCTGTTGGTATTGCTATGTACATCCTGTTTGCGGTCGTTGGTTAAATTAAACGAAGATTAACCCTAAACTAAGGTTTAATAATGAATATTAATGCAACCCTGATAGGCCAAACGATAGCTTTTTTTATCTTCGTTTGGTTCTGCATGAAGTACGTATGGCCACCGCTGATGGCGGCCATGGAAGAAAGAAAAAAGACCATAGCCGAAGGTTTGGCTGCTGGTGAGCGTGGCCAAAAAGAACAAGAATTAGCTGAGAAAAGGGCTAAGGAAGTGTTACACGAGGCACGTTCAGAAGCATCGGATATTATTAATCTAGCCAATGTAAGGGCTGGAGAAATGGTGGAAGAAGCTAAAAACAAGGCTTTAGAAGAAGCAGCTAAGGTTAAAAAAGGTGCTGAAGGCGATATTGCCCAACAAGTAGCAAGCGCAAAAGAAGTGCTGCGTGGACAGGTATCTACCTTGGCAATAACCGCTGCAGAACAAATTCTTAAAAGCGAAATTGACGCGTCAAAACATAAGGCGATGATTGATAAGATCAGCAGTCAATTGGGCGTAGCCTAATGGCCGAGTTAGCAGCGTTGGCAAGACCTTATGCCGAAGCCGTTTTTTTAATGGCGGAAGAGAAGGGTCAAATTGACAACTGGTCAGACGCGCTTAGTTTTTTAGGGCAAGTGACTTCAGACGAGCTTTTACAAAAGATTTTAAATAATCCAAAAGTATCGAAAGAAGCGTTGCAAGGCGCCATGTTAGATATTTGTGACCAACAAATAAGTGATGAAGGCTTAAATTTAGTCAAGTTATTGATTAAAAATAACCGCTTGCAACTGGCAGCAGAAATCGCTGAGCAATACGAGATTAAAAAAGCCAAAAAACTTGGCTTGCTTGATGTCAGTGTGACAGCAGCATTTGCAATGTCTGATGCAGAACAGCAAGCGCTATCAGCATCGTTGTCTAAATCATTTGGTAAACAAGTAAAAATTAGCGTTAAAGAGGACGTAAGCTTAATCGGCGGCATGATAATTCGTGCGGGCGATAAAGTGATAGACGGCTCTTTGAGTGGACAGATTCAACAATTAGCTAAACAGCTAAAATAGCAAAGGTAAAAACCATGCAATTAAATCCATCCGAGATAAGTGATCTTATCAAGAAAAAAATCGAAAACTTCGATGCAGACGTTGAAGCGAAATCAGAAGGCACCATCGTCTCATTAACAGACGGTATTGCACGAGTTCATGGCTTATCAGATGCCATGCAAGGTGAAATGCTAGAGTTCCCAGGTGGAACATTTGGTATGGCGCTTAACTTAGAAAGGGATTCAGTGGGTGTTGTAATCATGGGTTCCTACCTGCATCTTTCAGAAGGCGACAGTGTCAAATGTACCGGCCGTATTTTGGAAGTGCCAACCGGTGAAGCTTTACTTGGTCGTGTTGTTGATGCGCTTGGTGTTCCTGTTGATGGTAAAGGTGCCATTGACGCTGAATCATCATCACCGGTAGAACGTATAGCACCGGGTGTTATTGCTCGCCAATCAGTTGATGAGCCAGTGCAAACGGGTCTTAAATCAATTGACGCAATGATCCCACTGGGCCGTGGCCAACGTGAGTTGATTATTGGCGATAGACAAACAGGTAAAACAGCGATTGCGATTGACGCTATTATCAACCAAAAAAATACAGGCATTAAGTGTATTTATGTTGCGATTGGTCAAAAACAGTCATCTATTGCAAACGTAGTAAGAAAGTTAGAAGAGCACGGCGCAATGGATCATACGATCGTTGTGAATGCGGGTGCAGCTGACTCACCAGCGCTGCAATTTATTGCACCGTACGCGGGTTGTGCAATGGGTGAATACTTTCGTGATAAAGGCGAAGATGCACTGATCATTTATGATGATTTAACCAAGCAAGCGTGGGCATACCGTCAGATTTCTTTATTACTACGTCGTCCTCCAGGACGTGAAGCGTATCCAGGTGACGTTTTTTATCTTCATTCAAGACTGCTAGAAAGAGCCTCAAGAATTAATGTGGCTGAAGTGGAAAAGCTCACCAATGGTAAAGTAAAAGGTAAGACAGGTTCGTTAACTGCATTGCCTATTATTGAAACGCAAGCAGGTGACGTATCAGCATTCGTACCAACGAACGTTATTTCGATTACTGATGGTCAGATTTTCTTAGAAACTGATTTGTTCAACGCGGGCATCCGCCCGGCTGTGAACGCGGGTTTATCGGTGTCACGAGTCGGTGGTGCAGCGCAAACTAAAGCCATTAAAAAACTAGGCGGCGGTACGCGTCTTGATTTGGCTCAATATCGTGAATTGGCGGCCTTTGCTCAGTTCGCATCAGATTTGGATGCGGCGACAAAAGCACAAATTGACCGTGGTATCCGTGTGACAGAATTAATGAAGCAAAACCAATATGCGCCATTAAGTGTTCCACAAATGGCGATCTCGTTATTTGCTGCCAATGAAGGCTTTATCGATGACCTTGATGTAGAAAAAGTGCTGCCGTTTGAAGGCGCATTACATAGCTACATGGAAAGAGAAAAAGCAGAGTTAGTGTCGTCTATCGGCCCAGAAGGTAATTACAACGACGACATCATTGCTGAATTGAGAGCATCTATAGAAGAGTTTAAAAAGACTCAAACCTGGTAAGCGAGAAAAGCTATGGCAGTCGGAAAAGAGATAAAAACCAAAATCGCTAGCGTAAAAAGCACGCAGAAAATTACTCGCGCGATGGAAATGGTTGCTGCAAGTAAGATGCGCAAAACGCAGGAGCGCGTGTTAGCTGCTCGGCCTTATGCCAAGAAGATGAGCCAAGTCATACGTCATCTTGCACAAGCGAATTCTGAATATAAACATGCTTATTTGAATGAAAGGGACGTGAAACGAGTAGGTATTATTCTTATTAGCAGTGATCGGGGTTTATGTGGTGGTTTGAACTCGAACTTATTTCGTAAGTTTGTTGGACAGCTAAAGAAATGGGATGCCGAGGGTATTGAGATATCAATGGCATCGATCGGTTCAAAAGGCCAAGGATTTTTGGGTCGATTAGGTGGTGAAGTGCTGGGTACGGTAACGCACCTGGGTGAAACACCGTCTATTGACGACATTATTGGTGTTGTCACTACCATGCTAACAGCCTATGACGAAGGCAAGATTGATCGTTTTTACATAGCCCATAATGACTATGTCAACACAATGACCCAATCGCCAGAAATCGTACAGTTGTTGCCTGTTCATACCGAAGAGTTAGAAGACGAGCTAACGCATCATTGGGATTATATCTACGAGCCGGATGCGAAAGAGGTGTTGGACCAACTGTTGATACGTTACATTGAATCACTTGTTTACCAAGGTGTACTAGAGAACAATGCGTGTGAACAAGCAGCTCGAATGGTGGCTATGAAAAGCGCCTCTGACAATGCAGGTTCTTTAATTGATGAATTGCAGCTAATTTATAACAAAGCGAGACAAGCATCCATTACGCAAGAACTGTCAGAAATTGTTGCAGGTGCGGCAGCGGTATAAAGTTGAGTTAAGTAGAAAGGTTTTATCTTCCAATTCAGGATAAAACGTATGCCCTATGGGCATAAAACCAAATTAAGTAAAGAAGCATTAGCTTCAATGAGACTTATGGTCTGTGACCATAAAAAAGAATTTTAAATTAAGACTATTGAGGAACTGATATGAGCTCAGGTGTTATCGTTCAAATTATTGGCGCGGTTGTTGACGTGGAATTTCCACGTGATTCAATACCCAAAGTATATGACGCACTTCGCGTTGCAGATGTTGACTTAACGTTAGAAGTACAACAGCAAATTGGCGACGGTGTCGTTCGTTGTATTGCGATGGGTACAACAGATGGCGTTAAACGTGGCTTGGAAGTAAGCAACACAGGCGATACGATTCAAGTACCGGTAGGCACTAAAACACTAGGGCGTATCATGAACGTACTCGGTGAGCCTATTGATGAAAAAGGGCCTATTGGTGAAGAAGAGCGTTGGGGTATTCATCGCAAAGCGCCTACCTATGAAGAACAAGCGGCATCAAACGAAATTCTTGAAACCGGCATTAAAGTGATCGACTTAGTTTGTCCGTTTGCTAAAGGTGGTAAAGTCGGTTTGTTTGGTGGTGCCGGTGTTGGTAAAACCGTTAACATGATGGAATTAATTCGTAACATCGCGATCGAACATAGCGGCTACTCAGTATTTGCTGGTGTGGGCGAACGTACTCGTGAAGGGAATGATTTCTATCATGAAATGACCGATTCAAACGTTATTGATAAGGTATCATTGGTTTACGGGCAGATGAATGAGCCTCCAGGAAACAGGCTACGTGTTGCACTAACTGGACTAACCATGGCGGAAAAATTCCGTGCTGACGGTAATGATGTATTATTATTTATTGATAATATATACCGTTATACCTTAGCTGGGACAGAAGTATCTGCGCTATTAGGCCGTATGCCTTCGGCTGTTGGTTACCAACCTAACCTTGCTGAAGAAATGGGTGTTTTCCAAGAACGTATTACATCAACGCGTGAAGGATCAATTACCTCAATCCAAGCAGTATATGTCCCTGCAGATGATTTGACCGATCCATCACCTGCAACGACATTTGCTCACTTGGACGCAACAGTTGTGTTGTCACGTCAAATTGCTGAACTGGGTATTTACCCTGCTATTGATCCATTAGATTCAACTAGCCGTCAGTTAGATCCTTTAGTTATCGGTGATGAGCACTACAAAGTAGCGCGTGATGTACAAGGTACTTTGCAGCGTTATAAAGAGTTACGTGACATTATTGCTATTTTAGGCATGGATGAATTATCAGAAGAAGATAAATTAGCCGTTTCTAGAGCGCGTAAAATTCAACGTTTCTTGTCGCAGCCTTTCTTTGTTGCTGAAGTATTTACTGGTTCACCGGGTAAATATGTATCACTTAAAGATACGATTACAGGCTTTAAAGGCATCATCAATGGCGAATATGATCATATTCCAGAGCAAGCCTTTTATATGACTGGCACCATTGACGAAGTGATTGAGAAAGCCGCAAAAGCTAAAGCCAAAGCCGCCGCCTAACCCAAAGGTAAAATAATGAGCATGACAATCCATGTAGATATAGTAAGTGCAGAAGAAGAAATTTATTCTGGCCTTGCTGAAATGGTATACGCCCCGGGTGAATTGGGTGAGCTTGGCATAGCCCCTCGGCATGCGCCTTTAGTGACACGATTAAGACCAGGCGAAATACGAGTAGACACGGGTTCAGGAGAATTAGATTTCTTTATATCAGGTGGTATTTTAGAAGTTCAACCACACGTTGTGACTGTGCTAGCAGATACCGCAATACGGGCTAAGGATTTAGACGAGGCGAAAGCGCTCGAAGCTAAAAAGCGCGCAGAAGAGGCGCTGGCTAATAAGGCATCGGATATTGATTATGCTAAAGCACAAGCAGAATTAGTAGAGGCGGCAGCGCAATTAAGCGCAATTAGTCGGCTTAGAAAAAAGCGATAAACTCAATTGCCATAAAAAAACAAACCCACCATTAGGTGGGTTTTTTTATACCTGTTAAACTAAGTAAATTAATAGTAATGTTAAAAAAAATGGATGTAAAAACAATAATACTTGCCGCCGGACAAGGCACAAGAATGAAATCTAATACGGCGAAGGTACTGCATAAAATTGCTGGCAAGCCGATGCTTCAGTGGGTGGTAGATACGGCTGAGCAGCTCGATAGCCAGACGGTTATTGTCTATGGACACGATGCGGAGCAAGTCAAAAAAACAACAACAGGCAGCAACATACGTTGGGTAGAACAGAAACAACAGTTGGGTACTGGGCACGCGGTGCAACAAGCAATAGATGAACTATCTGATGAAGATCATGTGTTAATTCTATACGCCGATGTGCCGCTCATCACGAGAGCAACATTGGCTAGGATGCTTGCCGTTTTGGACAATAACACAATGTCTTTATTGACGGTTAAGTTAAACAACGCAACGGGTTATGGGCGTATTGTTCGAGACAACGGTTGTGTGGTAAAAATTGTCGAGCAAAAAGACGCCACGCAAGAGCAACTACAGATATCAGAAGTTAATACCGGGATTATGGCGATCAAAGGACGTCATTTAATCAGCTGTTTATCGAAGCTAAACAATAATAATGCACAAAAAGAATACTATTTAACCGATATTATTGAAATGCTTGTTGAGTCAGGGGTATCGATTAATACGATTCATCCAGATAATGAGCACGAAGTACAAGGGGTTAATTCAAAATCACAACTCAATCTACTAGAGCGGTATCAGCAGCGTATTATTGCAGAGGGCTTAATGGAGCAAGGCGTCACAGTGGCCGATGCTAACCGCATAGATGTAAGGGGTGAGCTTGTTATAAACGGAATGGATGTTTTTATCGATTGCAATGTGATTTTTGAAGGCAAGGTGACGCTAGGTTCAGGCGTTAGCATTGGCGCAAATTGCGTGATTAAAAACACGCAGATTGATGACCATGCACAAATTTTCTCTCATAGTGTATTAGAGCAGTGCAGTGTGGGCAAAAAAACGAAAGTCGGTCCATTTGCTCGGATACGACCAGACACCGTGTTGGGGGACAACAGCCAAGTGGGGAATTTTGTTGAGGTTAAAAAAACAAATTTAGGTAAGGGCTCTAAAATAAATCACCTGAGTTATATCGGCGACGCTGAAGTAGGCAAACG
>JAGPVU010000019.1 GCA_018066825.1 Cycloclasticus sp.
CTTAAATCAAAAGTGATATTACGCTAGGAGGCTTTATGACTAATCCTATTCAAGACAAACTAATTCATGCCTACGACCAGATGATGGAACGGATTCACAATACAATTGAGCACGCTGAAAAGCAAACCTTACCTAACCTTGAAGAGCAATTGAAAAAAGCCCAAGAAAAAGCCGTCGAATTAGGCGAGCTAACGCGTGATGAAGCAGAAAAAGTAGCCCGTTATTTAAAACGTGACTTAGACGATGTTTCAGTCTATTTGCGTGAAACACAAGCCGAGTTTTCAGAATGGCTGTCGTTCGAGTCGAGCTTAGTTGAAAGTAAAATAGGTGATTGGCTGAACCTAGTCGCCGACAAAACAAAACTTGAATGGTATAAGCTAAACCTACAAGCAATTAAGGCTAAGCTATATCATTCAGGCGAAGTGACGGGGCCAGGCACCTTACAATGCAACGCGTGTGAGCAAACCCTAAATTTTAAAAAAACGGGGCATATCCCACCATGCCCTAAATGCCACAAAACAGAATTTAAACGGCGCAGTAAAAAGGCCATAAAGTAATAAAAAAGAACAAGTTCAGCCATGAGCTCACTTAGTCTTATGTGTGGTTAACCCTGCTTAAGGCAGCGACCTTTCCGTTACAAAGAGAAACAACACGGCCGTTAGCCAGCAAAAAGTTGCCTCTAGCTCACGAATAGAACCCTAAAAAAGTGATATATGTCACTCTAGAGCTAGATCAATCTCTGATTTTTTGCGGTAAAATGCTACCTTAGTTTCACTACATCATAATCGCATCATGAATTATTTAAGGTATTACTTAGGCGCAGTTATTGTTAGCCTTGGCATCATCGGTTTTCTATTAGGCGACGCTTGGGTCTGGCTCGGTTTGGCTACTTTTATTCCACTGCTGTTGATTGACATCATCGCAAAAACAGATACGAAGGTTTATCCTTTGGCGACCGCTTGGTTGGCCGAAGTACCCTTGTATCTTCACTTCTTTTTAATGCTAAGCCTCTACGCTGCCTTTATATATTGGATGGGTCTTGAGCAACAAGCCGGTTCAAACACACCTCTCACCCTACTCGCGGGTGCGGCACTGTCTTTAGGTTGGTTAGGCGCTGTACCTAGCCTACCGGTCAATCATGAACTTATGCACCGTCGAAGCGCCATAGGCCGATTATTTGCCACGCTAATTGGCACCTTTTATTTTGACCCGACGCGTGACGTTGCTCACGTGCACACGCACCATATACATCTAGGCACAGCTAAAGATTCTGACACCTGCCCACGAGGCAAAACAGTTTATAGCTTCATTTTTAGCGCTATTGCAGGCAGCATGAAAGATTTCCTTGCGATGGAAGAAAAGTTAAGCAAAAAAACAAAACGTTCGATGTTTTCACCCACTGGTCGAATTATGCAAGCGGCCTATCAAGTTGCTCTTTTACTTGGAACGGTTTATTGGTTAGCTGGGGCTACTGCTTTATTGGTCGCACTAGTCGGCATGCTGATTAGCCGCGCCTTAGTTGAAGCCTTTAATTACTATCAGCACTATGGCTTACTTAGAGTCGAAGGTAAAAAATACGGTTCGCAACATATTTGGAACCACCTCAAACCCATGAGTCGGACGATTTCTTTTGAAATTACTAATCATAACGACCATCATATGGATTCATACGCACCTTACTATGAATTGAAGCCAACGCTTGACGGCCCACAAATGCCAAGTTTGTTTTTATGTTTTCTAACCGGATTGATACCGCCTCTCTGGTTTAACTATATTGCCAAACCTCGTTTAAAAAACTGGGATTTTAATCATGCCAATGCTGAAGAAAAAGAACTGGCTCGTCAGGCAAATAAAGCAGCTGGTTGGCCCGACTGGTTAACTGAAAACACCGATACAAAAACCGTTTAAAGTAAAACTGTCATGAAACGTCTATTCGATTTATTTAAATCACAAAAAGGTCCATTAATGACCACGATTCAACCTAGTGGAGAATCGTTCGAGGTGCCGAAAAACAAAACCTTATTGCAGACAGCCTTAAGTGAAGGGGTTAATTTCCCTTACCATTGCACGGTCGGCACCTGCGGTAATTGTCGCTGTAAATTAGTTGACGGCGAAGTGCGTGCCATCATGGATTTTTCCTATACCCTGTCTGAGGCCGAAATTAACGACGGTTATATTCTTGCTTGCCAAAGCTTATTAAAGTCGAATATCGTCATTGAACTTGAGGCTGATATTAATCAGCCCTCTGAATCTACAGAAACCTTCAGCGGAGTAATAAAAAACACCCTCATGCTGACCCATGACATTATGCAGGTCAATGTAGAACTCGATCGCGCCATTCGTTTTAGCGCCGGTCAGTTTGCAGATATTGGCTTGCCGGGCTTCGGCAGGCACCGCAGTTACTCCTTTGCTTGCGCTCCTATTGACGGTGGTCAAAAGAGCCTAAGCTTTCACGTCAGAAATGTACCGGGTGGTAGTTATACAGAATGGTTGTTTGGCACCGATCGTAAAAATGAACGCTTTGAACTGCACGGGCCAAGCGGTGCTTTTTGGCTTAGAACCAGCGATGCACCCATTCTTGCAGTGGCCGGTGGCAGTGGTATGGCGCCATTAAAATCCATCTTAGACGACGCACTACTTAAAGGTGTTGACAGGCCCATCACCTACCTATTTGGCGCTAGAGAACAACGCGATTTATATTGCCTAGAAGAAATGCAAGCCTTAGCTGAAAAGTGGCCTAATACGTTTACCTTTATTCCCGTCTTATCTGAGGAAGCAACAGACTCTGACTGGACAGGTAAACGCGGCCTCGTCACTGATTTTATCAACGACGAAACAGCCGGCTTTTCCATCGTCGACAGCCACGCCTATTTGTGCGGTCCACCGGGCATGATTGACGCAACACTAGCCGTTTTAGAAGAGACCAATGTCAACCTGAGTCACGTACATTACGATAAGTTTTTAGATTCGCGTCAACTCGATAATTAGACTACGCTACAGGTCTCTTAATTGATCGATATCAAAGTACTCTTCGGTTACTTTTTTATCTCGATCATCCCAAACAGGCGTTATGGTGATAATATTTAGTCTATTGTTATACTGGTTATGCACCGTTATATGGTCCCACTGCGCATCGCCATCAAATGGTCGCCATGAACGACTGTCATCCCAGGTTCGATAAGGCTGGTCACGCTGGTCCGTCATCTCTTGGTACTGCGCATAATAATTTTCTTGATCAATATAAAGGGTTCTTGTTTTATATTGATACACCCCTTTTTTATCCTTTATTTCCAATACCCACACCGGCCGCAGTTCCATTTCCATACTGTTCCAGGCACACTGACTATCTGCCATGTTGGCTGAACGATAGATATAACCTGTTTCGGGTGATGCTAAGATGAGTTTTTCACCCACCAAGTTGTAATCAAAGGTTTGTAAATCGGTTTTAGCCCAATACGCGCGCCAATCGTCCCAACTAACCTCAAGCCCATAGTACATCGGGTCTTGCGCATCATTGCCGGACAAAACCCGCGTCCGACGGTTACTCGGCAGAAAAATTCTAAAATCATCTGACTCATCGCCTCTAGCCGCTCGCTGCCTGACTGCTGCAATACCACTGACATCATTCGGTGATAACACAAATAATGAGCCACCTTCTACAAATTGATCTTTATCCGCGATGCTACCTAAGGGTTTAATGCGTTGGCGACCATGAAATTTTTGCCACCAGATTAAACCTTCGTATTGGACGTCTAGTTTCCCTTCACCATCACACGAATTTGAGATCATAGGGTCGAAAACCAAGGTTTCTGTTCCCACGCCATGCGCTACAAAGGACCAGTTGAGCTCCAAACCATCTTGTGGATGTAGAAAAGGAATAGCAGCGGCTGTTTCATCGTTCAACAAGGTGGCCGTACCATCGCTGTTAACTAAAGTGCTGTTTTCATTTGTCGTGGGCACCCACTGCTTAGCACGCACGGCTAGGGTCGCATCTAAGACCCCTTCATTCATATAATAGGTATTAGTCGGAACAATAGTAATTTCACGTACATAGCCCTTTTCGGCGGCAAGGCTATTGATGACATCTCGCGGAAGGTAATCGCTTAACCAAGGGTATTGAATCAAGTTTCCTTTGTTAATCGTTAAGCCTGCTTTTAACTCGGCCGGTAAAGTATAACCATCAATTTTATCGTGGGCATCGTAACCACGTAAATCTTTCCAACGTTTAGCTAAATTAATGGCCTTAGGGTCCATGATCGCCGCCAGCCATCGCTGGTGTTGACTTTTTCCACTGTGTTTAGCAAAATCCTGCCATTGTTCTATGGCCCTATTCGTCTCGCCAGCCAACACATTGACGCCGCTCGACACAAGGATTAAGGTTAAACCACTAATCCAACTTTTCATTAATTACCTCATTATTTGTACGTCTTAAAATAAAACTAAGTGCCAGCATTGCAAGCGAAAAAACATACACCAACCACCAGCCACCTTGTACAAAGGGGGTCGCACCTTGTAGAGGGGTTATTTCACCGCGTAACGCAAATCGACGAAACATCGGTGCCTGACGTATCACTTTACCTTGAGGGTCTATAATGGCGGTCAAACCTGTATTTGTCGAGCGCAACAAAAAGCGGCCACTTTCTAGCGCTCTCATTCTTGCCATCTCTAAGTGTTGATACGGCGCGATGGTGTCACCAAACCAAGTATCGTTGCTAACATTTACCAAGTAGGCCGCCTCTGGCAGCCCGTCAAGTGAAGACTGCTGAAACGCATCCTCATAACAAATTGACGATGCAAAGGCATAACCAGCGCCACGAAGCAACGCTTGCTCCTTTTCGCCCGCACTAAAATCCGACATAGGGATATTTAAAAAGTCCAAAATAATGCTTGAAAATGGCTTTAGCGGCAAGTATTCACCCAAAGGTACCAAGTGGCGCTTAAAGTAAAAATGTTCTGGCTGTCGCACGCTGTACAAGCCGTTATAGTAATTGCCCGTTGATTCTGACATGACCGGTAGGCCTAATATAATATCGGAATCGTAACCACTCGCCTCCTCGCTTAAGGCCTGTAAAAAGTCATCTTTTACTCGGTGGTAAAAAGCAGGGATTGCTGTTTCAGGCCAAACGATCAAATCGGCATTTCGCTGCTGTTGGCTCATTTTCATATAAATATCGAGATTTATTTGATGAAATGAACGCATCCACTTAATTTCTTGCGGTATATTGCCTTGCAATAAAGCCACGTTGATTGGCTTGCCGGCAGTTTCGGCCCACGTCACACCGTTAAGTAGTACCGTAGAAAACCAAACCATACTGATAATTGAAATGGCAATTAACTTTAAACACCTAGTCGTCTGAGTGACAACACACAATAGCCCGCCTACGGATAACGCAACCCCATAAGACACACCTAACACCCCCACTAAAGGCGCCCAAGTAGACAAGGCAGTATCAACTTGGCTGTAACCCAGCGACAACCACGGAAAACCCGTAAATAAAACACCTCTCAACATTTCTAGCACTAACCAAAGGCTAGGAAAAGCAAGCAAGTAACGCAGTCCGTTATTTGCGATAAAAAAGCGATTTAAGACAAACGCGAGTAATGCCACATACGTTGCTAATATGGCTACCATGCCCATCATAATAATGACCGCTAACCATAAGGGGGCGTTACCAAAATGGTGAATGCTAAAGTACACCCAGTAAACACCGTGACCGAAATAACCGAGCCCAAACGCGTAACCCAGCAAAGCGGCTTTTATAGGCGGCAATTGGCGCAACAACAATAACAATAAAACTGGCGATACAAACGCCATGAACGTTAGGTTATAGGGTGCAAAAGCTAACGGCAGTAGAGCACCAGAAGCGGCCGCAGCTAAAACAGCTAGTCGTTGTTTATACTGACCGCTTTGCACTAAAAAACCTCGCTGAGTAGTTATTCGTTTTCATCCTCAGCTTCAATAAGCTTAGTCATGCGCAGCAAGTGAACACGCCGATTATCAGCCCTTAACACTTCAAACATAAATTGATCAATTTGTGTGCTTTCACCACGTTCAGGAACGTGACCAAAGCTTTTAACCACCAAACCGCCAACGGTATCGACATCATCTTCTGAATAATCAGTATTAAAATACTCGTTAAAGTCAGCCATTTCGGTCAATGCCTTAATATTGTATTCATGCTCGTTGCGCGGCAAGATAAACGCTTCCTCTTCAAAGTCATGCTCATCTTCAATTTCGCCGACGATCTGTTCTAATACATCTTCAATGGTAATCAACCCCGCCACCGAGCCATATTCGTCGATGACGATCGCCATATGGTTACGATTAGCACGGAACTCGTGCAACATCACATTTAGACGCTTGCTTTCGGGAACAAAGATCGCCGGACGTATCACATCTCTCACGTCAAATTTTTGCACTGGATCAGCTATCGCATAACTCAGTAGATCCTTGGCCAGTAAAATCCCCACCACTTGCGAAGTTTCATCATCTTGTACCGGAAATCTAGAATGAGACGAATCGATGACACTGGGGTAGATAGTTTCAAGCTCAGCATCACGTGAAATAAATATAATTTGAGAGCGTGGGATCATAATGTCACGAACTTGTAACTCAGATACTTGCAGCACGCCTTCGATCATTGCCAACGCATCTTGCCCCAGCAAGTCTCTTTTTTCTGCGTCACGAATTAAATTTACTAAATCTTCACGGTCTTTCGGCTCGCCCATCAAGGCCTGGCCCAGACGTTCGATCCATGATTTATTTTCTACTTTATCGTTCATTGGTTGGTTCATTTTTTTCTCTACGTTTCATCGGAATTATCGCTATAGGGGTTACCAATACCAATACTATCGAGTAATTTTATTTCTAAATTTTCCATCACCATCGCCTGCTCTGACTCTACGTGATCATAGCCTTGTAGGTGCAAGCAACCATGAATAACCATGTGTGCCCAGTGCGATAGGCCAAGCTTCCCTTGCTGCTCCGCTTGTTCTTCAACAATAGGCGCACAAATAACCAAGTCGCCTAATATGTCCTCCGTTAAGGCATCGTCTGGCATACCATTGGGCATTTCAAAAGGAAAACTCAACACATTGGTCGCCCCCTCTTTTTGCCGGTAAGTCGTATTCAATTCTGCAGATTCCACTTGATCGACGATTCTAATCACCACATCGGCGCCTTGACGCGCTGACTCTGTCGCTAAGCCGACCCATTGGATAAACTGCTCTTGGTTCGGTAAGGACTGGCTAGTACTCGCTATTTGGATTTCGACCGTCATGACGGATTATGTTTTTCGTAGGCCGCGACAATTTTTTGCACAATCGGGTGTCGCACCACATCATTGCTATCAAACTGTGTAAAACTGATCCCTTGAATGCCCTGTAAAATATTGAGTACCTGTTTTAGACCTGACTCGGTGTGTTTTGGTAAATCTATTTGCGTGATGTCACCGGTTACCACCACCGTTGAACCAAAGCCAATTCGGGTGAGAAACATTTTTATTTGCTCAGGCGTGGTGTTTTGCGCTTCGTCTAAAATAATAAACGCTTCATTCAAGGTACGCCCTCGCATAAACGCTAATGGGGCTATTTCAATGATATTTTTTTCAATTAAACGTTCAACCCGTTCCACCCCTAACATCTCGTACAAGGCATCGTATAGCGGCCGTAAGTAAGGGTTGATTTTTTCGCTCAAATCGCCCGGCAAAAAACCTAGACGTTCACCGGCTTCTACTGCGGGCCGCGCCAAGATAATACGCGCTACTTTTTCTGCTTCTAATGCTTCCACTGCACAGGCAACAGCGAGATACGTTTTACCGGTACCCGCTGGACCTATACCAAAAACAATATCATTTTCTGGCATGCTTTTAACGTAACTACGTTGATGGCCACCGCGCGGTTTAATGATTTTTTTTCGCGTACGGATGACTGTCGTGTCATCAATCACGGCTTGTTTGCTAATTTCCATTTGGCTTTCCTGTAGGAGCAAGTGGACCTTTTCCGGCGTTAAATGATCTGTTTCGGTACATTTATAAAGGTACTGTAAGGCCGACACCGCGGTAACAACATCATCTTTATGCCCACAGACATTGAAATGATTGCCGCGATTTTTAACCTCAACGTGTAAGCGCTGCTCTAGTTGAATTAGGTGTTCGTTAAATTGGCCGCATAGATCAGCTAAGCGTTTATTATTCGCGGGGGCAAGATTTAAGTCGACAGTTGTTGGTTGACTGTTCAAATTAGGAAACTGACAGCCTCTCGGTGCTTTGTGTGGCCGGCTTTAAATCCACCTTTATTACGCGCCCTCTCAATGAATTAGGCAATGCCTCAGTAATCAATAGGTCCACAAATTGGCCCGCTAAGCGAGTTGGCCCTGCAAAATTAACCACCCGGTTATTTTCTGTTCGTCCGGTCATTTGCAATGAGTTTTTCTTCGATTCACCTTCAACCAACACCCGCTGTACCGTACCCAGCATAGCGTCAGAAATCTCTGCGGTTTGTCGCGCAATAATTGCCTGTAAACGCTCAAGCCGTTGTTTCTTTATATCCATGCTGACTTCATCAGGCATATCGGCAGCAGGCGTCCCTGGGCGAGCGCTAAAAATAAAGCTATACGACAGATCAAAACCAATGGTTTCTATCAGTCTAATCGTTTGTTCAAACTCTTCGTCTGTTTCTTGTGGGAAGCCGACGATAAAATCAGATGAAAAACTCATTTTAGGCCGTATTTTTTTTAACCGCGCTAACTTGTCTATGTACATTTCAATCTCATGCCCACGCTTCATTCGCGCTAGCACGCTATTGCTACCACTTTGTACCGGTAAATGCAGGTGATCGACCAGTTCGGGGATATCTTCATATGCCTGAATCAGGTTATCGCTAAACTCTTTCGGATGCGAGGTGGTATAGCGAATCCGATCAATGCCTTCTATCGCGGCGACGTAGTGCAGCAGTAAAGCAAAGTCGGCGCTGTCACCATCAGCCATATCGCCGCGGTAAGCGTTAACGTTTTGACCGAGCAGATTAACTTCTCTCACGCCTTGCGACGCCAAACTGGAGACTTCAGCGATAACGTCATCGAGAGGTCGACTCACTTCTTCGCCACGGGTATAAGGCACAACACAAAAAGTACAATATTTACTGCAGCCTTCCATGATTGAAACAAAGGCTTTGGGGCCTTCTGCGCGCGGTTCGGGCAAATTATCAAATTTCTCGATTTCGGGAAAAGAAATATCCATCACTAATTTCTTTTTTGTCTGCGCTAAATCCAGCATGGCCGGCAAACGGTGTAAGGTTTGCGGACCAAAAACCACATCGACGTAGGGTGCACGGCGACGAATAACCTTGCCTTCCTGACTGGCAACGCAGCCACCCACACCAATTAACAAGTCTTTATTGCGCTCTTTAAGTGGTCGCCAACGACCGAGCTGGTGAAACACTCTCTCTTGCGCTTTTTCGCGAATAGAGCAGGTATTTAACAACAGCACATCGGCTTCTTCTTCGTTGTCAGTTATCACCATGCCATGCGAAGCCGCCAGCACATCAGCCATCTTTTCAGAATCATATTCATTCATCTGACAGCCGTGGGTTCGTATAAATAATTTTTTAGTCATATTAAAGCGAATTTTACCACATCACTGGCAGATAAAACCAAGCTAAACGCCTCAACGAGGGCCGGCGGTTTTTTTCACCATCATCCCTTTTGACGGGTTATAACCCCAAACTGCAAGCAGCATGAAAACAACAAATGCCAGCAAGGTATACACGAAGGCATAGACGTTTAATTGTCCGTAGAGTGCAAAGCGAACAAATTCAACTGCTTGTGAAAAGGGGTTATAGCTAGCCAAGGTGTACAACAGCAAGCTCGACTCTTTGATCTTCCATAAGGGATATAAGGCCGTAGACATAAAAAACATCGGGAAAATAACAAAGTTCATCACCCCCGCAAAGTTTTCTAATTGCTTGATAAACGATGACAGCAGCATCCCTAAGGCACCCAGCATTAAACCCGATAAAACCAGCGCTGGAAACAGGCTAAAATACCCCTGCCAAGGTGCTTGAATATCATAAAACCAGGCAATCAACAAAAACACATACACCTGCAAAATTGACACAAACGTACCCGCCAATAGCTTGCTAGTCAGTAGAAACCAACGCGGCAAGGGGCTAATCAATAAGGTTTTCATGCTACCCATTTCGCGGTCGTATACCATCGATAACGAGCTTTGCATACCGTTGAATAACTGAATCATGCCGATCAAACCCGCGGCAATGTATACTTCGTACAAAATATAGGTTTGATACGGCGGGATAATGGCAATCCCCAGTGTTGAGCGAAAACCCGCAGCAAAAACAAACAGCCAGACCAAGGGTCTTACTAAGGCAGCAATAAAGCGCTCACGTTGGCGTAAAAACCGCCATAACTCACGTTTCACAATACCCTTTAGTGCGATAAAGGCGTGATCGAGCTTCATACGCTTTGCACCTGCGTTAGATGTTTGAACGCCTGCGAAATAGACTC
>JAGPVU010000037.1 GCA_018066825.1 Cycloclasticus sp.
AAGGGAATAGACCCGCCAACAAACAAGTCCACGTTGATAGGGAGGCCGATTGCTTTTAATGCCTTGGCGAGATACGCCATTAAGCCAACAATATAATAACTGATAGCAGCAATGGATAAGCCCTCTACCGTTTGTTGTAACCGTAATTGTATTTGCGCGCGCCGGTTCATCGAGTTAAGTAAATCACGATTTTGAGACGCTAGGGCTAAGTCAACACGGGCCATTAATATCTGGCTCGCTCGAGCCACGCGGTTCGATAAACTTTCAAGCCGTGATGAGACCGAATCGCAGGCATTCATTGCTGGCTGAAAGCGCCGCTCTAAATAACGAGACAACATTTGCCTGCCCTCGATTCTATTTTCACGAATACCCTGCAAACGATCCATGACAATCGACTTGTAGGCCTGTGTGGCGCTAAAGCGATACGAGGTGGCCGCAATAATTTGTTCAATATTGGCTTCTAGTGTGGTTAGTTCTCGAAGCAGGGCGTGTTCTTCTTCAAGGCTCTCGGTGTTGGTCATACGTTGCGTAAGGTCGGTTAGGCTTTGGCCCATTTCGGTAATCACCTTGCCGTATTTTTCAACTAAGGGGAAGCCCAATAAGGCGAGCATCCGATAGGTTTCTAGTTCTAATAAATGTTGTATTAAACGACTGGTGGTTTGCTCGGTTAAGCTGTTATTTAGGACCAGTACCTGGCTAAAACCGTCCCTTTGTAGTCTAAAGTCGGTCCACGCTTCAGCCGCTGTTCCACCCACAAAACTACCGACTAAGCTATCTGCCTGAAACAAAGCTGAAACGGCCTGTTGATCAAATTTATTTTCAGACGCGGGCATCAGCTCAATATGTTGTGCAACCAGCAGCTGGCCTTTTATGGCCTTTAACCAATTTGACGGTACTAGGTCGATGGCCTTGGCGCTAAAAGGCCGGTCACAGTGTTTTTTTGAAAAAAACACATAACTCGAAAACTCGGTGTGCTTTTCCCATTTAACCGAAAATTCTGCAAACTGTGCATCATAGTGTTTAGCCCCTTTAGACGGCGGGGCTTTATCGAATTGCTCGGCCAATGTGCCCAAGTGTTGGCATTCATCAACCGGCGACACTTCACCGGTTAATAACACTAAATAAGACACCTGTAACGGTATCGATAGTTCGGCATAAGGCCTAGCGTGTGACTCATTAAATAAGCGCTGACGAAGCGGGTGTTCAAAAGGAAGACTCATACAGTAAACATAATATCGTTAATTTTTAGTAGAAGAATGTTAACACAGCTTAAAAAATAAGCATTTTTGATTATTTGTTAACTATTTTTATTAAATTAAGTGTCATTTTTTTGTATAGAATAGGGTCTATTAGCCGCTAATAAGCCAAAAAAGGAACGGAATATGAATATTATTATCAAAAAGCTGTATTGGATTGTCGCTGCCGTGTTGCTGATACTTGTCGCTGGCTGTGCTGACGACACCGCTGCTGATACAAAACAACAAGTAGCTACAGCAGCGCAAGCCCCGGTTACCTTGGATGTGTACAAAAGCCCGACCTGTGATTGTTGTCGCAAATGGGTTGATCATATCGATACCGTAGGTTTTCAGGCTGCCACGCATCACCCAAGCGACCTTAACTTGGTCAAGCAGCAACTAGGTGTCGCGCCTCAATATCAATCGTGTCATACCGGTGTATCAAAAGAAGGCTATATATTTGAGGGTCATGTCCCCGCCGATATTATGCAAAAATTCTTAGCCGAAAAGCCTAAAGACGCACTCGGTTTAGCAGTACCGGGTATGCCTGTCGGCAGCCCAGGGATGGAAATGGGTGACCGTTACGACGACTATGACGTTCTATTACTTAATAAAGATGGCTCATCATCGGTCTACGCACGCATTCGGCATCAAGGCTAAGGGATGGAAAAAACGGTTTTGCCCGTGTTAACTGACACGGGCTTTTCAGCGTCGCGCCGTCGCTTTGTGAGCGGTATAAGCACAGCGGCTGCACTAACGAGTATGGGTTTTTCGAGCGCCTCGCTTTTTGCAGCAAACGGAAGCAAGCGACCGGAGCTATTAAGCGGTAGCGAATTTGCTTTAAGCATCGGTCTGCAGGCAGTTAATTTTACCGGCGTAGATCGTTTAGCAACCGCAGTGAATGGTTCGGTGCCTGGGCCAACCTTGTATTGGCAAGAAGGCGAAGCGGTCACTATCAAGGTTACCAATACCCTAGATGTGACGAGTTCTATTCATTGGCACGGCATTATTTTACCCACCGGCATGGACGGCGTACCGGGTCTTAGTTTTGATGGCATAGCCCCTGGCGAAACCTTCACCTATCGCTTTAAGGTGCAGCAAAGCGGAACCTATTGGTACCACAGTCATTCCGGCTTTCAAGAGCAAACGGGGTTATATGGTGCGATTGTGGTGCTGCCCAAACAAGCCGAGCCTAAAGCGTATGACCGTGACCACGTGGTAATGCTCTCCGATTGGTCTGACTCCGCACCAGAAACCATTTACGCCAACTTAAAAAAACAGGCCGACTACTACGCAACGAATAAACGCACCGCGGCTGATCTTTGGTTAGAGATAGCAGAAAAAGGCATGCTGCAAACCTGGCAAGACAGAGCCATGTGGAACAAAATGCGCATGAACGATAGGGATATAGCCGATGTTACCGGGCGCACCTATAGCTATTTGATGAATGGCATAACACCCGATACGGGTTGGCTTGGGCTATTTAAGCGGGGTGAAAAAGTGCGGTTACGCTTTATTAATGGCTCAGCGATGAGCTTCTTTGATGTGCGTATTCCGGGTTTAAAAATGACCGTCATAGCAGCCGATGGGCAAGCGGTACAGCCGGTGACGGTTGATGAGTTCCGTATTGCCACGGCAGAAACCTACGATGTGGTTGTGGAGCCTGGTTGCGAACAAGCGTATTCTATTTTTGCACAAAGTATCGATCGCAGCGGTTATACCTGCGGCACCTTAAGTGCCGATACCAATCGCTTAGCCACCCCACCGGCAATGGATCCACCACCGATATTAAGCCATCGTGATATGGGCATGGCCGGAGGCATGGATATGAACATGAATGACGGCGCGGTAATGGATCACAGTCAGCACGGCATGGCGACAATGAGCGATACTAACGTGACGCCAGAATCCAAACCCCTCGGCATGGTGGGTGAGGGCAGTAATCAAGCAATTGTCCATGCAGATAGCGAGACGGGCTTTCAAGTCGATATGCGGGCCGAAACGCCAAGTAACGGCGTAGATGACCCCGGTATCGGCTTACGCCACCACCAGCACCGTTACGGGCGTCGAGTATTAAGGTATGCCGACCTTCGCAACGCGTACCCTACTATAGATCAGCGGCAACCCTCGCGAGAAATCCAGCTGCACCTCACCGGTAATATGCACCGTTATATGTGGTCGATTAACGGGATACCTGCGTCAGACGCCTCAGAAATAGAGTTACAATACGGTGAGCGTGTGCGATTTACGCTGGTTAATGACACCATGATGACGCATCCCATCCACCTGCATGGGATGTGGAGTGAATTGGAAACGGGTGACGCAAACCACCTGCCACGTAAACATACCGTGATTGTGCAGCCGGGTTCAAAAATCAGTTACCTAGTCACCGCTGATGCAGTAGGTGCCTGGGCGTATCATTGTCATTTGCTCTACCATATGCCCGGTATGTTTAGAACTGTTTTGGTCAATTAGGAGATTGTTGTGTTAAGCCGTTTTATTGTTTGTTTAACTATTAGTGTTATTTTTGTGTCTATTGCGCACGCCGGTGCCAAAGATGACCCTGCCTTAGTCAGTGTCAATCTGGAACGTCTAGAAGTCCGTGATCCCGGTGGTGACGAAGGGTTGTACCTAGAAGGCGATGCGTGGATCGGCAAAGACGCTTCTAAGCTGTGGCTAAAAACCGAAGTGGAACGTGTGCACGGGGTAACAGACGAAGCTGAAATTCAAGTGCTGTATAGCGTACCGATTGCAACTTATTGGGATATCTACGCAGGTGTGCGACAAGATATTAAACCTGACCCCGGTCGTACTTGGGCGGTACTCAGTATAGATGGCTTAGCCCCCGGCTTTATTGAGCTAGAAACCTCATTATTCGTGGGTGAAAGCGGGCGAACGGCGTTAAGACTAGAAGTGGATCATGAGATAGTACTCAGCCAAAAATGGACGCTCAGGCCAGAAATAGAGGTTTACCTAGCAGGACAAAACGACGAGTCAATGGGCGTAGGCTCCGGCGTATCAGAAATAGAAGCTAGCCTGTTACTAAGTTACGAGGTACACCAGCAATTTTCGCCTTATGTCGGTATAAATTGGACAAAAAGTTTCGGAAAAACAGCGGACTACGCGCGCGAAGAAGGCGAAGATGTTAGTGAGACGGTGTTTGTAGTAGGGGTGAGTACTTGGTTTTAAAGCACGATCATGAGGTTTACTAGCTAAAAGGAGTTTGAAATGAAACACCTATTTATAGTCGTCTGTCTAGCCATCGTTAGCCTAACGGCCTGTACTGATGACGGTAGTGCGACAAAAGCCAAGGAAAAGGAAGCAACGGTGTTTGATAGCCAGCTTAACGCCTTAGACAAAACGCGTAATATCGAAAACGTCTTACATCAAAATGCCGATCAGCGGCAAAACAATTTAGACGTAGAATAAACCGAATTAACTCAAGCGTTTAAACGGTAATACTTGCGAACAGTTCATTCACCTGTTCAGCAAGAGTAGGGCGTACCACGCGGGCCACTTCTTTACCGTTCTTTAATAACACCAAGGTAGGCCAAAGCTTAATTTTAAAAGCACGGCCTAAGGGCAAACCCTTGCCGTCATACACTTTAATGTGAGGTATCTGTGCGGCGCTTAGCACAGTTTCAATAGCAAGCTCTGCCGCCACGCAATGCCCACACCAAGGCGCGCCAAATTCTAAACAAGCGTAACCGTCCAACCTATTAATTTCATCTAGGGTGGGGTTATCGTCAGAATAAATGGGGTTAAAACCGAGTGCGCTAGCGTTCATGCTGAGTTCTATATCAATAAGGGTAAGACCAGGCTACAAGAGCAGTCAGCTGAATCAAAACAGCTGACCCTTGTTTTATGCTAATCCCGAAAGCTTAATTTAATCCGCTTTTAGCCTGCAGCTATTGGGGAAGGGGGTTATTCCTGACTCGCTTTTTTGTCCTTTTTAGCAGCACGTTTTTCTTTCATCGTTTTTTCATGTTTCTTTTTTACTGCTTTTTTTGAATCTTGGCCTTTAGACATAAGTTTCTCCTTTAATGTAATTGATAAGATACTCTAAATAGGTAAAAATTGTGAGTAAATATGGTAGATAAAATGAGAGTTAATTGGGTAATAAGAAGTATAAATAAATCTAAAAAAAGGTCAGAATAAACAGGTTCTTGACCTTTGGTTCTACAACTTAACAAGATTAGAAATCAATCGAGTCTACCCCTTTTGATTCCAGTGAGTGTAGCGAAGAATCAGTTAAGTGGTAGGCCTTGTTAGGCTTATATTACGAAATTTTTCGGTGCCGAACAAAACCAATTACTAGGATAGCGCAACCGACTACCATTGTGACACCGACGGTCATTAGACCAAGAGTTACAATTGTTTCTTGCCATGGTAAACCTTTATAACCTACGCCAGCTATAGGTGTCATTTCGCTTGTACCAAAAATAGCAGCAGCGAGGACAAATAGCCAATTTGCGTATGTACCATATAACAGTAGCCAGAAAGCAATAGCTTGCAGACGAGCAGAAAGAATTAAGTGACCCCATACGGCCCCAACAGCGAGAAGGAAGGTGCCATTCATTACCCCCTCAAGGTGACCGGCCAAACCCATTCTTGAATTCTCAAAAAGTGGAATTACAAAACCGGTTATGAGACCCATAAAAAAAAGGATAGAACCAGCTGCCATTAGTTTTCTATTTATAGTTGCATTCATAATTTATTTTACCTAATGATTTATATAAGACGCGCGCGCGATTTTCATGTTGTGCTTGATAGGTTTGTTAGCGGAAAAGGATAGGAAGAAGTCGAGCCATTTAAGGCTGCTGAGGTAACGGTGGTTTCCGGCTTTATCTCCATGCCATTGATTCCCTTCGATTTATTTTTAGTTGAGCTTACTACTAAATAATACTGAGTAAAAGCATTTAATGTTTGTTTATGTCAGATGCGTTGTATGAGCCAACTTACTTTTTGTTATTCCCGCTAACGTTTGAGTTAAACCGCGCCGCTTTTCGGCGTTGGTTTGAATGAATTGTTATATTTTTTCATTTACTGGAGTATCAGTTAAATTTAATAAACGCTCACTTCGCCATACTCTAATGACATGAATAGTTCTTTCTTCTTTATAAATAAACGATACGAAAAGGAGGATGAATTAATTCACAAATATTTTTTTCGTTGAACTCAGGCACCTTGCATCCAATTTCTGGGTTAGTTGGTAGAGTTTCGATATGCTTAATAATTTCGATTACAAACTCAATCCCGATTTGAGGTGCACCTTCATCAATATAGTATTCTTTTATTACTTCTAGATCGTTAAATGCCGAATCGGATATTAATATTTTCAAATGTTAATACCGAGTTTTATCTTAGCATCGGCTAGACTCTGTACTTTGCCTTCTTTTACTTCCAATAAACCTTGTGCAATCGCTTTTACAAAGGCGCGCTCTTCTTCATGGTTTTTAAATTCTTCTATGCCTAGCATAACGGCTATGCCACGGCCTCTGCTTGTCAGCAATATGGGACGATGGGAATCTTTTGTTTGATTTGCAATTTTTCCTGGATTTATTTTAAGGTCAGATAAAGGAATTATGTCTTGAGAGAATCGTGTTTTCATTGAAATATACTCTTTTTAGGTGCCGTTAACTGGTGCTAATTATAGGACCAGTTAGACAGGTTCCAATGAAAAATATAATTTGTTATTACACCCAAAGGGCGTTACCCAAAGGGCATAAGTCTCACATGAACGTTAAGGCTGTTAAGTTCGGCTTTAAAGTTTCGCTCAAACAGTAATGTTGTTTGGCTCAGCTTTAGCAGGAAGCATAATTCCCTTTAATTTCACCATATACCCTAAGAGCAAAGCGGGCACTAGTACCCTAAAGGCAAAGCGGGCACTAGTACCCTAAAGGCAAAGCGGGCACTAGTACTGCAAAAACTAAGCGGGCATTAATAGCTGTGACAATAATTCCTGTTAATACCGCTAATAAAGAACAAACCGTGAATTATTTCGCTTACGCTAAGTTAAGCCTAACAGAGTAATATGTGTTTAGTTAACATCAGCTTATAAGATGTCATATTGGTGTGTATGAGCGTTTAAACCACTTGCCCCGCACACCAACCCGATGACCAAGCCCATTGAAAGTTATAACCGCCGAGCCAGCCGGTTACGTCTACCACCTCGCCAATAAAATACAGCCCGGCCGATTTAGTAGACTCCATGGTTTGCGATGATAACTCATCGCAATTAACCCCGCCTAGGGTGACTTCTGCGGTTCGGTAACCTTCGGTGCTATTAGGTTTTATTTGCCATTCGTGCAGTTGTTTGGCAAGGGCGTTAAAGTGGTCGTGCGAGAACGATTGCAGCGGTTTGTTCACCAACTCTTCACCTAATAAGGCGACAATAAAGCGTTTGGGCAAGTGTTCGGCGAGTACGTTTTTTAGGTGGGTTTTGGGTTGTTCGCGTTGTTTTTCTTTTAGCAGCGTTTCGATAGCTAGATCGGGCAACACGTTAATTACTACCGACTCACCTGCCTGCCAGTAGGATGATATTTGTAGTATCGCGGGGCCGCTTAAACCGCGGTGGGTGAGTAAGATGTTCTCTCTAAAACTATTGCGTGCATTACTTACGATGCAATCTATCGCTATGCCGGATAATTCGGCGAGCCTTGCCTTGTCGTTTTCGTGCAAGGTAAAAGGGACAAGCCCGGCGCTGGTGGGCCAAACGCTATGACCAAATTGCTTGGCGATGTTATAGCCAAAGCCGCTAGCACCCATTTTAGGTATGGATAAGCCACCGCTAGCAATCACCACGGACTCGGCGTTGTAAACGCCTAATGAGGTTTCAAGGATATAAGGTGTATCAGGCTGTTTTTTGATCTGCTGAATAGGACAGTTAAGTTGTATCTCAACCCCCGCATGGGCACATTCGGATAACAGCATGGTCAAGATATCTTTTGCGCTGTCGTCACAAAACAATTGCCCGTGGTCGCGTTCATGAAACGGGATGTTGTACTCGTTAACCAAGGCAATAAAATCCCATTGGGTATAGCGGCTGAGCGCGGATTTACAAAAATGTGGATTATGCGAAATAAACTGCTCGGCGCTAATGTCATAATTGGTAAAGTTACAGCGCCCACCGCCCGACATTAGAATCTTTTTACCAGCCTTATTGGCGTGATCAAGCACCAGCACCTTGCGCCCACGTTTGCCGGCTTCAATCGCACACATAAGGCCGGAGGCGCTAGCACCAATAATTAACACATCAATTGATTTTGCGGTCATAAGGGGTAAGAAGGTGTCATCAAGTTAAATAATCCGTACAGTCGAATCATTATTAAAAGAATAAATTGGTTTTAGTTAGAATAATCGGTGTTTTCAGTGCTGTAGTGGGGTTTTCGATGGTACTCTACATCGCTATTAAGCGAGCGCAGCGAGGGTAAAATTTTATCACGTTAGCCTTGAATTATTATCACTTGGCATCATTTAATTTAGACCATGCCAACGATTAACAAAAATTAAGAACGAAAAGGGTTGTAAATAATGTCACAGTCAGAAGTCAGTTTAAGCGCCTCACAAACAGCGGTACAACAACTTAAATCACATATCTGCCAGCATATTATCGGTCAAGAAGTGTTGGTCGAACGCATGCTGATCGCGCTATTAGCCGACGGGCATATCTTGGTGGAAGGCGCGCCGGGTCTTGCTAAAACACGTGCGATCAATGTGTTGAGCAAGGGCATTGAGGCAAACTTCCACCGGGTTCAATTTACCCCCGATTTGTTGCCATCAGATTTAACTGGCACCGATATTTATCGGCCACAACAAGGTACGTTTGAGTTTCAAAAAGGCCCTTTATTCCATAACTTGGTGTTGGCGGACGAAATTAACCGTGCCCCTGCGAAAGTGCAAGCCGCCTTATTAGAAGCGATGGCCGAGCGACAAATTACCGTGGGCTCAGCCAGTTACCCCTTGCCCGATCTGTTTATGGTGATGGCAACGCAAAACCCCTTAGAACAAGAGGGCACTTATCCCTTGCCCGAAGCACAGCTGGATCGGTTCTTATTACATATCAATATCCATTACCCAAAAGCGCAGCACGAAAAAGAGATTCTTACTCTCGCTCGTGCCGAAGCACGCGGCGATGCGACGCAACAAGCCGGTACTAATAAAATTACTCAGCAAACCTTGTTTAATGCGCGCAAAGAAGTATTGGATGTGCATATGAGTGATGAATTGGAAGATTACTTATTACAATTGGTACTGGCAACGCGTGAACCGGCGGCTTACGGTGACGATATTGCTGGCTGGTTACAATACGGCGCTAGCCCCCGTGCCAGTATCGCCTTGGATCGTTGCGCGCGTGCCAAAGCTTGGTTGCAACAGCGTGACTTTGTAACCCCAGAAGACATTCAAGACATCGCCTTTGACGTATTGCGTCACCGTTTGATTTTATCGTATGAAGCCGAAGCCGAGGGCATTACCGCCGATCGCTTTATCGCCGAGCTCATCGCTAGGGTCGCTGTGCCATAAATGAACGCGGTGGTAGAACAACACGAGCGGGTCAGCATTCAGTTAAAAACACTGGTCGATCTGGCAAAAAAAGCGCCGTTGATCAATCTGCAACATAAGCGGATTAAGGCGGGGCAGAGTGGTGAATACGTCTCGCGTTTTAAAG
>JAGPVU010000047.1 GCA_018066825.1 Cycloclasticus sp.
ATGCAACCGGTAACAACGGTTGGAACGTTTTTTTCAAGGCTGTTCTCAATCATTTATTTTGCATTTTTCTTATTGATGCCTTTTTATTCAAAGATAGGCGAGGCTAAAAATGTACCAGAGAGGATAGAGAGCAAATGAAAAAGTTAATAATAATACTGTTGGTTTTGTGTTCATCGTCGGTTGTAGCGGCGGGTGGTGGTATTCCATTGCAATCAGCGACCATAGACCTGGGTAATAAAGCCTCTTTGCAACGGGGTGCAAAATACTTCGTCAACTATTGTTTAAGTTGTCATTCGGCTAAGCAGTTAAGGTATTCACGCATGGGTGAAGATCTTGCGATTTCGCCGGAACTTGTCGAGCTTAACTTGATGTTTACTGGCGAAAAGATTTTTGATGGAATGACCATTGCGATGCGGGCTAAAGACGCTGAAAAATGGTTTGGTGTTAACCCGCCTGATTTATCATTAACGGCACGATCTCGTGGTTCAGACTGGCTATATACCTATCTAAAAAGTTTTTATATCGACGAATCTCGTCCGTTTGGTGTAAATAATGCGTTATTCCCTAGTGTTGGTATGCCTCACGTATTGGCGGACCTACAAGGGTTGCAACGTGCCGTTTATAAAGACGTTGAGTCGGATGATGGCACCGTTCGCACAGTGATTGATAAGCTGGTGATAGAGGAACCAGGACGGATGAATGAGAAAGAGTTTGATAAGGCAATGAATGACCTTGTCAACTTTATGACTTATATGGGCGAGCCAGCCAAAATGGAACGTGAACGACTTGGTGGTAAGGTCTTATTCTTCATTTTTATTATGATAATAATTTTCTATTTCTTGAAAAAAGAATATTGGAAAGATATTCATTAAAGCGCCGACGAACCTCACACCCTTCGAGCTTTGTGTACAAGCACAAAGCTCTTTTACTTTAATAAAATGGATACAACGATGATCAATGTACTAAATAGAAAATCAATTATGACTTTGTTTGCAGACCCAGTCTGTCATTACAGTCATAGGGCCCGTTTTATACTATGTGAAAAAAGTGCTTCAGCCGAAGTGGAATTTATCGATGGCAAAGAGTTCCCTGAGGATTTGCAAGAATTAAACCCTTACGGAACCTTACCTATTTTAGTTGATCGCGATTTGTCCTTATTTAACTCCCGCATCATTATGGAATATTTAGACGAACGTTTTCCGCACCCGCCTTTGTACCCGATTGATCCTGTGTCACGCGCACGTTCTCGCTTGCTGATCCACCGTATTGATCAGGATTGGTATTCCTTATTAGATGATATTATCAACGCGGGTGAGAAAAAAGCGGCCAAGGCTAAAAAACTCCTTAGAGAGAACTTAATCGCTGCAACGCCTTTATTTGAAGCGAATAAATATTTCCTAAGTGATGAGTTTAGTTTGGTAGATGGCGTGTTAGCCCCGTTATTATGGCGCTTGCCTTTGTACGGTATTGAACTGCCAAAAGAATCTAAAGCAATTAATGATTACATTAATCGAGTGACTCAGCGTGAGACCTTTAAGCGCAGCCTGAGCAAAGAAGAGCACGAAATGATGGAAAGTTATGTGTTGATGGCGTCTTAGTTTTCTTTGATGACACCATTAAAACCTCATTTAGTCCGCGCGTTACACGAATGGATTATTGAAAATAATTTAACACCGTATTTATTGGTTGATGCAAGCTATGAAAACGTAGCTGTACCGACTGCATTTGTTAATGATAATAAAATCATCTTAAATGCGCATCCCGATGCAATTCAACATTGGTGCCTGGACAATGATGCGGTGTCATTTTCGGCCAGATTTTCTGGCAAACCCGAAAATTTATTTATCCCAATTAATGCCATACTCGCGGTTTATGCAAAAGAGAATGGTAAAGGTATGATGTTTGATGAGCGTTTTGAAGATGATGTGCCACCAGAACCTAGCTCACCAAAAAAGGACTCTAAAAAACAGAAGCCTTTTTTAAAAATAGTTAAATAATTCAAGTCATGTAGGAAAGAATAAATCGTTGAAAATTTCGCCCCGTTAGCCTAGTTAGACTGACGAGGACCTGTAGTAGCAAGGTATCTAATCTTTCATCTTAATACTCATTTAAACGGCTTATAATAGCTTTGGACTGAGTTTTTTAATACCATTTCTATAGACAGTATCAGCCGTACATTAAATAATAGTCGATTAAAATTATAAGGCTAATCCCACTTCAAGTGACGATAAGTCAAATCGTGAGGGAAAAATGCAGGCAAAACAGTCTCTAATTCAGGCATTTAATGATGCCGCAGTGCTTTACGCTAACGATAAAGCCATTATTGATGGCGATAAAACGTACCGTTTTATTGATATTAAAATTGCTTCAGATAGGTTTGCTGTGGGCCTCTTGCAAAAAGGCTTGTCTAAAGGTGATCGAGTCGCGTTGTATTGCCTTAACGGTGCCGAATTTGCGATAGCCTATATGGGGATTGTAAAGGCAGGATGCGTCGTTGTTCCTATCAACTTATTACAAAAGCCAACTGAAATCTCTTACGTTATACGTAATGCAGACGTCTCAGGTATTATTTACCACGAAGCCTTTGAGTCAACTATTGAGCATCTCGGTGAGTCAACCGATGCGCCGTTATTTTTAATTTGTATCAGTCAAGATCAACAAAAATCTGTCGCATGGCAAGCGGCATTTAATAATGATGGCGTTGTGCCAGAAATAGATATTGATGTGGTGCATGATTTAGTCGCGATTTTATATACGTCGGGCACAACAGGCCACCCGAAAGGCGCTATGTTGACGCACCAAAATTTGGTAACGAATACAGCCAGTGTTTTTGAGGCCATGAGGTGGCGTGCAAGTGAAGATGTTATTGCCCTCGTGTTACCCATGTTTCATGCCTTTGCAGCGACTGTGGGTATGCTAACCCCATTAACGCGCGGTTGTTGTTTTGTGCCGATCCCCAAGTTTGAGCCGGATAAGTTGCTTAATGTTATTGAACAAACTCAATCCACTGTGTTTTTGGGTGTGCCCAGTATGTATAACGTGTTGCTAAACCTTAAAACAGATAATGCGACACGTTTTAGCTCAGTCAGGATGTGTATTTCAGGTGGTGCGTCGATGCCAGTGGATATACTTAACCGTTTTGAAAAAGCATTTAATGTGGCGATCTATGAAGGTGATGGCCCTACTGAATGCTCACCGGTGACTTGTGTTAACCCAATTGGTGGTATTAGAAAAGTCGGTACAGTTGGTCTGCCAGTTCCTGGGGTTGAAATGAAAATATTAAATGAGACAGGCCAGGAAGTGCCTCTCGGTGAAATCGGTGAAATTGCAGTTAGGGGAAACAGTGTCATGAAAGGTTACTGGAAATTAGCCGAAGCAACGGCTGAATCCTTTTATCAAGACTGGTTCTTAACCGGCGATTTAGGAACAGAAGACGATGATGGCTATTTTAGTATTTTAGACCGAAAAAAAGACATGGTGATTGTTAACGGAATGAATGTCTATCCGCGTATCATAGAAGAGGTTCTGTACCAATATGCACCGGTTTTAGAAGCAGCCGTTATCGGTCAGGTTGACGATGTGCACGGTGAAATACCAGTGGCCTACATCGTCTTAAAAGAAGGTGCAGATGCCAGTTCAGTTGACGTTCGTTCGTGGTGTCGTCAACATCTAGGCAATTATGAAGTGCCCAGAAAAGTTGTTTTTTTGGATGCACTGCCTAAAAATGGTGCCGGTAAAATTGTAAAGCGCGTGTTAAATAAACGAGGTGAAGTTGAGCGTGGTATTAGCTAAATGATTTATTTTGTAGCGTCACTCAACCCTATTTGAGAGTAAAGAATGAGTAGAAAAGATTTTTCACATAGCTTTCCAGTTAACGTCGCATGGGGGGAGTCGGATATATTTGGGCATACCAATAATGTACATTTTATTCGTTACCTCGAATCGGCTCGCGTCGCGTATTGTGATGAAGTTATGCAGCACCCCTTAGTGGTTGGAATGGAGGCGGGCTGGTTATTGGCGGACATGCAGTGTAGCTATTTAAAACAAGTGCACTATCCGGCCACCTTAGAGGTCTGCTCTCGAGTCGGCAAAATTGGTCGTTCCAGTGCAACGCTAATCGCGGAAATTTACCGTAAGGGTGAGAATGAACCGGTCATCAAGAGTGTTGGTGTAATGGTGTGGTTTGACTTTATCCAACAAAAGTCAGCCCCTGTGCCAGACTATATTAAACAACGTATCGCAGTGGTAGATAAGTCTGTGGAAGGTGCTGGCCTAGTGTGATTAAAAAACGCACCTTACTATCGTGGAGCAGCGGTAAAGACAGTGCGTGGACGCTGTATCAATTACAACAAGACCCCACCATTGAGCTGGCAGGTTTAGTCACAACCATTAATCAAACTCATCAGCGTGTCGCTATGCACGCGGTTCGAGTTGCTCTGTTGGAGCAACAAGCACAAGCGGCGCAGCTACCGTTACATATCATTAATATCCCTCATCCGTGCAGTAACGTGATGTATCAGCAAGCGATGGATGGTTTTTTTCAGAGCATTCAAGGTCAG
>JAGPVU010000048.1 GCA_018066825.1 Cycloclasticus sp.
AAGTCCATCCAGTATTCACCCGTGATCGTGTGGGCGTGTGCGTAAGCCATATCACGCGGTACCATTTTTGGCATACCCGTAGTACCTGAAGTGAAATAGATCATCATTAAATCAGATGCTTTACTGCTCTCAAGTGTTGATCTTTCTAAGGTTTTATCTGCACCGGATATTAACTGATCAAAAGTATGCCAACCAACTCTGCGCTCGCCGATGACGATCAGCGTTTGTAAGGTTGGACAGTTTTTCTTAATCGCATCCACCTTGTCGGCATTTTCTGACGTTACGATTGCGACCGTCGCTTTAGAGCGATTAACCCGGTATTCGATATCCTTAGCCGTCAGTAAATTGGTTCCTGGCATGGTTACAACGCCCAGTTTACAACAGCCGATCATAACGGCGTACCATTCGGCTATGCGCGGGATCATCACAAAGGCGAGTTCGCCTTTTTTTACTTCTAAACTGAGTAAGCCGTTAGCAAATTGATTTGATAGTTTAGATAGGTCACTGAATTGATAATGCGTTACTGTACTAGCCGTTGCATCCACTGTAATGAATGCCAATTTATCCGCTTGCGACGCTCTTTTATCGATAACATCAAAGCCAAAGTTGTAATCATCTGGTGTCTCTAACTTAAAGCTGGCTTTGGTCTGTTCATAATTCACCATCGTAGACATTTCAAACACTCCTCAAAAACCTTTATATATTTTTTTAACTCATCAATTTTATCATCTAAACCCTCCAAATAATAATAACTGCGCTTTCTCTTCTTATTAGCGAGGTAACCATTCCATTTGAATCATAAGGGCTTTTTTATTAATAAAAAAAGCCCTACAAAACGATAGGGCTGATGTGTTAAAAATACCCGTGGAGGTTAACCGAATGGGTTGTTTAAAATAACCGTTTCGGTTCTTTCAGGCCCTGTAGAAATAATATCGATAGGCACCTCAATTAAAACTTCTAAACGTTTGATATAGGCTAAGGCCTCTGCTGGAAATTTATCCAACGTTTTTTGCCCAGCCGTTTGCCCCTTCCAACCCGGCATCGTTTCGAAAACAGGTTCGCATTGGGCGTAATTTTCAGCCCCAATGGGTGGCACATCGATCAACTCACCATTTAACCTATAGGCGGTACAAATTTTAACTTCCTCAAGACCATCCATCACGTCGAGCTTGGTTAGACAAATACCCGTTAAACTGTTCAGTCTTGCAGAACGACGCAGTGACACCGCATCAAACCAACCGCAACGCCTTTCACGTCCGGTTGTTGCACCAAATTCATGGCCTTTTTCACCCAAATATCGACCCACCTCGTCTTTTAACTCTGTGGGGAATGGGCCACTGCCTACTCGGGTGGTATAGGCTTTAGTAATACCCAGCACATAGTCCATATCGCACGGCCCCATGCCACTACCGGTCGCTGAGCTGCCCGCGGTAGTATTAGATGATGTAACGTAGGGGTAGGTACCGTGATCAATGTCTAACAAAGCTCCTTGCGCCCCTTCAAATAAAATATTTTCCCCTTCACGATTCAGCTGATGCAAAACATCCGCCACGTCGATTAACATCGGTTTAATTATTTCTGCTTGCGCCATTAGTTCATTAAACATCTGCTCAGCTTGATATTCAGGGGCCTGATAATAATTTTTTAATACGAAGTTGTGATAGTCCAATAACTCGTTAAGCTTTTCACGGAAAATACCAGGTGTGAGCAAATCGCCAGCGCGAACGCCACGTCTTGCCACCTTGTCTTCATACGCAGGCCCAATACCACGCCCGGTTGTACCAATCGCTTTATTACCGCGCGCACTTTCTCTGGCCAAATCCAAGCCTATATGTACCGGTAGAATAAGTGGACAAGCCTCACTGATTTTTAAACGATTCGTTAAGTTAACACCAGCCTTTTCGAGTATACCCATCTCATCTAATAAAGCAGCGGGCGACAACACCACCCCATTACCAATTAGACAACTGACCCCGTCACGCAAAATACCTGATGGTATTAAATGTAAGACGGTTTTTTTATCACCAATAACCAAGGTATGGCCAGCGTTATGGCCGCCTTGAAAACGAACCACTGCGGCCACATCATCTGTTAACAAATCGACTAACTTACCCTTGCCTTCGTCACCCCATTGAGTGCCAATTACGACAACATTTTTTCCCATTTTATTTCTCTATCTTTGATGTAAATGTACCGAGCATAAAACTCGACTATATTAAGTAATTTGCCACTGACCCTTAAGGTTTTTAATTTCAGCTGTGTGGTTTGGTTGTTTTTTATCACCTGGGAGCGCCTGCACAACCACTTGACCTGAGGCTCGTAATTGGCGGATCATTGCGTGCAGGTCGGCGTCATCTTCGTCAGGCGCCAAAATCACATCTTGTTGACTTGTGTTGTTCAGCGAACTTAAGCGAGACAAGACTTTAACATCTGCACTAAAACCGGTAGCGGGTAAGGCCGCATCGAGTTGCTTGGTTAAACTATCATAGCGACCGCCACGCGCTACTTCAAAACCAAAACCTGGCACGAAAGCAGCAAATACAATGCCTGTTTGATACTGGTAACAGCGCAGTTCTGCAAGGTCAAAATACAAGGGCAATGCCGGATAGCTAGTCTGTAATAAGGCGGCTACTGTTTCTAACTCATCGATCGCGTTAAGCACCTGATCACCACCAATAGTCAGGTGTTTTCTCGCTTCATTAAGTACGCTGATATCGCCATTTAAACTCAATAACTGATTAAACGCTGCTTGCCAAGCTTGATCTAATTGATAAGCGTTCAATAAGTCGCCCAATTCATCGCTCGCTTTACGTTGCAGCACTTCGAATAGCTCAGCCTCTTGCTCTTCAGACAATCCGGCTTTGTTCGACAAGCCGCGAAAAATACCCACATGGCCCAAATCCAAATGTACGTCTAACACGCCCGACATAGCCAAGGTTTCTAGCATTAAACGAATGATCTCGACATCACTGTGAACGTGTTGACTGCCGTAGAGTTCTGCACCGACTTGGATCGGGCTACGTGATTTTTCAATCTTAGCACCACGCGCTTGTAGCACTGAACCTAGGTAACACAATCTAATGGGGGCCTCTTGATAAAGGTGGTTACCCGCCATTCTAGCGACTTGAGGTGTCATATCAGCACGCACACCTAGCGTTCTTCCGCTAATTTGATCGGTTAACTTAAAGGTTTGCAGTGCTAGCTCTCTACCGGTACCCGTTAGTAGTGCATCGAGGTATTCAACCATCGGCGGTATCACGTATTGATAGCCCCACGTTTTAAATAAGTCCAACAGATCGCGTCGAATTATTTCTAACTGAGCCGCCTCTTCCGGGTGGAGTTCATCTATCCCTTCAGGTAGTATCCATGAGTTTTTATTTGTCATAGTTGTATCAGTACGGTTAGCGCACAAAAGTTAACAGTAAAACACCTATCATCATGCTCACTAAACCGGACGCTCGAACGGTTCGGTCATCCATTTCAGTAATTCGTTTATAGGTATTGCGAAGCGCATCAGGGCTTATAAAGGGCATAATGCCCTCTATAATTAACACCAAAGCAAGGGCTGAAAATAAGTCTTGCCACGCCATGATGCCCCCCCGTTCTTAATGTTTAGCGCTTAGCTTCGTTCTTAAAGTATTTAAAGAAGTCAGACTTCGGTTCTAAGACAATTAAATCATTACCCGAGCCCATGCTTTTCCGGTACGCGCTTAAGCTACGATAAAAGGCAAAAAACTCTGTATTTTTGTTATACGCTTCAGCATAGGTTTCTGCCGCTACCGCATCACCTCGACCTTTTAATTGTTGAGATTCTTTGTACGCATTGGCTAAAATAACTTCAGATTGCTTGTCTGCTTCAGCACGGATTCTTTCAGCCGCTTCTTTACCACGTGATCTAAATTCACGAGCAACTCGCTCACGCTCTGACTCCATCCTTTTATACACCGAAGAACTCACTTCATCAGGCAAATCGATACGTTGAATACGCACGTCGATAATATCGATCCCCAAACCTTTACCCAATTTATTGGTATTGGCGATTAAGTCGTCACGGGTTACATCACGGCCGACAGAAATCAGTTCTTTGATCGTTTGTTTACTAAACGCCGCACGAATTTCATCTTTTACGAATTGATTCAAACGTGTCTCGACTTGGCTCGAATCACCACCTACTGAGCGATAATAGTCGTTCACGTTTGAGACTCGCCACTTGACGTAAGTGTCAACAATAACGTTTTTCTTTTCACTGGTTAGAAACCGTTCCGGACGAGAGTCTAAGGTCTGAATGCGACCGTCAAATTTTCTAACGTTGTTAATGAACGGCGCTTTAAAGTGCAAGCCAGGTTCTAGGTCCGTTCGAACAATTTCACCCAGACGAAAAACCATTGCTTTTTCACGCTGATCAACGGTAAAAACCGACATTGAGCCAACAAACAAAACACCAACGATAACAAATAATACAATAGGATTCATTTTAGTCATTATCTTCCCCTCACGTCTCTGTCTCTACCCCGGGTACTAAACTCTCCAGTACCATTGTCACCACTGTCAGGTGAATTAATAAAGCGATTTGTTGCTGTAGTGTCAGGTTTATTGTTATTAGACTTCATTAGTTTATCTATTGGTAGGTACATCAAATTATTGCCGCCTTGTACGTCCATAATAACCTTATTAGAAGCACCTAATACCGTTTCCATTGTTTCAAGGTACAGCCGTTTACGTGTCACTTCAGGTGCTTTGTTATACTCTACTAACAATTGACTAAACCGTGACGCATCACCATCCGCCTCGGCCCTAATTCGCTCATCATAACCCTGCGCTTCTTGCACAATACGTGAAGCTGCACCTCTCGCCTTTGGCACAACTTCATTAGAATAAGCTTCGGCTTCGTTGATAAAGCGCTGCTCATCTTCACGTGCTTTAATCGCATCTGAGAAGGCACCTTGAACTTCTTCTGGCGGTTGTGCCTCAACCAAGTTAACCGATGAAATGATAATGCCGGTGCCGTAATCATCTAACATAGCCTGCAACGACGTTTGCACTTTGGACACCACTTCACTTCGCCCTTCTGTCAGCACAAAGTCCATCTTATTTTTGCCAATAACCGCTCTGATCGCACTTTCTGTCGCGTCTTTTAAGGTTAAATCGGGGTTGCGCACGTTAAACACGTAATCTTCCGCATCTTTAATGCGGTATTGCACGGCTAAGCGAATATCAATGATGTTTTCATCCTTGGTTAGCATGAGCGCTTCTTTTTTCACCCCACTCGCTGCCTGCTGGTCACGGCCGGAACGGTAACCAATTTCGACAAAACGCTGTTGATCAACGTTTACGATAGACACCGTGTCAACGGGTGCGGGTAAACGCCAATGTGGCCCTGGCATAGTACTTTCGTGGTATTTACCAAAACGCAATACGACACCTCGATTACCTTCATCGACGATATAGATGCCCGAACCTAACCAGATTAAAGCAGCCACTACGCCCAGCACAACAAAACCTGAACTGGATGGACCACCAGCGCCTTCTGAGCCGCCTTTTTTAGGCGAACCACCACCAAATAGGCTGCCTAGTTTGTTTTGCAATGAGCGCACAACCTCATCTAAATCGGGAGGACTTTGTTCTTTTTTTCGGCCACTCCATGGGTCTTTCTTTTTGTCGTTACCTGAGTCATCCCAAGACATAGTTAAAACCTCTAAAGTTGAATTGTTTTAATGAATGATGAATTTTAGGTGGCTAAAGACCTGTAAGCAAGGACTAATGCACACCGTCTTCGTTGTGTAGCTTTATTTCGTCTAGTAAATAGCCAAATCGGGCTGGTATATTTATATCTAGGCTGCAATCTCCATTTTCTTGCACCACTTCGTTAAGAACTTGTCCGTGCTCGAACAAACGCGCCCTCAGTTTAGCTTGTTGCGTGTTCAAGGTGATTGTGATCCTAATATTTTCGTTATGGCATTGTGTTGACAAGCATTGCAATAACAAATTTATTCCCTCGCCTTTAACCGCTGACAACCACACTGACTTAGTTTGGCCCGTTTCATCTTTATCGATATGGGTACTAACAGAATCTAGACGATCAATTTTGTTATACACCATAATTTGAGGAATCTTATCTGCGCCGATCTCGGCTAACACTTTGTTAACCTCATGAATTTGTTCGTGACGATTTGGGCTACTACTATCAACAACGTGCAACAGTAAATCTGCTTCAATCGTTTCTTGTAATGTCGATTTAAATGCCGCGACTAACTCATGCGGCAAATCTTGGATAAAACCGACCGTATCAGCGAGCACTAACTCTCCGTAATCAGGTAGTTTTAACTGCCGAAGTGTCGGATCTAAGGTGGCGAACAGCTTATCAGCCGCATAGATCGACGAGTGAGTAAGCGTATTAAATAGGGTTGATTTTCCTGCGTTGGTGTAACCCACTAATGATACTGTAGGCACATCGGCGCGTTGCCTGCTGCGTCGCCCTTGATCACGCTGTTTGCCCACTTTTGTTAAGCGTGATTTAATTTGTCGAATACGCTGGGCAATTAACCGCCGATCTGTTTCTAACTGGGTTTCACCGGGGCCTCGTAAGCCAATACCCCCTTTTTGTCTTTCTAGGTGGGTCCAACCCCTAATTAATCGCGTGGACAAATAGTTTAATTGCGCCAACTCTACTTGTAACTTACCCTCAAACGATTGAGCACGTTGGGCAAAAATATCCAAGATCAAATTGGTTCGATCCAACACCCGAACCCCTAATTCCTGTTCTAAATTGCGTTGCTGGCTTGGACTCAGGCTGTGATTAAATAACACAACGTCGGCGCTGGTATCGTGCAGTTGCTGACGTACTTCTTCCAACTTACCTTTACCGACAAAATATCTTACATCCGGGGTACGGCGAGCCCCTTTAATATTGATTAAAGGTTCCACATTGGCGGACCTCACCAATTGTATAAACTCGTTTAAATTATCTTCAGAAAAGCTTTCATTAATGGATAAATGGACGATTAACGCTTTTTCCCCTGCGTCGGGGCGATCAAATAACTCCATTAAACCTACAAAGCTTACACAGCAACTTAAACGGGGAAATTATAGTTAAACGTCCTCGTCAGCACGAGCGATTGTGACTGCACGTGCTGGCACAACGGTAGAAATAGCGTGCTTATAAACCATTTG
>JAGPVU010000055.1 GCA_018066825.1 Cycloclasticus sp.
TGGCTAGTTCCCCTGTTTTTTATAATCACATGAACAACCGAGACCCCAACTATCAAAAACAACAACACCAGCTGCACGTCTAGGTTCCACATCAATTCGGCTAATTGCCCGCTAAATAACAGCGCTAAAACAATTAACACAACAAAAGCATAGGCATCTCGCGGTTGCAAACGAATACTCGTAAACTCTTGGTTAAAACCGCCGGGGTTAAACAACAATCCCTGCCACCATCGACCCAATAACAAGCTTATCATTATACTTGTTATAGTGCCTGCAACCACAACTCCGGTCATATACGCTGACCAAAAAGCCAAACCTTCTTGTAATTGGCTCTGGGTGACCAGTATATCCTGTTGCTCGCCCAGTGTAGCAATTACCGCCTGTATACTTAACGCCCATTGTTCAGCTGGGTTATCAACAAATACATACACACTGATTACCGCCAACATCGCCAATAAAACCAAACATTCTATGGCGACATTCATCTGCCTTGTGTGCCGTAATACCAGCGAAACTAAAAACACGGGCAGCCACATAACACATAGATACGTCGCCGCGATTAATGGTGTCGCCAAGGCAATATAACCAATTAACGCAGTGGCTACCGTTGAACCAATGAGAACTTTTACGCCCTCAAGTGCGCCTTCTCGTAGTGTTATTAAACACAGCGCCGCCGAACTGATAATAACTAATGGCGGCATCAACAAAGATAAAACCGCCATCACTGCGACTACAAGCGTGGCCTGACGACCCCCTTGTATGATAAACGTCGCTAATGCTTTCATCACCACAACCTAATTGCGATAGTTAATCGCTAAAATACTATCGCTCGTGAGCGTCGCAATATGGAATTAATGATAGAAAACGTGCTTTTTTTATGGCTCTCGTTAACTGGCGTTGGTACTTTGCCTTAACACCAGTTACACGAGCAGGAATAATTTTTCCTGTTTCGGTCATATATTCTTTCAGTGTTTCTAAATCTTTATAATCAATTTCTTTCACATTTTCTGCAGTAAAACGACAGTAGCGTGGGCGTCTAAAACCTTTATCAAATGCCATATCTATTCCTTCTCTTCTGTTGCTTCATCAACGTTCGGCTTGTCTGTTGTTTCTTCAGCGGCCTTTTCAACTACTGGAGCAGCAGCGGGTTTTGACGGTGCCGATTCTTTTTCATTCGATTTAACTAAGGGAGTTACGCCTGTATCGGCTTGATCACGACGCATAATGATATTTCTAATTACCGCATCATTAAATCGAAACGATTTTTCTAACTCGTCGATAACAGCCTGATCACACTCGATATTCATTAGCGTATAGTGCGCTTTATGAATTTTATTGATTGGATACGCTAACTGTCTTCTACCCCAGTCTTCAAGGCGGTGTATTTTACCCTTACCTTCTTCAATGGCAGCGCAATAACGCTCGATCATCGCAGGAACCTGCGCACTTTGGTCCGGATGAACCAAAAAAACTACTTCGTAATGTCTCATTTTTTTCCTTTATGGATTAGCAGCCTCTCTATCTAATAGATAAGGCAAGGATTACAAACCGTCTAAACTGACGATTTCGAACGCGCGATTCTACAGGGTTAGTCTCACCAAATCAAGCCAGGCTCTCGGATGACGATTTTATTGCTTTGATAACATCGTCATGAAATGCGTTAAAGTCATCTTGTTCAACAATCATTTTTTTTGGGATGATAATCGCGCTGGCTTCAGACAGGTAAAAGTACGCGTGCTGTTTAAATGTTTCGACACGCTGAATCTCCTTCCACTTAATCAACTTCTCACCGTGAGCATTGTTTTCCAATAGGCCACTTGGTGTCACTGTCAGTCTATAATCCCCAATTGATGCTTTGACTCCTGCTTCGGGCAATTGCTCAATAATATGCCGATGAAGTCTTTTACTAATCATCCTAGGCGCTAACCAAGACCAAGCAAAAGCCGCTAGCATTAACAATGCACCTATCAGCACATTGCCAATCGATAGCACAATAAATAAGGCTAAAATTACAATAACACCCGGCCACAACACCTTATGCCGAGACAAGTTTTTTCCATAATCAGTATGCCGCCTAGCATGATAATCATTAAACTCGAGTAGATCTTTTTTTCTTAACGTGTAACTAATTGATGACATACGGATTTGAACTTTTGCTTAGTAACATAATTAATTATGAGCTGACTTGGTTTTGCCTGACAACCTCGAACAAAATGACACCCGCAGCAACAGATACATTTAGGCTCTCGACGTCGTTCGCCATAGGGATTTTAACTAATTGATCGCATTGCTGTTTGGTTAATTGCCGAAGACCTTTACCTTCTGCGCCCATCACAATAGCAACTGACCCCGTTAACTCGGCACTAAAAACGTCTTTTTGCGCCTCACCCGCGGCACCACTTAACCACACCCCTTCGGCTTTTAACCACCCAAGTGTACGGGCTAAATTAGTCACCCGGTAAACCGGTAAAAATTCCGCTGCGCCGCTGGCCACCTTGCACACTGTCGCGTTTAATCGACAGGCATTATCCTTGGGAACAATGATCCCCTGAACCCCCG
>JAGPVU010000058.1 GCA_018066825.1 Cycloclasticus sp.
TACCTTTTGGCTAAAGGCTTGAAATTGTAGTAACCTATCCCCATATTAAAAATGAACGAATTGCCTTAACAATAGTCACTGTACAGGTCACTATTACAAATATACTATTAGGAGCGTTACCTTGAACGAGATGGTTAAAAACATAATAATGTGGGTTGTTATAGCCTTTGTGTTGATGTCTGTGTTTAATAACTTTGGCGGATCACAGCAAAAAAACAGCAGTGCATTAAGTTACTCTCAATTTATTAACTCCGTTAACGCTGGACAAATAAGTAAAGTATTTATCGATGGGCCAACGATTGTAGGCCAAACCACTACTGGTGATCGCTTTACCACGCGTAGTCCTGGTGATATCCATTTGGTGGATGACCTGTTGAAAAATGGTGTTGAAATTATCGCTAAAGAACCAGAACAGCAATCAATGCTGATGTCTATCTTAATATCTTGGTTTCCCATGTTGTTGCTAATAGGCGTATGGATTTTCTTTATGCGTCAGATGCAAGGCGGAGGTGGTGCGGGTGGCCGTGGTGCGATGTCGTTTGGCAAAAGCAAAGCCAAATTACTGTCTGAAGATGACATCAAAGTGACTTTTGATGACGTGGCTGGCGTGCAAGAAGCCAAAGAAGAAGTGTCAGAAGTGGTCGATTTCCTAAAAGACCCGAGTAAATTTCAAAAATTGGGTGGTTTGATTCCCCGCGGCATTCTTATGTCCGGATCGCCGGGTACGGGTAAAACATTGCTCGCTAAAGCGATTGCTGGTGAAGCCAAAGTGCCATTTTTTAGTATTTCAGGCTCTGATTTTGTAGAAATGTTTGTCGGTGTGGGTGCGTCACGTGTCCGAGATATGTTTGAGCAAGCTAAAAAGAGCGCGCCTTGCATTATCTTTATCGATGAAATTGATGCAGTAGGTCGCTCTCGTGGTATTGGTATGGGCGGTGGTAACGATGAACGTGAGCAAACACTAAATCAGTTATTGGTTGAAATGGATGGTTTTTCTGGCAATGAAGGTGTCATCGTGATTGCGGCGACTAACCGTCCTGATGTATTGGATCCTGCACTGCTTCGTCCGGGTCGATTTGATCGGCAAGTGGTCGTTCCACTCCCTGATGTCAGGGGGCGTGAACAAATCCTTAAAGTACATATGAAAAAGGTTCCGCTTGCTGATAACGTTAAGCCGGCCATTATCGCTAGGGGCACCCCCGGGTTTTCGGGTGCGGATTTGGCCAACTTAGTTAATGAAGCGGCTTTATTCGCAGCGCGGGCTAATAAAAAAACGGTTGATATGAGCGACATGGAAAGCGCTAAAGACAAAGTGATGATGGGTGCGGAACGTCGTTCGATGGTGATGACTGAGGAGGACAAACGATGTACCGCTTATCATGAGTCGGGACACGCAATTGTTGGTCGACTGGTTCCTGAACACGACCCTGTCTATAAGGTAACGATTATTCCACGTGGACGTGCGCTAGGTGTCACCATGTTTTTACCAGAACGCGATCATATCAGCATCAGTAAACGTAAATTAGAAAGCCAGCTATCAAGTTTGTACGGTGGACGCTTGGCAGAAGAAATAATTTTTGGCGCCGAAGCGGTGACAACCGGCGCGTCAAATGATATTGAACGTGCTTCGTCAATCGCTAGAAATATGATAACTCAATGGGGTTTTTCAGAAAAATTAGGCCCCCTAAGTTACGGCCAAGATGAAAATGCGATGGGTTATTCTGGTGGTAATACGAAAATGATTTCGGATGAGACCACGCAAGCCATTAACGAAGAAGTGCTGTCATTAATTAACCGTAACTATGAGCGGGCTAAAAAGTTATTAAACGATAATATTGATATATTGCATGCCATGACCGATGCATTAATTAAATATGAAACACTGGATAGCGATCAGCTTGATCAATTAATGGCACGTGAAACTGTTCAACCGCCTAAAGATTGGGAAGACGATGCGGATAATACAGGGTCAGGTAAGGTGGCAGATGCCAAAAAAGAAGAAGACGTTGTAAAAAAAGACAAAAAGAAACCGACGGTCGGTGGTCCTGCTGAACAACCCTGACCTTATGCTAGCGTTACCTCGTCTACTGAATGACACCAAGAGCCCCCTGATTATGGGGGTTCTTAATATCACCCCAGACTCTTTTTCAGACGGCGGTCGTTATAGTAACCCCGAAGACGCGGCTGATCAGGCCCTTCGTATGATGTCAGAGGGTGCATCTATCATTGATGTTGGGGGTGAGTCGACACGCCCAGGTGCCAACCCGGTTTCAGTTGATCAGGAGTTGAGCCGGGTTATTCCGGTGATTGAAGCGATTCGTAAAAAATCAAATGTTGTACTCTCTATCGACAGCAGTAAACCCCAGGTAGTGGCTCAAGCCATCGCTGCAGGGGCAAATATTATTAATGATGTGTATGCGTTAAGACAGCCTGGGGCCATTGAAATGGCTGCTTTGCTACAGGTTCCTGTCTGTCTAATGCATATGCAAGAGAAACCGCAGACAATGCAACTCAAACCTGATTATGTTGATGTGGTCGATGAGGTTAAAGCCTTTTTCGATGAACGAATTGCCGCCTGTGTATCACAGGGCATTAGGCGTGATAACATTATTCTAGACCCGGGATTTGGTTTTGGTAAAACCTTACAACACAACTTAACCTTGTTGTCGCGCTTAAACGAGTTTGCAAACTACCGACTGCCAATTTTAGCCGGTTTATCACGCAAATCTATGTTGGGGGCGTTATTAGACAAAGACGTGGGCGATAGAGCGGCTGCTAGCGTTACTGCGGCACTGTTGGCGGTGATCAAAGGGGCATTAATTGTACGTGTGCATGACGTGGCAGAAACAGCCGAAGCGTTAATGATTTATCAGGCGGTTAAAAACGCAACGTGAGAATAAAATGACAAAAAAATACTTTGGAACAGATGGCATTAGAGGGGAAGTTGGCAAGGGTGCAATAACGCCAGAATTTATGCTGAAGCTTGGTTGGGCTGCGGGCAAGGTATTCGCAGAGCATGGTCGATGCAAAATTGTTATTGGCAAAGATACCCGTAAATCTGGGTATATGTTTGAGTCTGCACTCGAAGCGGGCTTAGTTGCCGCAGGTGCAGACGTTCAATTAATCGGGCCGATGCCAACGCCCGGTATTGCTTATTTGATTCGAACATTACGCGCCAATGCGGGTATCGTTATCAGCGCATCGCATAACCCGCATTATGACAATGGCATCAAGTTTTTTTCCAGTGAAGGTAAAAAGTTACCCGATGAAATTGAATACGCCATTGAACAGAAATTAGCTGAACCACTCGTGGTGGTTGATTCATCTGAATTAGGCAAAGCAAGTCGAATAGACGACGCTGCAGTACGCTACATTGAGTTCTGTAAAAGCTCTATCCCACCCATGATGGAACTATCAGGGATGACGATGGTTGTTGATTGTGCACATGGCGCTACCTATCACATTGCCCCGTTCGTATTTGAAGAGCTTGGCGCAACAGTAATCAAAATTGGCGCAGAACCCAACGGCATAAATATTAATCACAATTGTGGTGCCACTCAGCCTAAGGCGCTACAAGAGGCTGTATTATTGCATCAGGCGGACTTTGGTGTGGCTTTAGATGGTGACGGTGATCGCTTGATAATGGTTGATCACCTAGGCGAAGTGCTCGATGGTGATGAAATTCTGTATATCATTGCAAAAACCCGTTTAGATAAGGGTTATCTGGGCGGTTCAGTTGTGGGTACACAAATGACTAACTTAGGTGTGGAACACGCCTTGAATAGGCTTGATATCACCTTGTTGCGCTCAGCAGTCGGTGATCGACACGTGATTCAGTTAATGAACGAATCGGGTGCCATCCTCGGTGGCGAAGGTTCAGGGCATATTATTTGTGCCGATAGAACGACGACAGGAGATGGTATTATTGCAGCGCTACAAGTACTGGAAGCGATGTCGCGTCAATCTGCATCCTTACACGAACTAAAAAAGGACATTCAAAAATACCCGCAATGTATGATCAATGTCAGCCTAAATGGCAGTGGTCGCTTTATCTTAACCGAAGACATCAAAAAATCCGTAGCAGTGATTGAAGCCAAGTTGGATGGAACGGGTAGGGTGTTGTTAAGACCGTCAGGTACCGAACCACTGGTTAGGGTTATGGTTGAAGGCGAAGATTTAGATTTGGTTGAGTCCTTAGCGCTCGAGTTAAGTAAAACGGTTGAACAACTACTCCATCATTAATTAACCCCCCTTAAATTGGATTAATATTGATTTCTTACTTAATACTCGCTAACCTTGCTCGTTTTTTAGTGTGAGAACCATTATGCGGCAAGCACTTGTTATTGGAAACTGGAAAATGAATGGTTCACTTCAGCAAAGCAGTGAACTATTACATACAATAGACGGTGCTATTAATGATAAAATCACCGCCGAGATCGGTGTCTGTGTTCCATTTGTCTATATTGATTTGGCCAGACGGGTACTTGGGGCTTCAAAATTAAAAACTGGCGCACAAACGCTGTCAGAATTTAAATCAGGGGCTTATACCGGTGAGGTGTCCGCAGACATGTTGGTAGAGTTTGAGTGCCACTGGGTATTAGTGGGGCATTCTGAGAGACGACAGTTATTTTCTGAAAAGAACGAGGCACTGGTTTTAAAAGTAATAGCGGCACAAAAGGCGGGTTTAATGCCGATTTATTGTGTTGGAGAGACCGAGGCCGAATATAAGTCAGGCGATAGATTTAAAGTCATAGACGGGCAATTGCAAAGTCTATTAGCCAACCGAGATGTCGACTTAAACAAGTTGGTGCTGGCGTATGAGCCCGTATGGGCGATAGGCACTGGGATGACGGCATCACCTGAGGATGCACAAGAAGTTCACGCTTTTATTCGTGAATTAATAAAAAATAAAGCCGAATCAATAGCTGATAAAATCAGAATTTTGTACGGTGGAAGTGTTAATGCAAATAACGCAGCGTCATTGTTTGCACAACAGGATATTGACGGTGGTTTGATCGGCGGCGCATCATTAGATGCCAGGGCCTTTATTTCAATTTGCCAAAAGGCATAAAAGGATATATTTATGAGTTTGTTTGCTATTGTTTTATCGGTTCACGTTTTAGTAGCAGTGCTAATGGTGGGCTTAATTTTAATTCAACACGGTAAAGGTGCGGATGCAGGTGCAGCTTTTGGTAGCGGTGCGTCTGGTACAGTATTTGGCTCAAAAGGATCGGGCTCGTTCTTAACACGCTCAACCGCCATTTTGGCAACAGCTTTTTTTATTACCAGTTTGACCTTGGCTTATATAGGCGGTAATAGAGCAGCCCCTGACGACCTTGTTGACAGATTGTCCAATAACCAAAAACCTCTTGCAGTCGACTCAAATCCTGCCGATTTAATTAATGGCTTAGCGGTACCGTCAAGCAATCAAACAACATCCGAGGCTAAAGGAATGGTTCCCAGCGACATTCCAGTCCCCGAATAAACTAAAAGCCGAGGTGGTGGAATTGGTAGACACGCTATCTTGAGGGGGTAGTGTCCTTATGGACGTGCGGGTTCAAGTCCCGCTCTCGGCACCAATACAGTTTTTGCCAAAACTTATCATTAAGCTCTAACCCATTTATATAAAAGGGTTGGAGCTTTTTTTGTGTAAAGTGAAATCAATTAAACTTGCCATTAACGCCCTTTAAGTCGAAATAGTTACGAAATAGTTACGAAATAGTTACGAAAAAGTTACGAAAAAGTTACGGATATTTGGGGGGCAGAGTAAAAACTCCCGATACGCCTGATATCCGTTATAGTATCGTTTAATTCAATAAGAAATTTTGTTCAAGGAGGAACACGATGGATCGCCAAATAACCGAGAGTTTTTACTCTGACCCCAAATATCCAATATTGCATAAAACGAAAAATTTAGTAATCGGTTTGGTTGTAATAGTAATTTTTGGTTGCTCATCTAACAGTGTGT
>JAGPVU010000064.1 GCA_018066825.1 Cycloclasticus sp.
ATGATTTGATGTTTTTCACTCAAACAACTCCCGAATTATGGCAAAAATTGATTGCACTCAACTTTACAAGCAACTTAAATTGTACCCATTCGGTTCTAGAAGTGATGCTGAAAAATAAAACCAAAGGATCTATCGTATCACTCAGTTCAGATGCAAGTCGTCAAGGTGAGCCACGTGAAGCGGTGTACGGCGCGCTAAAAGCGGGTATTAATAGTTTGATGAAATCATTGGCTAGAGAAAATGGACGTTTCGGTATTCGTTGTAATGCGGTTTGCCCTGGTGTAACGATCCCTGAAGAAGATGATGAAGTAGGCGCAACCAGCATGTGGGCGAAGAAAGATTCGATGTTTACTGAAGAACAGTTTGCAGCGATCGCTAATGCCTTACCGTTGAAAAAAGTAGGCCGTCCAAATGATTTAGCGAATGCCGTATTGTTTATGGCATCGAATGCGGCTTCTGGTCATGTTACCGGTCAAGTACTGAGTGTTAGTGGTGGGTATAGCATGATTGGCTAAATTCTTAGTCACGTGTAAAAATGGTTGTTAGGATAATACGTCTTAACAACCATTTTTTTTGTCCCTGATTACGTAAGGAGTTTGTGTGTTTGAAATACATCAAGATAACGCGATTTATATCGCTATTTTTTATATAGCGTTAGGCCTTATTGCCTATTTGTCACTTCGAAAATCAACACTCAATACCTTGGTTGACGGTAGTGCAAAGCGGCAGATCAAGCAATCGATGTTTATGATGCTGGGTTTGTTGGTCTTTACGGTGTTCGTGTTGGTATCAGGTGGTTTTTTAGCACATCAAGACACAGCGTGGCACCAAATGGCGCAGTCCAGTGAGAATATTATTCCGGCGTCTATTGTTATTTATGTGATTTTTTATCCGGCATTTTTTGTCATTGGCGTTAGCCTTTGGCTGTACTCACGTTCTAGATTAGTCAAAGAGGTTTTTGATCGACGCTTCCAATGGGCATTAATAGCGAATGGGATAGCACCGTTTATGTTCTTACCGAGCCAAGACCCGAGTTTGGTTAATTTGAGTATGGAATTTTCTAATATTGCCTTTCGTTTAGCCTATTGGTTAGTCATGTTTACTTGGCTTAGTAGTTTAAGTTATCTGCTTTTTCGTTTGGGGCTTAATGTCGTCAATTTAATTAGATCTATGGTCAAATAGTTAAGCAATAAAAAAGGCGCCACAAGGGCGCCTTTTTTATTGCTGGTGTTTCTGTCTAAGCGAACATAGGCATGATCAATTGATACGCATAGTAAATCAAAAGAGCTAACTGTACTGTCCACAATGTTGCGCGAATGAGTACAGCAACCATGCTGGTTGAGATCATATGTACCACAGATTGAGCAATACGTGCATAGAGCACATACATGACTGTTGCTTCCATAATGGCTAATTGACTTGATAAGGCCGCAACAATAACTAAGGCAGCGAAAGCCGGCAGCATTTCAATACAATTTAAGTGTGCCCGAGTGAGTCTTTGCCCAAAGCCTTGTACATCAGCACCGTCAGGTGCAAATTTATTTAAAGCAATTTTATCAGCACTGAAAAATGCATGGTACATCCGCATATTGACGAGTGCAAAAGTCAGTAGTAATGTCCAGCCTGCGAATCCTGTTAGTGCATATAATGTAGTATTCATTTAGTTCTCCTCATTGTTATTATTTAGTTTTCTTTCCTGTGTAGTATGTTGGGTGAAAATCTAGTACCTGTTGCCCATCGCTCACCCAAGCGTGACAACCGTTAATATAGAACGGTTTTGACTTTTCTGCATCTGTTTTTCCCTTGGTTATGCCTGCCATGCTTTGATAAATGGTGGTGGTTGCTGGTCCAACCAAGTCTGCAAGGTGGGTGCAGCCTTGTACACCGGCCACCAATTCTTTAACTCGGCGTGTCCAACCGGGGGCGATTTTTTCACCGATTAAGCGTTTAAAAATAGGTGTGATGTCAGGACAACAAGCATAAGGCGAGTGATCTGTTACCGCAATACAGTCGTGAACGAGAAGGTCGACATCGACTGTTAAACGAAGCCACATTTCATGAATAGGTACGCCCGGTTTAATCGGGCCGCGATGATTGTTTTCAACGGTATAGGTTTTAGTGTCTTTGATTTGCGCATCGACATCCCATAGGCCATCTTCGCGTCTATACCCCGTGCAAGTAACTTGGCGGGTATGGATATGTTCTCTCTTAATATTGCTATCAGGTAAGGGCATCAGTTTTCTACAGTGTTAGGGTGGAATAGGGTGTGTTTAGCCTGATTAAACAGACATTTTTTCGGTATCAAAATTGTAATCTTTTTCAATGGCCTGTTGTTTAAGTATCGCACAAAACTTAGGGTAGCTTTGCTGAATGGCTTGTACGATTTGCTGGTAAGGAAGGTCATCGAAAGAACCGTGGTCGGTTAAATACTCCATGTGTTTTTCATTTTGCTGATTATAGGCGTGCATAAACGAGTCGTTTTCACCATCAAACTCGAGTGGCTTAACGCCAAAGCGTTGGCACATGTCGATATTAAAAGCAGGTGTGGCCTTAACCCAACGACCGTTAATGTATAGGAGCGTATAACCGTGCCAAATAAACACATCGGTTTCTAATAAATCCAACAATTTTTGGGTGCTTAAGTGGTTTCTAACGTCAGCAAAGCCTAATTGCGCCGGGATGCCAACAGCGCGCGCTGCAGCCGCGAGTAAAACCGCTTTAGGGATACAGTAGCTGGCACCTTGTTGCAATGTATGGCTGGCTTTAAAATTCTCTTCGTTTAGGTAAAACTTATAAGGGTCGTAACGGATTTGATCACGCACCGCGTAATACAGGCGAATCGCTTTGTCGCGATCAGTGGTTGCACCAGTTGTTTCACGTTGTGCAAAGGCTTGTACATCTGGCGAATCACAATCGATAAAACGGCTTGCTTGAAGGTAAGGTTGCATCGTATCCATGGGTTTATTTGAGTAACTCGCCAGCGATAATTAATTTTCTTACTTCATTGGTGCCCGCACCAATTTCAAGAATTTTACCGGTGCGGTATAAGCGATTGATTTCAGACTCCCACATAAACCCCATACCACCGTGTATTTGAACGCCTTGATCGAGTATTCGCATACAGCCTCGGCCGGCGTGGAGCGCAGCCGCCGCTGAACGCATATGAATTTCTCCCCGACCACCGCCGCCTTGTTCAAGGTCTTTGATTTCTTTTAATAATTGATAGGTTAAACAGCGCATTAGTTCAAGGTCTGTGTACATATCGGCAATCATCGATTGGACCATTTGAAAAGCAGCAATCGGCTTGTTAAATTGCTGGCGTTGCTTGGCGTAATCAATAGTAATTTCAAGCGCCCGCTGTGAAATGCCGATGGCATGAGAGCATAGCACCACACGTTCGATATCTAGGCCACTCATCACAATTTCCACACCGGTGTTTTCTGTGCCGACCAGGTTTTCTGCGGGTACTTTGCAGTTATCAAAGACCAATTCGCCAGTTTCACTCCCGCGCCAGCCCATTTTTACCAGTTTTTGCGCGACCGAAAAGCCAGGGAAACCTTTTTCTATAATAAAAGCGGAAATACCGTGGGCGCCTTTTTCAGGGGCTGTTTTAGCATAAACCAACAAAACGTCGGCTACGGGGCCGTTGGTGATAAACAGCTTGCGGCCATTTAGAATATAATGATCGCCTTCGCGTTTAGCGGTTGTTGCCATACTGCCTAGCGCATCTGAACCTGCACCCGGTTCGGTTAAGCCCAAGGCGCCAATGGCTGAGCCATCACATAGGCGAGGTAAGTATTTTTGTTTTAAGAACTCGTTGGCATTGCGTAAAATATTGTTCACGCATAAATTGTCACTGGCTAAGTAATTGCCGGCCATGGTGTGATTCCAAACGCTCATTGCTTCGCAAGCAAAGGCTTGGGCATATAAATCCATTCCCGGCCCGCCGTATTGCTCGGGTACAGTTAAGCCCAGCAAACCGACCTTTGCCATGTCTCGGAAGGCTTGTTCAGGAAACCAGTCGTCCTTGTCCATTTTTTCTGACAAGGGGTATAACTCATCACGTGAATATTTGTACACCATGTCATAAACTTGCTGGTGTTCCGAGGTGAAGCCGTATTGAGTAACATTTAACATGCGTTTTCCTTAATGCTGAGTTTTTGTAATTAAGTGTGATTGAAGCTATTCGTTGCCTTCATATAAATTAACGTATTGCTCGCGAAGTGTTGTTTTTAAAAACTTACCGGTTGCGGTGGTGGCTATGCTGTCGACAAAAACGACGCGTTTGGGTACTTCGTAGCCACCTAATTCAGTCTTGCATAAGCGAATGAGTTCGTCTTCGTCAGCATTTGATTCAGGCTTTAAAATGACAAAGGCAGTGACCGCTTCTGTCCAATGTGGGTGCGGCAAGCCAATAACAGTGACACCGGCAACGGCAGGGTGGGCCATTATTACTCGCTCAACTTTTACCGAGGGCACATTTTCTCCACCGGTTTTAATCATGTCTTTTTTAC
>JAGPVU010000092.1 GCA_018066825.1 Cycloclasticus sp.
AAAACTTACAATAAGCGTTAAATACACAAGACGCTCTAACCCTGGTTTGGCTGGGTCACCGCCGCCCATTACTATTGGGAATAATGCAACTATAGGAATAAGAGCAACCAGTAGTGTTCTTACTATACTGTAACCACGAAACAAATAGCATGCTATTGCGCCAAAGATAAATGGTAGTAAAGTAATATTTAAGAATAAACCTTGCCCTGTTTTCTCTGCCAGAACTTCTGCATAATTTTCAATGTAAATATAATATATAGCTATTGATGCTAATAAAATTACTAAATTATGAATTATCCTTTTCATCTATTTAATACGCCTAACAGTATGTTTTATGGGATTGAATCCCACAAAACAATATTATCGGGATTCCCGATAGTTTTATTTGATTACTTTTATTCACGACATGTAACTTATTGTAAAATAGATATATTATTAATATATAATCGATTTAATTTTGTAAATATGTAGGATTGAATCCTACATATCGATAAGTAATATTACACTTTGCTTACTATATAGGTGAATTTTATGTACAAGTCTCCATTTTTAAATGAAATTAGTGATTTCATGATGGCTCGACATTACAGTAAAAGGACGATTAAAACGTATATTACTTGGATTCGAGCTTACATCAATTTTAATGATAAAAAGCATCCTTCTACGTTGGCTGGGCCTGATGTCAAAAGCTTTCTAACACATCTTGCGGTAAACCGGAACGTTTCAGCTAGTACACAAGCAATCGCCTTAAATTCGTTGGCTTACCTATACAACAAGTTCCTTGATCAACCTTTTGAGGATATGGGGGACTTTAAACGCGCTAGACGACAGGCTAAGTTGCCGGTTGTTTTGACTCAAGAAGAAATGATGTTGTTGTTAAAACAAGTACCGCCACAATATAAATTAGTAATCGGTATGTTGTATGGTTCTGGCTTAAGGCGTATGGAACTTGTGCGGTTACGTGTAAATGATGTTGATAGAAGTATGAAGCAGGTTCGTGTTTGGAATGGTAAGGGATTCAAGCACCGTTTCACTACGTTAGCGGTTGAGTTATTGCCTGCAATTGAACAACAAATTAAGCGCGTTGAGCTATTGCTGAATGATGATTTACAAAACCCGAATTATGCGGGTGTTTGGATGCCAAATGCATTGGAGCGAAAATATAATGGCGCTAATAAAACGCTGGCTTGGCAATATTTATTTCCTTCTGTGCGCTTAAGTGTAGACCCTGAAAGTAACCTGATTCGCCGTCATCATATTGATGAGTCGATGATTAATAAGGTGATTAAGCAAGCAGGGAAGTCGGCTGGCATTACAAAGACTATTAGTTGCCACACGCTCCGTCATTCATTCGCCACGCATTTGTTGCAAAATGGCGTTGATATCCGAACAGTACAATCGCAATTAGGCCATGCAGATGTTAAAACAACGGAGATTTATACCCATGTTTTAAAGCAGGGTGCCGATGGTGTAAAAAGTCCGTTAAGTGGTGTTTTACAAGCCATGTGAATGTAGAAAGGGTTCAGGCATTATTTGGGGAGTAGGGGACTTACAATAACGATGATATAAACACATGCTTTAGGTCTAAATTGGATTAGAGCTGTTACCGCTCGTTTAACGCTTTGTCTATGGTGTAATATTCCTCGTCTAGCTTTATGTCATCGTGACCAATTCTTCGGCATTGGTGGGGTGTATGGCCACGGTATCGTCAAAGTCTTTTTTGGTAGCGCCCATTTTAATGGCGACGGCAAAGCCTTGAAGTATTTCGTCGGCACTTTCGCCGAATAGGTGGCAGCCGACAACTTTTTCATTTTTACCCACGGTTACCAGTTTCATGGTGGTGGGTTGTTTTGTGGTTGATAAGGCTTGTGTCATGGGGTTAAAGGTGGATGTGTATATTTTTACTTGATCGCCGTATTGCTCATTGGCTTGCTGTTCGGTTAGCCCGATGGTGCCGATAGGGGGGTGCGAGAAGATAACGCTGGGCACTAGCTCGTAATTAAGTTTTCTATCGTGTTGGCCGTTAAATAGACGGTCGCTTAAACGCCGTGCCGCAGCAATAGCAACAGGGGTTAGGGCGATCCTGCCGGTGACATCGCCAACGGCAAAAATATTGTCTTGTGCCGTTTTTTGCCATTCATCGGTGGGGATAAAGTCACGTTTATCGGTTTGAATACCTGCGCTTTCAAGGTTTAATCCTTCGGTATTAGCGTGGCGACCAATGGCCCAGAGTATTTCGTCAAACTCACCGTCTACGGCGCCGTTATCGGTATGAATAGTGAGTTTGCCTTGGGCGTTCTTTTTAATTGCCGTTGGTGAGGTGTTGTTTTCAATATTGATGCCTTGATGCGCCATGGCGTTGCTCAGTTGTTGGCCTAGCATGCTGTCAAACTGCCGCAGCGCGTGTTCCCCCCTGACTATTAAGCTGACTTGCGTGCCTAATGCTTGGAATACGCCGGCTAATTCAACCGCAATAAAACCAGCACCAATAACGGCCACTTTTTTAGGTTGCTGCTCTAATTCAAAAAAACCGTCTGAGCTGATGCCGAATTGAGCACCAGGAATATTTGGAATACTGGGTTGGCCGCCGGTGGCGATTAAAAAGCGTTCTGCGGTGTAGTGTTTACCAGCCACTTCAATCGTGTGTGCATCAATAAATGAGGCGCTGCCTTGAATATGCTCGACCTTGTTTTTATTTAGGTTATTAGCGTAAATACCGTTTAAGCGCTCGATGTAAGCGTCTCTTTTATGCTTTAGCTCGTTCCAGTTAAAGCCATTGATGGAAATATCAAAACCGTAGTTTTGTGCTGAATGCAGGGTATCCGCTGTTGCTGCTGCAAACCACATGACTTTTTTAGGTACGCAGCCCACATTAACGCAGGTGCCACCTAGTCGTGCTTGTTCAATAACTGCACATTTAGCGCCGTAAGAAGCGGCTCTATTAGCACCGGCTAGGCCGCCACTGCCGCCGCCAATGGAAATTAAATCGTAATCATATTTCATATTATTCAAGTGGTTAAAGGATTAACTTAAAGTAATGTATTTTCTAGAACTTTTTGATAGGTGAGCGATAAGGCATCCAAATCATCGATGCTGACACACTCATTAATTTTATGGATGGTTGCATTGATGGGTCCTAACTCGATCACCTGTACACCATAGGGCGCGATAAAGCGGCCATCGGATGTGCCACCGCCGGTTGATAATTCAGTTGTTAGCCCGGTTACATCCATAATGGCTTTTTCAACAGCGCTGGTTAGATCACCGCGTTCGGTGATAAACGGTAGGCCAGATAGCTTCCAAACCAGTTCGTAATCGTCGGATTGTTGATCAATGATATGGGTGACGCGGCTTTTAATAACCTCGGGCGTTAGTTCACTTGAAAAACGTAAGTTAAAGACCAGTTTTAACTCACCTGGAACAACATTTTCTACCCCTGTACCGGCGTTGATATTAGATATTTGGAAACTGGTTGGCGGAAAGTAATCGTTGCCTTCATCCCACTGTTCTGCAGTGATATTAGCCAAAATAGGCGCGAGCGCGTGAATAGGGTTTTCTACCAGTTCGGGGTAGGCAACGTGGCCTTGTTTACCGTTAAGCGTTAAATAACCGTTAATTGAACCACGACGGCCTACGCGAACCATATCGCCAAAGGTTTTATGGCTGGATGGTTCGCCAACAATGCAATAGTCAATCTTCTCACCACGGGCATCCAACGCTTGCATCACTTTTACTGTGCCATCGGTGGCAGGGCCTTCTTCATCACTGGTAATTAGGAATGCGATAGAGCCTTTATGGTTGTCGTGTGCAGCAATAAAGCCATCACAGGCGGTTAGCATAGCGGCGAGGCTGCCTTTCATATCGGCTGCGCCACGGGCATATATCAAGCCATCTTTAATGGTGGGTTCAAACGGCGGCGAATCCCATTCACTTAACGGACCTGTAGGTACCACGTCGGTATGGCCGGCAAAGGCGAATAGCGGAGCGCTGGTACCACGGCGCGCCCACAGGTTTTTGGTGTCGCCAAAATTCATCCATTCAATGTTAAAGCCGCGTTGCTGCAAGTAATCGGCCATCAAGTCCATACAACCAGCGTCTTCTGGGGTTAGCGAGACTTTTTTTAGTAATGCCTGGGTCAGTTCGAGTGTATTGCTCATAAGCTAAATAGTTGTTGGTAAGCGGACTCTGAAAAACCCAGTTCAAGCGTTTTTCCGCTATCTAGAATAGGGCGCTTAATAATCGCAGGGTTCTCTAGCATAAGTAATACAGCGGTTTCTTTGTTGATAGCGTCTTTCGTTTCTTCTGCTAGCTTACGCCATGTTGTACCGCGTTTGTTAAGCATCGCTTCCCAACCTAAGGATGACTCAAGCGACGAGAGTAATTCGTCGCTTAAACCCTCTTTACGGTAATCGTGGAAAGTAAACTCGACGCCATTAGTCTCTAGCCATTTTTTAGCTTTCTTAATGGTGTCGCAGTTTTTGATGCCATACATCACAACAGACATATTAATCCCTTAATAGCTCGTTTAGGCCTGTTTTGCTGCGCGTTTTTTCATCAACGGTTTTAATAATAATCGCTGCGTACAAGCTGTGCGTACCATCTTTTGACGGTAAGTTACCCGGTACAACCACAGAATAAGGAGGAACGCGGCCATAGCTAGTTTCACCGGTCATGCGGTTATAAATTTTAGTGCTTTGGCCAATGTAAACGCCCATAGATATAACCGAGCCTTCACCAACGATCACGCCTTCAACCACCTCTGAACGTGCGCCGATAAAACAATTGTCTTCAATAATAGTTGGGCCAGCTTGTAACGGCTCTAATACACCACCAATACCCACGCCGCCAGAAAGGTGAACGTTTTTACCGATTTGTGCGCAAGAGCCTACAGTCGCCCAGCCATCAACCATGGAGCCGCTATCAACATAAGCGCCAATATTAACGAAGGAGGGCATTAACACCACATTGGGGGCTATATATGAGCCAGCACGAACAACAGAACCGGGGACTGCACGCATACCGCCTTTAATAAAGTCGGCTTCGGTGTAATTGGCAAATTTAGTTTCAACCTTGTCGTAGTAACGGTTTACATCGGAATCCATCACCCGGTTGTCGTTAATTTTAAAAGATAATAACACCGCTTTTTTCAGCCACTGGTTGACCACCCATTCGCCGTCTTTCTTTTCCGCAACACGTGCTTCGCCGCTATCTAATAGCGCTAAAGATTGTTCAACGGCGCTGCGAATTTCAGCTGAAACAGTTTTAGAGTCAAAGTCTGCACGGTTATCAAAGGCGTCGTTAATAATGGTTTCTAAGGTATTCATTTTTTATCCTATGGTTTTAAATTTAAAGTGTTTGTAAAAAGCGTTTAATTCTATGTGCGGCCTCTATGCATTCGTCTACCGGCGCGACCAGCGCCATACGAATGTGGTTGAGCCCAGGGTTGCCGTTGGTGGTGTCCCGCGACAGGTATTGACCCGGTAACACGGTAATATGTTGTTGTTCGAATAAGCGGCGTGCAAAATCGGTATCTGACACGGGTGTTTTGGCCCATAAATAGAAGCCGGCGTCGGGCGCTTTAACGTCCAAATCACCATCCAGTATAGCGAGCACATCGCTAAATTTTTGCCGGTATAGTTCGCGATTGGTTTGCACGTGACTTTCATCGTTCCACGCCGCTATGCTGGCGTATTGCGTTGGTGTAGACAGGGTGCAGCCGTGATAGGTACGGTAACTAAAGTACTGTTTTAAAAGGGTAGTATCACCTGCGACAAAACCTGAACGCAGCCCGGGTGCATTGGAGCGTTTGGATAGGCTATGAAACACCACGCAGCGGGAAAAACCTGGATTCCCCATACGTTCGCTTACTTCTAATAAACCCAGTGGTTTATTACCTTCATCAGCATAAATTTCTGAATAACATTCATCGGCGGCAATAACAAAGTCAAACCGATGCGCAAGTTCTATTAATTGTTTAAGTTGAGCCTCGCTGTGTGTTGCGCCACTTGGGTTGCCTGGATTACAGAGGTATAGCAGTTGACAGCCTGACCACACCGCATCACTAACGCTGCTGTAATCGGGCAGGTAGGCATTGTTTTCATCACAATTAAGGAAATACGGCTGCGCGCCAGATAGCAAGGCGGCACCTTCATATATTTGGTAAAAAGGGTTCGGCATTAACACTAATGCAGGGCGTGTTCTATCGACGACGCATTGGGCAAAGGAAAATAACGCTTCACGCGTACCACTAACCGGCAAGATTTGGCTATTAGAATCAAGCTGTTGCGGATTAAGTTGAAATCGACGAATAAGCCATTGCGCGATGCTTTGGCGTAATGCGTCCAAACCTTTAGTCGTTGGGTATTGGCCCAAGGTGTTCAGATGCTCTAACAGCGCTTCCGTAATTATTTTAGGTGTCGGGTGCTTCGGTTCGCCCACGGATAAAGCAATGTGTTCAAGATTGGCTGCCGGTATAACGCCGTCTTTTAATTGAGCGAGTTTTTCAAACGGGTACGGCTGCAGTTGGTTTAAGTCTTGATTCATATGCTTATAAAACGGTTTTGCTGATCTCAATGGCCAAGCTTTGTTAAGTTAACTAGTATAGGTGATTAGCGATTAGGATAAAATCGACAAACCGTAAATAGACTTAAAATCTAGCGAGATATACCCATCAATGAATAAAAAATGCCTACAAGTGTTTGCAAAAGCCCCGGTAAAAGGCCAAGTTAAAACCCGCTTAATCGCTGATTTAGGTTCAGAAGGGGCGTACGAGGTCTATAAACAGCTGCTTGAAAAAAGCCTTACCTTGGCTGCTCATAGCAACTATCAAACCGAACTGTGGTGTTACCCGAACCAACAACACGCGTATTTCAAACGAGCAGCCATTGACCATCCACTGATCTTGCACGACCAAGACGGCGATGACCTAGGCGAGCGTATGCATTTTGCTATGCAAAACGGCTTGCAGGACAACCATGCGGTGGTATTAATAGGTTGTGATTGCCCCG
>JAGPVU010000116.1 GCA_018066825.1 Cycloclasticus sp.
TAGTACTAAAAAGATTATCGATAAAGCCTCTCTAAACCCCTATGAATTTATTCGTAGTGGCTACTTCCAGCGACGTGAATATTTGGTTTACGACGGCAACCCGCCGCTCGATGATGAAGATTTAGACGACGAGTAAGACAAAAAAAGCCCCGTTATCGGGGCTTTTTTTGAGCAAAGGTTATGCTTAATCGCTTGCTTGAACGGTCCATTGCAAGGCGATGTCTTGTCTAAAAGGCACCAATGCTTGGTCGTTCAGTGGATAAGACGCTGGTGCTTGCCAAGAGGTTTTGAGCAAGGTAATTTTTTCTTTATTACGGGGCAATTGATAAAAGTCAGCGCCATAAAAGCTGCTAAACGCTTCCAACTTATCCAGTGCATTTTCGCTTTCAAACACCTCGGCGTACAGTTCAATCGCAGCGTGTGCAGTAAAACAGCCCGCGCAGCCGCAGGCAGTTTCTTTCGCTTGAATTGTATGCGGTGCACTATCGGTGCCTAGAAAAAACTTAGGGCTGCCACTTATTGCAGCTTGCAGTAGTGCTTGTCGGTGGCTTTCACGCTTTAGAATAGGTAGGCAGTAATTATGCGGACGGATACCGCCGGCTAGTAAGTCGTTGCGGTTTAATAGCAGGTGTTGGGGAGTTAATGTCGCAGCAGTGTTATCGTGTGCGTTGACAAACTCGATGGCTTGTTGGGTGGTGGCATGTTCTAAAACAATGCGTAATTCAGGGAACTGCCGTCGGATAAAGGTTAAGTGCCGATCAATAAAAACCTGTTCACGATCAAAAATATCGATATCGCTGTCGGTTACCTCAGCATGAACGAGTAACGGTAGGTGATATTTTTGCATGGCGTATAAAACGTCAGTCAGCTGGTTTATATCGGTTACGCCGTTAGATGAATTAGTGGTGGCGCCAGCAGGGTACAGTTTCGCTGCGTAAATATGTTCGCTTAGGCTGGCTTGGTGTATGTCGTCAGCGCTGGTGTTGTCGGTTAAATACAGGGTCATCAATGGTTGAAAGCTACTACCACTGGGCCTTGCGTCCAAAATTCGTTGCCGGTAAGCGAGGGCGAGTTCGGTGTTAATGATCGGTTGAGCTAGATTAGGCATTACAATGGCACGCTGGAACTGCCGGGCGCTAAAGGCTACCGTGGTGTTAAGCGCATCGCCGTCGCGCAGGTGTAAATGCCAATCATCAGGTTTTGTAATAGTGAGTTTAGAGGTCATATTGGTCGGATAGCGAGGCTTACAATTGATTAAATTGACCTTATTTTACATACATTGCTTGCTATAGACCTTGCAAATCATCGAAAATACTCAGTTCTTTGAAAAGGGCGTCTATCGTGGGCGTCAATATAATTCAATATTTTGATTTGGAGTGAAGTGAGCGATATGCCTATTTATGAATATCAATGTAAAGCGTGCGATCATCGTTGTGAAGTGTTGCGTAAAATCAGCGACGAGGCCTTAACAACTTGTCCCGAATGTGGCAAAGAAACACTCATTAAATTAATGTCTGCGTCTGGCTTTAGGTTAAAGGGTCAAGGTTGGTACGAAACCGACTTTAAAAGCGGTAATAAAAAGAACTTGGCGGAGGGCTCTTCCAAAAACACCGGAAAAGCGTCCACCGAGAAAAAAACATCAAGCAGCGGCAAATAAGCGGCTAACTCATTAATACGACTAAGGATTAAACTATGCGAAGCCATTATTGCGGCGAAATAAACGAAACCCATTTAGATCAAGAAGTTGAGTTATGCGGGTGGGTGCACAAAAGACGCGATCATGGCGGCGTTATTTTTATAGATTTACGCGACCGAGAAGGTATTGTTCAGGTAGTGTATGACCCCGACAGGGCGGACTCTTTTGCCGTGGCTGAAAGCATCCGTAGCGAGTATGTAATAAAACTTCGTGGGCGCGTACGCGCTCGACCCGATGGCACCATCAATGCCAAGATGAAGACAGGGAAGATCGAGGTGCTGGGCTTAGAACTAGAAATTCTTAATCACTCTGAAACGCCGCCTATTCAGGTTGACGGTGATATTGAGGTTAATGAGGAAACACGCTTACGTTACCGTTATATCGACTTGCGTCGCCCTGAGATGTTGCAAAAAATTCGCCTGCGTCGCGATGTCACCTTAAACCTCCGTCGTTTCTTAGAAGACGAAGGCTTTTATGAGATTGAAACGCCGTTTTTAACCAAGGCAACGCCAGAAGGCGCGCGTGATTATCTCGTGCCAAGTCGTACCCATCAAAACAGCTTTTTCGCCTTGCCTCAGTCACCCCAGCTATTTAAGCAGCTATTAATGATCGCCGGCATGGATCGTTATTATCAAGTGGTGCGTTGTTTCCGTGATGAAGACTTGCGTGCAGATCGCCAACCAGAGTTTACCCAATTAGATATCGAGACTTCGTTCTTAGATGAGCATCAAATTATGGGTCTGATGGAAGGCATGATTCGCCGCTTGTTTAATGAAGTGATCGATGTGCAGTTGCCCGAGCAGTTTCCCCAGATAAGCTATGCGAAGGCGATGGAATTATACGGTACCGACCGCCCCGATTTGCGTAACCCGTTGTTGCTGACCGACGTTGGTGATTTAATGCAAGCGGTCGAGTTCAAGGTGTTTTCAGGCCCGGCTAATAGCGAAGACGGCCGTGTGGGCGCGCTTAA
>JAGPVU010000131.1 GCA_018066825.1 Cycloclasticus sp.
CCGGTAATAAAAATAAACTTAGCCATACAAACCTATGCCGTTATAAAGATGAATGTTGAGCATTATACGTGAATAGCCGCTAAAGGCATTAGCCGCTGACCACAAAAAAGCAAACAACTGTTGTATCGTCGTTTATAGAATACGAAGATCTGGGTGCACCCAATCAATTTGATAAGCCATTTCGCTTGGTTCCGCTGTGAATTCTTCTGCTAGCCAGAGATCCGCCACCGCCGCCAGCTTGTCGTCAATATAGATTAACGGCACAATATCTCGCAACCAAGGTAAAACCTTAGCTTCTTGATACAGTTGTTTTATTTTTTTACTACCTTTTCTATTAGCTAGCTTAATACGCTCCCCATCTACCCTTGAGCGCACACTGATGTTGGCAGCCGCATCCCACTTAGCTTGGCTTATCCCGGCAGTCAGGGCTTTTGTTATTTGCAACGAGCCTAAGTTACCCACTAAATTAACCCGGCCACCTTGCCAGTTAATGGGCGCAAACCGTGTTAGGTCTTGCGATTGCTGACAGACATACAGTGTGTCAGCAAAGCATCTTATCTGATGCTCACCCCACGTCACGCAAGCGGCCTTTGTCGAAGGTGAGGACAACATCGCTTGAATTTGCCCCAGCACTTTCTGAGAAGGCAGTTTCAACTCATTTAGAGCAAGCCACTCCCGTAGCACAAGACGTTGCGCAGGCCCACTTAAGGCTTTAATTGAACAGCAATCAAACGTCTCAGCGCTTAACTCTGCGCCATAAACACTTAAACAATCGGCTAGCACCGAGTCGGCTTCGGCACAGTGCAAGGCTGTTCTCGAAGTAGTTTTAGCAAACGCTGGCCAGCGTTGTTTAATTAACGGAATGACCTGTTGCCTTAGGTAGTTTCTATTTAATGAGGTGTCTAAATTACTTGGGTCTTCAATCCAGTCTAAATGGTTTTTTTTAGCGTAATCTAAAATCGATTGTTTTGAGTGATCGAGAAAGGGCCGTGCTATCTGTCCAGCACCAAAACGCGCTAACAACGGCATCGCAGCCAAGCCTTTTATGCCTGAGCCTCTCAATAACTGGAGCATTAAGGTTTCAGCTTGATCATCTTGATGCTGCGCTGTCATTAGCAAGCTTGCATCGTCAATAACAGTTTGCAAGGCCTCATACCGCGCATGCCTAGCCGCTTGTTCTGGCCCTTCCCCTGATATATCCGAAGCATCAACCTTGATTGAGGTGAACTCTATGCTTAAATCAGTACTTATCTGTTGGCAATGACTTGACCACTGTTTAGAGTCTTTATGTAAGCCATGGTCGATGTATATTGCTTTAAATTGTATCGACTTGAACCTATCGCTTAACTTTGCACAGCTATGCAAGAGAACGTGTGAATCAACACCCCCGCTATAAGCAACAACAACTGTCTTGACACCCTTGATGGGTGCAATCAGTTGTTCAACGCTATTAACGAGATCAGTCACAATAATCGCCTGATGAACATAAGTGCATTAGCCCTTAAACTCATCATGTCTGGGTGAAAATCAGGCTTCGGTAAATTGACCGTAACTCATCAATCGCGCATAGCGTTTAGCTAACAAATCATCCATCGATAGCCCGCGCAGCATGTCAACTTCTTTTGATAGCGTTTGTTTGATTTGTTTCTTCATAAACGCTAAATCCCTATGTGCCCCACCTAAAGGTTCGTCAATAATTCCGTCAATCAAGCCGTGCGCCAATAACTTACTCGAGGTGATGGCCATGGCTTCTGCAGCTTGCGCCGCTTTTTCTGCACTTTTCCATAAAATCGAGGCACAGCCTTCAGGGGAAATAACCGAGTAAGTACTGTATTTCAGTAAAAACAGGCGATCACAAACGCCCAGCGCCAACGCTCCGCCAGAACCACCCTCACCAATGACGATACTGATAATTGGCGTCCTTAATTTAGACATTTCAAATAAGTTTCTCGCGATCGCTTCACTTTGTCCACGCTCTTCAGCACCGATCCCGGGGTAGGCCCCTGGCGTATCAATAAAGGTAATAATCGGCAAATTAAATCGTTCTGCCAGTTGCATCAGTCGCAAGGCTTTACGATAGCCTTCTGGTCGGGGCATGCCGAAATTACGTTTTAATTTTTCTTTGGTATCGCGCCCTTTTTGATGCCCAATTACCATCACCGGTACGCCATCAAGCCGCGCTAAACCACCAACTATCGCCGCATCATCCGCGTAATGTCTGTCGCCATGTAGCTCGACAAAACCGTCTAACACACCATCGATATAGTCTAGTGAGTAAGGTCGCTTGGGGTGTCGTGATAATTTTGAAATCTGCCAGTCACTGAGCTTAGAAAAAATCGACTCGGTAAGGGTTAAACTTTTTTCTTGTAGTCGATCAATCTCCTTTTGGATATCAATCTCATTATCGGTCCCTACTCGCCTAAGCTCTTCAAGCTTTTCTTCAAGTTCAACGATGGGCTGTTCAAAATCTAAATAATTTAAGTTCATAGGGTTATTTTATCGTGACTTAGCTCAATCAGCTAGCAGTATTCAATATCGTATAAAAGTTTGTTGTTCAGGGAATGTTTTTTTCAGCCCGTCGATTAAGTCATCAGCAGGAGAAACACACCACTTCTCAGGTAAGCGTAACACTGATGACGCACCCGCTAATTGGACTTTTATCTTAATTGCGCAGGTGCCACCCAGGTGCTTGCTGAACAACGCGTGTAATTGCTGTATTTTTTGTTGCTGATCCTCAATATCGGGAGTCAGTTCAATCACTATATCTTTAGCAAACCGTTCACGTGCTTGCTCTACCGTCATCACCGATTCGATACTTACCCGGTTTTGACCGGCGAAATCGTCAAACGACAAGCCCCCTTCGATTACCACAATGTGGTCAGTAAGCAGACATTCCATATATTTATCATAGGTTTCACTATAAGCAACCGCTTCGAGCCTAGCACTACCGTCGTCTAATATAACCGTAGCGATTTTTGAACCACTTTTAGTTGGCCTAGTTCGCACCTCAAGCACCAGTCCGGCAATGGTTACCGGCTTGCCCTTAGCACGGCGATATTGGCCCGTACTCCTTTGCCCACCTAGCTCCATCTCTAACAGCGTAGCCAATTTGCCCGACACCACTGGTGTCAGCTCATCTTTAACTGCGTCAAACGGATGCCCTGTCAAATATAGGCCAAGGGTTACCTTTTCAGCTTTCAGGCGTTCATGCTCAGACCAAGGCGCTACATTCGATTCATTACTATCGCGTTGAGGCTCGACTATTGCCAAGCCAAACAAATCATTTTGACCGACCACATCGCTCTTATTATGTTGCTCAGCCATTTGCAACACCCCATTAAGCTGCTGCATTAAGTTAGCCCGGTCCACGCCAAAACAATCTAGAGCCCCTGATCTAATCAACGCTTCTTGTACACGACGATTAGCCTTTCTTAAGTCAATACGATGCGCTAAATCTTCATGGCTAGTGTATGGTCCCTTTGTTACTCGTTGTTCAATAATGGATTCTATGGCTGCCTCACCAACACCTTTTATTGCACCCAAGCCATAAATAATTTGACCCTCATCATTACTGGTAAAACGGTACTCTGAACTATTTACATCGGGCGGTAAAATGTCCAGTCCCATTTCGCGGCATTCGTCGATAAACATCACCACTTTATCGGTATTGTCCATATCGGACGACAACACCGCGGCCATAAACTCAGAAGGATAATGTGCCTTCAGCCAGGCTGTTTGATAGGCGATCAACGCATACGCAGCTGAATGAGATTTGTTAAACCCGTAGCCGGCAAATTTTTCCATTAAATCGAAGATATAGGTCGCGGTATTAATGTCTACCTTGTTGGCTACTGCGCCTTTAGTAAACATTTCACGCTGTTTTGCCATTTCTTCAGGTTTTTTCTTACCCATAGCGCGACGCAATAAATCCGCCGAGCCTAAACTATACCCCGCCAAATCCTGTGCAATTTGCATCACTTGTTCTTGATATAAAATAACCCCATTAGTCGGCTGTAGAATGGGAATTAAGGTGGGATGTGCATATTCTGCTTTAATTCGGCCGTGTTTTACGTTGATGTAGTCGTCAACCATGCCTGATTGCAAAGGGCCTGGCCTAAAGAGTGCCACTAAGGCGATGACGTCTTCAAACGAATCCGGTCGCAAGCGTCGAATCAAGTCCTTCATACCCCTAGACTCAAGCTGAAAAACGGCAGTTGTCGCGTAATTTTTTAATAAGGTATACGTCTTTTCATCATCCCTCGGCAACAGATCAATATTAACCGCTTCTTCACCTTTTGCCGCCCGACGCCGGTTAATATTTTGTAACGCCCAATCAATAATTGTAAGTGTACGCAAGCCCAGAAAGTCAAACTTAACTAAGCCTACCGCTTCGATATCATCTTTATCAAATTGGGTCACTAAGTTACTACCGCCTTGCTCACAATATAAGGGTGAAAAGTCGGTTAACTTACTGGGTGAAATAACCACGCCACCCGCGTGTTTTCCCGCGTTTCTAGCAATACCTTCTAACTTCATCGCCAGATCAACCAGCTCTCTGACTTCATCTTCTTCTTTGTAGGCGCTAAGTAAATCAGGGCTTTCTTCTAGTGCCTTCGTTAAGGTCATGCCTATTTCAAAAGGTATTGCTTTTGCCAAACGATCAACAAAACCATAGGGGTGTCCTAACACACGGCCTACATCCCTGATAACCGCTTTTGCCGCCATACTACCGTAGGTAATAATTTGCGACACTTTGTCGCGACCATAGCGTTCGCCAACGTAGTCGATCACTCGATCCCGCCCTTCCATGCAGAAATCGACATCGAAATCCGGCATAGAAACCCGTTCAGGATTTAAAAATCGTTCAAACAGTAAGTCAAATTCAATTGGGTCTAAATCAGTAATTCTTAATGCATAGGCCACAATGGAACCTGCACCTGAACCCCGCCCTGGCCCAACAGGAACGCCATTATCTTTGGCCCATTGAATAAAATCAGCAACGATCAAAAAGTAACCCGGAAAGCCCATCTGGCAGATCACATCCAACTCTCGTTGTAATCGTGCCTGATATTCCGCAAGTCTTTCGGTATTAAAATCAATACGAGCCGACGTTTCCTGAATTCTTTTTTCTAAACCCTCGCGGGCTAAATTTGAAAAGTATTCGTCTGTTGTCAAGCCTTCAGGCACGGGAAAATTTGGTAAAAAGTTTTTACCCAAGCTTAATTCAGCATTACAACGTTTCGCTATTTCTACCGAGTTTTCGATCGCTTCAGGCAAATCAGAAAACAAGTCGACCATTTCCTGCTGACTTTTTAGATACTGTTGTTCGGTGTGTGTTTTCGCCCGACGGCTATCAGATAGCACCCGCCCTTGATTAATACACACCCGTGCTTCATGCGCATCATATTCATCATGGGTTAAAAAACAGGAACCATTAGTCGCCACCATCGGTAATTGACATTCTGCAGCCAAGGCTACCATTTGATTGATTAAACCTTCTTCACCAGCCCGACCCAAACGCTGAACTTCAAGATAGAAGCGATCACCAAAGCTTTGTTTCCAATGTCTAGCAATATCCCCAGCAGTCTCACTATCATTGCCATTCAAGCTTTGTGACAACAAGCCATCACAACAGCCGGATAAAACAATAAGGCCGGAATTTTTATCACATATTTTTTTTGTCGTAAGGTAGGGAACGCCTTTATCTTGGCCATTTAAATAAGCCTCTGATATGAGTTCAGATAAGCCTAAATAGCCCACTTTATTAGCCACCAATAAGGTGACGATAGCCGGTGTTTTTTGATCTATAGTGTCTTTAATGAGCACGTCCGCACCCAAAATAGGTTTTACGCCAGCAGCCAATGCAGCACGATAAAACTTAACGGCGGCAAATAAATTCGATTGATCGGTAACAGCAATAGCCGGCATCGATAATTCAACAGCCCGTTTGAGTAACGGTTTAACGCGAATAATGCCATCAACCAAAGAATACTCGGTGTGATTACGCAAATGAATGAACTTAACTCCCTCACTCATGTTAACAACCCTTTTACTGGCGCAAATGATCTTCGATATATCGCGCAAACACCTTTCTCAATGAGTTTTTTTTTGTGCTCAATCGTTGGGTAGCCCTTATGCTTAGCCAAACCATAGCCTGGATGCAGCTTATCGAGAAGCAACATATGTTTATCCCGGTAAACCTTAGCGATAATAGAAGCAGCAGAGATTTGCTCAATAAGGGCATCCCCCCCCTTTACACACTCACCTGGCACGTTTATTTTAGGGTAAAACGTACCATCGACCTGTGCTAAATCAGCCTTGATCGTTAGCCCGTTAAAAGCCCGCTGCATAGCCAATAAGCTGGCCTGTAAAATATTAATTTGATCGATCTCCAACACATCAGCACGACCAATTGACCAATCTAACGCGTGCTCAATTATTAGTGCTGACAATACATTTCGTTTATTTTCGCTCAGTTTTTTTGAATCCATTAAGCCTGGAATAGGCGCATTAGGATTTAAAATAACAGCAGCCGCAACCACTGGACCAGCAATACAGCCACGCCCTACTTCATCAATACCTACGATAACGGCCGTCACTTTTACACCTTATCTTCAATAAGCGTTGAGACAATTTTTGCTGCCTGTCTATCCGCATCACGTGTTAATTCGTCTTTCATTATAATAAATTCGCTGACCATAGCGTTCGCCCTTGCAGGATGCTGATGTAATTGTATTAACTCGTCAGCCAATGCTTTATCTGTCGCCTTATCAAGCAAAAATTCCTTAACCACGGACTTATTGGCTATTAAATTAGGCATTGATACGAAAGGTGTTTTTAATAACTGGAATGTATTGATGACCCACGCCGTTAAAGGCGATAATTTATACGCGACTACCATCGGTTTTTTAGCTAGCAACACTTCAAGAGTTGCCGTACCTGATGCGGTTAGAACATAATTTGACGCCGATATCATTATTTTAGAGTCGATTACTTTTACCGTTAAATTCAGTTTAATGCCTGACTCAATGTAAATTTTTTCAAACGAGCTTTTACAAGATTGGTCGGCCATGGGTACCAGTATTTTCAGGTCTGGAATTGTATTTGCACAGCGTTGAGCGGCTTTAATAAACAACAAACCATGGCGATTTATTTCACCTAAGCGGCTACCTGGCATCAGGGTTAACACACAGTCATCAGGTTTTATATCTAATTTATTTCTGGCTGACTCACTGCTCAGTGTTAACTTAAATTGGTCGGCTAATGGGTGCCCAACAAAATGAGCAGGCACCTGTGTATTGGCGAAGTAGCGTTCTTCAAACGGAAAAATACACAGTAATGCATTTAGCGAACCAATCAATTTCTTAATTCGTTTAGGACGCCAAGCCCAGACAGTTGGGCTGACATAATGTACTGTTTTGATACCTTTTTGATGCAGGTCACGTTCTAGCTTTAAATTA
>JAGPVU010000103.1 GCA_018066825.1 Cycloclasticus sp.
GGATAACGAAGAAACTGCCATTCCCGAGGCTATTTACCTTGCCCTAAACCCTCAATTTACTGTTAATTTATTGGGCGATAAACATTATTTACGAACCACCATCCAACTACAGCTAGCCGACCAAGAAACCAAAAGTGCTATCGAAGCCAATGACCCTGCGATACGTCATGCGCTTATTGTAGTATTAAGTAACAATTATGTGGACGATATTTCTAGCGCCGACGGGTTGAATGCTTTACGCATTAAATCGGCTAAAAGTCTCAATAAAACACTGAAAAAGCACGCCAAAATTGAAGGGATTACCGACGTATTTTTTACTGACTTCGTTTCACAATAGTACGGGGTCGCGTCTCAATATTTTACCCCCAGATCAACTGCTTTGCTATAGATCACTCACTCAGCAATCATCACGCGGGCTCCTGCTTTAACCCTATCAAAAAGGTCCATCACATCCGCATTAAACATTCTAATACAACCGTGTGATGACGGAATTTTTGTTAGCAACTCGTCAGGTGCCCCGTGAATATAAATATAACGGCGCATGGTGTCGACTGTCCCCAAACGGTTCTTACCGCGCTCATCACCCGATAACCACAAAATTCGGCTTAAAATCCAATCCCTATCTGGCTGCTCACTGGCAAGTTGTTGCTCGTAGCGTTCACCCGTTAAGCGTCGCGCGACAAACACGCTGCCTAAGGCCGCACCCTCACCAATTTTAGCCCGAATGATATGTCGACCACGTGGCGTACACTCACTGCCGTTTTCTTCGCCCGCACCATTTTTAGCGGTGCATACGGGGTATGATTTAATCAATGTCGAACCGTCCATTAGACTAAGACGTTGTTGGGATAAGTCGATGACAATGTGTGCTTGACTGGTCATTTATTTTTCAAATAACGCGATCGATTCGACGTGCGAGGTGTGTGGAAACATGTCCATAACACCTGCTTTTTTTAAGCTATAACCCAACTCATTAACCAAAATAGCAGCATCCCGCGCCAAGGTAGAAGGATTACAGGAAATGTATAACACTTGCTGTGCATTCCACTTTTTTAACCACGGCAACACTTCTTTAGCGCCTAGCCTAGGTGGGTCGATTAATACCTTGTTATAGCTTTTTTTAGCCCACGCTTGATCCGCGATGTCGCCCATTAAATTAGCCGCATAAAAATCCACATTCGATAAAGCATTTTTATCGGCATTCATTTTAGCTCGAGCAATCAATTCCTCGCTGCCTTCCACACCCGTCACATGCCCCGCCACGCGCGCCATGGGTAGGGTGAAATTACCCAAGCCACAAAACAAATCTAGCACCTGGTCGTTCTCATTTAAATTTAACGTCTCAAGCGCTCTATTGATCATGCTGCGATTAATGTCTACGTTAACCTGTACAAAATCACTCGGCTCAAAGTACAGCGTGACATCATTCGGTAATTGGTAACTGAGGGGTGCTTTTGCGCCACTGATTGGCGCGATGGTATCTGGCCCTTTCGACTGGCTGTATATATCTACGCCCGCAGTTAGCTCAAATGCCCGTAGCACCTGCAAATCAGCGTCACTTAACGGCTCAAGCACCCTAAACACTAAGGCTGTTCGATTATCACAAATAGATACCTCAATTTGTGGGATTTTATCTTTGATCGACAATTCGCCCACTAAACCCGATAACGCCATTAGGCGCTTACCGACAGCGGGATGCAGCACCTCACATTGTTCAATTTCTGCTAGATAAGGGCTCGCCTTCTCACGAAAACCGACTAGCACACGGCCTTTTTTAGGCACGTTTTTAACCCCTAAGCGAGCACGGTGGCGATAACCCCAGTGAGGGCCCGTCAATGCCGGCCATAATTCAACGTCTTCAAGTTTTGCAATGCTCTTAAATTGCTCAACCAAAATCGTTTGCTTGGCTAAAATTTGTTGCTCTGGCGCCATATGTTGAAAGCTGCAACCCCCACATATATCGTAGTGTTGACACCCAGGCTCTACGCGTTCAGCGGCCGCTTTAAAAACCTGCGTGGTTTGCCCTTCGGCATAATCTTTTTTCTTTTTGATGTATTTAAACTCAACCTCTTCACCAATTAAAGCGCCGCTGATAAATACCGCTTTACTGTCGACGTGCGCCACGCCTCTACCATCATGTGCTAAGGACTCAATCGTCGCGTTCGCTGTTTCGTGGACTAATTTTCCGCCCCTATTTCTATTTCTGCTTCTACGTCTCGCCATTGCTCTCTAACAACCTTTAATTGCGGTGAATGATCGGCTTATTTTAAACGCTAAAAGGGGTTTAGTCCGGAAAAATACCCGTTGATATATAACGATCACCTCGGTCACAAATAATAACCACAATCGTAGCATTACTTAGCCGCTTGGATAGCTCTAAGGCAACGTGTGTTGCACCGCCAGACGATACGCCACAAAAGATGCCTTCTTGTTGCGCTAATGCTCGCGTCATATCCTCGGCCTGTTGTTGGCTTACATCGATAATTTCATCCACCCTTGAGGCGTCATAAATTTTTGGCAAATACTCTTTTGGCCAGCGACGAATGCCGGGGATCTTAGAATCGCCCTCTGGTTGCACACCAATAATTTTAACGGCTGAAGACTGTTCTTTAAGAAACATCGAGGTACCCATAATGGTACCCGTGGTGCCCATTGAACTAACAAAATGCGTGACCTCACCGCCGGTATCACGCCAAATTTCAGGCCCGGTACCAATGTAATGAGAAAGTGGGTTATCTGGGTTAGCAAATTGATCCAGCACCTTGCCTTCACCATTGGCTTGCATTTTTCTTGCTAGATCAATCGCCGCCTCCATGCTACCCGCTGCTGGCGTTAGGATGATTTCAGCGCCGTAGGCTTTCATCGATGCTCGTCGTTCTGCGCTCATATTATCGGGCATGATTAATATCATTCTATATCCCATAATCGCAGCCGCCATCGCTAATGCGATCCCCGTATTACCACTGGTCGCTTCAATCAGGCAGTCGCCCGGTTTGATTTCACCGCGCAATTCAGCCTGTTTAATCATATTGATCGCGGGGCGATCTTTCACTGAGCCTGCAGGGTTATTACCCTCCAGCTTTAATAGAATAGTATTTGACGTAGTGTCTAACCGTTGCAAACGAACTAAGGGCGTGTTGCCGACGAACTTTTCAATGCTAGGATATTTCATATCTACTCTCATATTTACTCAGACGCTGCTTTTAAAATGTGCAACCGTACCATACCTACCGAGAATATTTTAATAGTTTTAGCTTATGTGCTTAGGCTATATTATCTGTGATAAGATTTTAAAAAAACAACAAGGTCTTTTCATGCGACTCGATACTTACCAATCATCTCCTTACG
>JAGPVU010000140.1 GCA_018066825.1 Cycloclasticus sp.
ACCATAAGAGAAAAAAAGAAAAAGGAAAAAAAAGGATGTCTTTTTTCAAGCGCAAAGACCCCAATGTACTGGGCATAGATATTAGCACCTCAGCTGTAAAGCTGATAGAGCTTAGCCGGCAGGGCGCACGGTATCGAGTGGAAAGCTATGCGGTTGCTGCCTTGCCAGAGAATGCAGTGATTGATAATAATTTTGCTGATATCGAGGTCATTGGGCAAACCGTTCGTACGGTGATTGAGCGGTCCGGAACAAAGTTAAGACAAGCCGCGGTGTCTGTCACGGGCTCTGCCGTTATCACTAAAATTGTAACGATTCCTATACCGTCTAACGATGAAGAGCTCGGGGCGCAAGTTGAACTCGTTGCTGATCAATATATCCCGTATGCGCTGGACGAAGTGAACCTTGACTACAGTGTTATTGGGCCAAATGAAAAGAACAAAGGCATGGTCGACGTGCAGCTGGCTGCTTCACGGCGTGAAAATATTGATGACAGGGTGGCCGTTTTGGAACTGGCTGGTTTAAAAGCCAAAATTGTCGATGTGGAAGCCTACGCGCTTGAAAATGCCTACGGTCTTTTACAAAATGCCATGCCGGACTACGGCCCAGATGCTACCATTGCTATCGCGGACACAGGGTCTACGGTGACAACCTTGAATATATTGCACAAAAATAAGGTTATTTATTCAAGGGAACAGGGTTTCGGTGGCAAACAGTTGACTGAAGAAATTCAACGGCGCTATGGGTTGACATACGAGGAAGCGGGTATGGCAAAAAAACATGGTGGTTTACCAGATAGCTATATATCGGATGTTTTGGATCCGTTTAAAGACGTGATGTGCCAACAAATAGGGCGATCTTTACAGTTTTTCTTTTCCTCCAGCTCGCAACATAGTGTGGACCAAATTATACTTTCGGGCGGCACCTCATCTTTGCCTGGGATTGATGCGCTTTTGGAAGAGAAGCTAGGTACTCCCACGACTATTGCTAACCCTTTTTCTCAAATGACCTTAGCAGCTAAAATTAAAGCGCAAGCGTTAAGTAACGATGCGCCGGCTATGATGATTGCTACTGGTCTTGCGTTAAGGAGCTTTGATTAATGGCTAAAATTAACCTGCTTCCTTGGCGAGAAGAGTTTCGCAAGGAAAAACAAACAGACTTTTTGATTTTATTGGGTGTGGGTGTTGTGGCCTCTATACTGACCATGGCAGCAGTACATTTTACGATTGATGGCTTGATTGCTCGACAAGATAGTCGAAACATTTTCTTGCAGAATGAAACGGCCGTTTTGGATAAAAAAATTAAAGAAATCCAAGAGTTAGAGAAAACTAAAAGTAAGTTATTGGCCAGAATGGAGGTCATTCAGCGCTTACAAAGTAGCCGGCCAGAGATAGTACATATGTTTGATCAATTGGCAAAAACGGTACCCGAAGGTGTTCACCTTACCCGATTTAAACAAAGCGGTAATAAGCTATCAATAGAAGGGAGTGCTCAGTCAAATACTCGGGTGTCAGCCTACATGAGAAGCTTAGAGGCCTCGCCGTGGTTAAAAGGAGCTGACCTGAGTGTCATTCGCTCTAGAGGTGTGGATGCGAATAATTTTACCTTAAAGGTAGCTCAGGCCAAAGCTGGCGAACCGACAGAAGGGAAATGAGATGAATCTGCAAGATATTAATTGGGATTATAATGAGGCTGGCAGCTGGCCGACGCCGATTAAAGCGGTCGCTATTTTATTAGCGAGCATCATTGTGATGGGTATCTGGGTCTATTTCGATACCTTTGATCAAATGGACGAATTAGAGAAAACCGAGAAAAAAGAAATTGTTTTAAAGACAACCTTTGAGAACAAGCAACAGAAAGCGGCCAATCTAGCCGCTTATAAACAGCAGTTGAGCGACATGCAAAAGCAATTTGGCGCGATGTTGCACCAGCTACCAAATAAAACCCAAATAGCTGATTTGTTGGTAGACGTTTCGCAGGCTGGTTTGGCAAGCGGTTTAGAATTTAGTTTATTCCAGCCTTCAGGTGAGCGTAAAAGGGATTTTTATGCGGAAAAGCCAATTAAAATTATTGTTGTTGGTGATTATCACGAGTTTGGCGAGTTTGTTAGCAATTTAGCGGCACTGCCGCGGATTGTTACTTTACACAATGTCTCATTAACGCCAGGGCGTTCTGGAAAAATGACCATGGATGCAACGGCGAAAACGTATCGTTATTTAGATGAGGATAATAAATAATGGTAACGACAAGCTTAATATCAATGCCCCGCACCCTATTTATTTTATTGTTGAGTCTAGCATTAGGTGGTTGTATTAACGAAGAGTTTGATGATTTAAAAGATTTTGTTGCGCAAGTTAAAGCAAAGCCAGCAAAACCCATACCGCCTATGCCGGTAATTAAATCCTATGAGTCATACAACTATGTTGCAGAAGGCTTGAGAAACCCCTTTGAAAAGGTAGATGAGCCACAGCTTTTAGATGCAATTACGTCTATAGAAGGCCCAGGGCCAGACTTAGACCGAGAAAAAGAAGAGCTTGAAGCCTATCCATTGGACACCTTGCGGATGGTTGGCACCTTATCTCAGAGTGGTAAGTTATGGGGCTTGATTAAAGCTAACGATGGGGTTGTCCACCGCGTCCAAGCAGGGCAATATTTGGGTCAAAATTATGGCAGAGTTGCTCGAATACTCGAGCAGCAGGTTGATCTTAGCGAGTGGGTGGTCAGCGCGACTGGAAAGTGGCGTGAGAGAGAAGCCTCATTGGCTCTCGTAGAATAATAAGTGAGAATTGATAAGATGAAACATGCAAATAAAGGAAATTTCATGCACACGTTAAAAACAAGTGGATGGGCCGCGATATCAGCGCGGTATAAAGCAAACCTTTTACCGGGCATGATTACATTGGCGTGTTGGGCGATGATGTCGGCTGCGTCAGTTAATGCCGCGATATTGAAAGACATCCAGTTCTCAGGGCTGCCGGGCAATAAAGTGCAAATTGAATTAGCACTTGACGCAGAGCCAAAGGGCTTAAAAAGCTTTAGTACGGACAATCCTGCTCGAGTTGCTATTGATTTAGAGGGGGTTAGCAATGGTGCGGGTAAGACATCAATTCCTATTAACATTGGCAAAGCGATCAGCGTTAGGGCATTAGAGGCCGGAGGAAAAACCCGGGTTGTGCTGAGCTTAAGTGATTCGGCGCCTTATTCGACTAAAGTCGTCGGCAATAGCGTATTTTTGACTTTGGGCAATGTTACGAGCACTTCCCCAATTGCTTCAAATGCCCCAGTATCTGCAACAAGCGCCAGTGGCAAAGCGGTAAGAGGCGTGGACTTTAGACGGGGTGAAGAAGGTGAAGGGCGGATTTTAGTGAGTCTTAGCGATGCTTCAGCAATAGTAGACCTAAGAGAAGAAGGCGGTAAAGTTATTGTAGATATAAAAAACACACGTCTACCCTCAGAGCTGGCGAATAGATTGGATGTGTTAGATTTTGCGACACCTGTAAAGACGATAGATGTTATGACTGCGGGCAATGATGCGCGTTTATCAATTACGGGCACTGGCGCGTATGAGTTTTTATCGTATCAAATGGATGAGCTGTTAACAATTGAGTTTAAGCCATTAACAAAACAGCAGCAACACGACTTAGCATCAGAAAAATTCCCGTATACGGGTGAAAAGCTGTCGTTAAACTTTCAAAGTATAGAAGTGCGTTCGGTATTGCAACTGTTGGCCGACTTTACCAATATGAATTTAGTCGCCAGTGATTCAGTGGGTGGTAACGTGACCCTGCGTTTGAATAATGTGCCATGGGACCAAGCGCTAGATATTATCTTAAAAAGTAATGGCTTAACTAAACGCATCATCGGTAACGTGATGATGGTAGGACCGCAAGCGGAAGTGGCGGCGCAAGAAAAACTGGAACTTGAAGCAAAAAAACAAGTAAAAGAGTTGTCGCCTTTGGTGTCAGAGTTTTTTGAGGTCAGTTACGCAAAAGCAGCGGACTTAGTAAAAATATTAAAATCCACGAGCGGTAGTAGTAGCAATGACACTAACGCTAAACTCATTTCTGATCGTGGCGGGGTATCGGTTGATATAAGAACAAACACCTTATTGGTTCAAGAAACGGCCGAAAAACTGGTTGAAATTCGTCGTATTATTGAACGATTAGACCGTCCAGTTCGCCAGGTAATGATCGAGTCGCGTATTGTTATTGCGAATGATGACTTTACCCGTGATTTAGGCGTACGGTTTGGTTTGAGTGGGATTGATCAAAGTAACGACGCGACTTCATTTGTCGGTGGCGGATTACCGGGCACAGTTATTCCAAGTCAAATAATATATGATGCGGGTGGTGCAGGCGCTGAAAGCTTATTGGTTGACCTACCAGCATCAAGTCCGGCTGGTGCCATTCAATTTATTGTGGGTAAGATTGGCAGTTCCTTACTGCAATTGGAATTATCGGCATTACAAACCGAAGCCAAGGGTGAAGTAATTTCTAGTCCGCGCGTTATCACCTCCGATCAAATAGAAGCAGAAATCAGCCAAGGTGTAGAAATTCCATTCCAAGAAGCGACGTCTTCTGGCGCCTCGTCAACTAGCTTTCAGGAGGCAGAGTTAAAGTTAACGGTGACCCCGAGAATCACACCAGATGATCGAATTAACCTTGAGTTGAATATAACTAAAGACTCACCAGACTTTTCGAATGTTCAACCAGATGGGGTGCCAATTAACACCCAAGAAGTCGATACAACTGTTTTAGTTAATAATGGCGACACAGTAATCCTAGGTGGTATTTATGAACGGACTAAAGACCATAGTGTGCGTAAAGTACCGTTTTTTGGTGATTTGCCGGGCGTAGGGGTACTGTTTAAAAGAGACTTTAAGCAAGATAATAATAGAGAACTATTGTTTTTTATTACACCAAAAATACTTAAAGATAACTTAAGTATTAATTAAGTTAAAGCAAGGCTAAAAAAAACGGGGCTTATGCCCCGTTTTTTTTAGCTGAAAACTTATTATGGTCATTTTATAGTGCTTCTGACTAGGAATTAAAAATAGTAGTTAAAACCAGAATGAGCCTCGTGCTATAGTTTTACCCAATCGTAATTACGTCGTTTAATGCATGTTAGAAAAGAAGAATATCTACTTAGTGGGGCCAATGGCGGCTGGAAAATCGACCATCGGTAAGCTGTTAGCGAATAAACTTAGCAAGCCCTTTTACGATACCGATGCCGAGCTGATCAAAAGCACCGGGGTTGAGGTAGCATTAATTTTTGAGCTGGAAGGCGAACAAGGGTTTAGAAAGCGTGAAAGTGAAAAGTTAGATGAACTTGCCCAGTTAAATGGTGCGGTTATCGCGACCGGTGGAGGGATTGTGTTAAAAGAAGTTAACCGCGAATTATTAAGCCGAACGGGACGCGTCGTTTATTTGAAGTGCTCGGTGGAACAACAGCTAAAACGCACAAGGTTTGATACCAAAAGGCCACTGCTACAAACTGAGAATCCAAGAGCTAAGCTAGAAGAACTGATGGCCTTGCGTGCTCCCCTCTATGAAGAAGTGGCCGATATCATCATGAGCACAGATAAAACCAACAGCAAACGTATTATAAACAAGCTACTCGATAAGTTAATCAGTTAACCATGAATGCACTTGAAGCAATAACGGTAGAACTCGGCAGTCGAAGCTACCCAATATATATAGGGGAAGGGCTTCTAGAAACGCCGCTGTTACTAGAAAAACACTTAGCCACAAAGCAAGTACATATAGTAAGCAATGAAACCATTGCCCCCTTGTTCCTTGATAAGCTGATCGCGGGGCTTGACTCGTCTATATCGGTGACGATTACCCTATTACCCGATGGTGAAGAATACAAAAACTTAGCCTATTTGAATAATATTTTCGATGACCTGCTTGAAAACAGGTGTAATCGGCAGGTAACACTCATCGCATTAGGCGGTGGGGTTATAGGCGACATGACAGGTTTTGCGGCAGCGAGTTATCAGCGTGGTGTAAATTTTATCCAAATTCCCACAACGCTATTGTCCCAAGTCGACTCATCAGTCGGCGGTAAAACGGGGGTAAACCATCGGCTTGGCAAGAATATGATTGGCGCTTTTTACCAGCCGCAATGCGTTTTGATAGACACCCAAGTGTTGTCTTCACTTCCCCCTAGGGAGTTGAGTGCAGGCATAGCAGAAATCATCAAATACGGTGCCATTTGTGACCAGGATTTTTTTGAATGGCTTGAAAGCAACATAGACAACCTGTTAGACAAAAATGTTAAGGCATTAAGTTATGCGATAAAAACGTCCTGTGAAAAAAAAGCACAGGTGGTGGCGCAAGATGAGAAAGAGTCGGGTATTCGGGCAACGTTAAATTTTGGGCATACGTTTGGACACGCGATTGAGTCGCACATGGGCTATGGGCAGTGGCTTCACGGTGAGGCCGTAGCTGTTGGTATGTGCCTTGCTGCAGACCTTTCAAGTGAAATGGGCCTAATCAATAAAAAAGACGCGTTACGAATACGTGATTTATGTAAACGCGCCAAGCTACCTGTAGATAAACCAACGGGTATGCGGGCGGCAGAATTTATTCGTTATATGAAGGTAGACAAAAAGAATGTAACAAAGTCTATTCGGTTGGTTTTGTTAAGCGTTTTAGGGCACGCCATTATTTCTGATGATGCTAGTGAAGAAATAATCAGTGAGATCATTAATCGTAATCCTAAGGGTGATTAAGGCAGCTTATGAGCGATAAAGAGAAGGGAGGTGACCGTTTGTTTTTTCCAGAACAGCGGCAGCAACGATTGGATCTAATGATGCATTTGATTCCGAATAGCAGCCAAGCCATCTTGTTGCGAGGACCTAAGGAGTGCGGCAAAACATTTTTTGTGCAGCAATTTAAAGCACAAGCTGATGTTAATTGGTTGATTTGTATTATTGAAGCGGGGCAGTTAGTTGCAAGTGACTCGCCTATAACTGTATGCGCGCAGGCGTTTGATCAGTTGGACGGTAGTGAAAAGCAAGTGATATTGAGACTAACGTCTTGGTCAAAGGCGAATAAAAAAGTGATTCTTTGCGTTGAAGATGCGCATCAACTTAACAAAGAGCAGTTTGATTTTTTGTTTGGTTTGGCGCAAGAATTCACTTGCCTGCACTTGCTGTTTACTTCGTCTGAAAATTTAGGCAGTGGACTTGAAGCGCAATGTTTGTTGATAGACCTGAGCCCGTTTACTCAAAAGCAGACGATAGATTACGCAAAAAACTACACTAAAGGGGCTGGTTTAGATTTGAATCGGGTCGCGGGAATCGACGAGGTGATTTTATTTATTGAAACAGGCGGTTTGCCGGGGCGTATAAATGATGTTTTGCTACAAAGTCAACAAGCGCCTAAAGGTGCGACGGGGAAGCCTAAAAAAAATAATGCAACAATGATTAAAGTATTGGTTTTTGGGCTAATAATGCTTGGGATAGTAAGCTATTTTTTGCTACTGCCAGAAACAAAACAACCAAGTAAGCAAGAAATGGCTCACATTATTGATCTACCGCGAAGAGGCGTTAGCACAGAAAAAGCGTTGATAGGCTTAGACCCAAGCCAAGGACAAAGCTTGAATGACGCAAAGCCGTCAGTGAGCCCAAAGGTGGTTGATGATGAGCCCGTGACGAATAAAAACGAGCAGCAGAAAATAATTTCAGAGGATAGTAAGAATCAAACAAAAACCACCCCAATCACGACAGCTAAAGTCGAAGCGCCGGTTGTACAAAACACGGTAATATCGAGTGTTAGCAAAGTAGAGGGTAAAGTTGTCGAGCAACAAGTGTCATTGCCAGTAAAAGAACCAGTTAAGCCTGTTGTTGAGGCAAAACAGTTACAATCAAGTCTACGGCGCAATCATGCATGGATTAAACAAAAAAACGGACGACACTATGCCCTGCAACTGATAGCGGTATCCAGCGAACAATCGGCTCAGGCCTTCATTGCTCGACATAAAAAAGTAAAAAATCTTTATTACTTTAAAAACAAAAGAAATAATGGCGATTGGTATAGCGTCATTTATGGTGACTTTGCTAGCAAAAAAAATGCGCTAGAAGCGACAAAAAACATGCCTCTTTCGCTAACAAAGGTCAAGCCGTGGGTGCGCACTTTTGAGTCTATTAGCAAAGAGCTTTTTGATATTAATTAGCCTCAGCCCCAATGCCTTATTACGGTTGACCAGGCTTTAGTCGTGGTCGGGCAGTAGCATGTACAGATGAAAAGTTAGGGGCTTTCATACAAATTGAAAAAAGACGTCAAAATTGCTATAATCTCTGGCCGACTTGCGTAAAGCGAGTCCCCCTTTTAACTTTTTTAAACAGTAGGTTGGCCTAGTGAAACAAACCTCTATCCCACAAGCAGGGCTGTATGACCCGGCGTTTGAGAAGGACAGCTGCGGCTTTGGACTTATCGCGCATATCGACGACAAGCCAAGCCATTGGCTGGTTCAGACATCCATTGAGTCGTTAGCACGTTTGACGCACCGTGGAGCGATAGCCGCAGATGGCAAGTCAGGTGACGGTTGTGGCTTGTTACTAAAAACACCCGAAAGATTCCTGCGTGCAAAAGCGCAAGAACTTGGCGTTAGCCCAGCTAAAACGTTTGCTGTAGGCATGGTTTTTCTTAACCAAGACAGTGCTAAAGCAACGTGGGCAAAGACCGTTCTGCAGGAAGAAATTGAAAAAGAAGGGCTCCACGTCACTACTTGGCGTGTTGTACCCACTAATCCTGAAGCTTGCGGCGAACAATCCTTTGCAACCTTACCAGTGATCGAACAAGTCTTTGTTGATGCTGAAAAAGGGATGGATAATGCAGCATTAGACCGTCACTTATACATTGCTAGACGCCGTGCTGAAAAACGTATTGAGGCAAATGACGATATGTTTTATGTCGCTAGTTTGGCGTCAAATGTTATTTCGTATAAAGGCTTGGTTATGCCGGAAAACCTGCCTATTTTCTATTCAGATTTAAGTGATCCGGCCTTAGAAAGTTCTCAATGTGTTTTTCACCAGCGTTTTGCAACCAACACCTTTCCGCAATGGCGATTGGCGCAACCGTTTAGATTTTTAGCACATAATGGTGAAATTAATACTATTCGAGGCAACAGGAATTGGGCTAAAGCACGTAGCTACACCTTCGAGACGCCGTTAATCCCTAATATGGATGACATTCGCCCGTGGGTTTCCAGCGTTGGTTCCGATTCAAATAGTTTGGACAATATGGTGGACGGTTTAATTGCTGGCGGCATGGATATTTTCCGCGTTATGCGGCTGTTAATTCCACCCGCATGGCAAAACGTACATACCATGGACCCTGATTTACGAGCTTTTTATGAATACTCGTCTATGCATATGGAGCCTTGGGATGGTCCGGCGGCCATCGTATTAACCGATGGAAGACACGTTGCCTGCTGCTTAGACAGAAATGGTCTGCGCCCTGCACGATATGTAGTAACAAAAGACCGTCATATTACCTTAGCGTCAGAAGTGGGCGTGTACGACTATAAGCCAGAAGATGTCGTTCGCAAAGGCCGGTTAAGGCCAGGCGAAATGTTAGCGGTGGATACTCAAGAAGGGAAAATCATCGAACCTAAAGACATTGATGATCGTTTAAAGTCTCGCCAGCCTTACAAGGCTTGGCTAGCTGAGCACACGCAAAAATTAAAAACGGCGAGCAACGATGACCCGTTGACGTTGATGCCGTTTGATAAAGAGATGCTGCGCGTGTATGAAAAACAGTTTCAGCTGACCTTTGAAGAACGCGATCAAGTGTTAAAAGTGCTCGCTAAAGCAGGTCAAGAAGCAGTAGGCTCAATGGGCGACGATATTCCTATGCCCGTTTTATCAACAAAAATTCGCAGCCCTTACGATTACTTTAGACAACAATTTGCTCAAGTAACTAATCCGCCAATTGATCCTTTGCGTGAGCAAGTGGTGATGTCATTGATGACGAGCTTTGGTAAAGAGAAAAATTTATTCGCCGAAGCTGCAGACCACGCGCATCGCTTAGAGGTCGACTCTCCAGTATTGTCAGTGTCTAAACTAGATGCCCTATTGGCCATTGGTGACGACGCCTATAAAAGTACCGTTATTAGTTTGCACTATGATCCATCAGTGTGTGACCTAGCGCAGGCGATAGGCCAACTTTGTCAGCAAGTTGAAGAAAAAGTTCGCGAAGGTGTTGTTGTTATCGTGTTGAGCGATCGAGCGTTACAGCAGGACTTATTGCCGATTCATGCTTTACTTGCTACCGGTGCAGTGCATCACCACTTAGTAGAGGTTGGTGTGCGTTGCCAAGCCAATATCGTTGTTGAATCAGCAACGGTAAGAGACCCGCATCACTTTGCTACATTGATTGGTTTTGGTGCCACAGCTGTTTGTCCTTACCTCGCGTATGAAACATTAAATAATATGTTGTCTACGGGCGATATTGCTAACATGGATGCGTCCATGGTAGCGCTTAATTATCGTAAGGGTATTAATAAGGGTTTGTATAAAATCATGTCCAAAATGGGTATTTCTACCATTTCTAGTTACCGCGGGTCACAGCTATTTGAAATAGTCGGTCTACAACAGGCAATCGTTCATGCATGCTTTAAAGGCACCACCAGCCGTATTCAAGGCGCTGGCTTTAAGCAATTAGAAGACGAACAAAAACAATTAGCTAAATTAGCTTGGAATCCGCGTAAACAAACGGAACAGGGCGGTTTGCTAAAGTATGTTCATGGCGGCGAATACCATGCCTATAACCCGGATGTAGTTAATTCTTTGCAACAGGCGGTGCGCTCGGGCGACATAACTAAATACCGTATTTATGCGGATGCCGTTAATTTGCGGGCTCCGGCCTCTATGCGCGATATGTTGCGATTAAGACTGGATCCAGAAAAAGCCATTTCGATTGACGAAGTTGAGCCACCTGAAGGTCTGTATCAACGATTCGATACCGCGGCGATGTCTTTAGGCGCTCTCTCTCCAGAAGCGCACGAGACCCTTGCAATAGCGATGAATCGTTTAGGTGGCCGATCAAATTCTGGTGAAGGTGGCGAAGATCCACTACGTTTTGGCACCGACAAAATATCAAAAATCAAACAAGTAGCTTCTGGTCGATTTGGCGTTACCCCGCATTATTTAGTGAATGCCGACGTGTTACAAATTAAGGTAGCACAAGGCGCTAAACCAGGTGAGGGCGGACAATTACCCGGCGATAAAGTCAATCAAATGATCGCCACGCTACGCTATTCAAAGCCAGGCGTTGCGTTGATTTCGCCGCCGCCACATCACGATATTTATTCCATCGAAGATTTGGCGCAATTAATTTTTGACTTAAAGCAAGTTAACCCTAAGGCGCTCGTATCGGTCAAGTTGGTTTCTGAGGCTGGCGTTGGCACTATCGCTGCCGGTGTGGCTAAGTGTTATGCCGATTTAATTACTATTGCGGGTTACGATGGCGGTACGGGAGCCAGTCCGCTCACTTCGGTACGATACGCAGGTGCGCCATGGGAGTTGGGTTTAACAGAAACGCACCAAACCTTATTGGCAAATGACCTTAGAAGTAAAGTTCGTTTACAAACAGACGGCGGTCTAAAAACCGGCTTAGATGTTATTAAAGCGGCAATTTTAGGCGCCGAGAGCTTTGGTTTTGGTACCGGCCCTATGGTTGCCATGGGTTGTCGGTACTTACGTATTTGTCACTTAAACAACTGTGCGACCGGCATAGCCACACAAGATAATGTGCTACGTATGAAGCACTATCACGGTGAAGTGGAATATGTGATGAACTATTTCCGTTTTATTGCACAAGAAGTACGCGAATTATTGGCGCAACTTGGTTTTAGTAAACTCGAAGATGTTATTGGTAGAACGGAGTTGCTAGAACAAATTGAAGGCGCAACTGAAAAACAAAACGGCTTAGATTTGCGGCCGTTGTTAGAGTCTATCCCCGGTAACGAGCTTAAGACGCAACACTGTATTTCGCTGCAAAATGACCCGTTTGATCAGGCTGAATTTGCTGAGCAAATGGTGCAAGATATTTTGCCCGCGATAGAAGCAAAATCGGGTGGTAGCTTCGATTATCAAATCACTAATATCAACCGTTCTATTGGTGCCCGTTTGTCAGGTGAGATTGCTAGGCGTTACGGCAATAAAGGCATGGACGAGTGTCCTATACAGGTAAACTTTACCGGTTCAGCAGGACAAAGCTTTGGCGTGTGGAATGCGGGTGGCTTACATATGTCACTAGAAGGCGATGCGAATGATTATGTTGGTAAAGGCATGGCGGGTGGTAAATTAGTACTTAAATCACCTTCAGAAAGTCAGTTTATCAGTCATGAAACGACGATTATGGGCAATACCTGTCTGTACGGCGCAACGGGTGGTGAACTCTACGCAGCTGGCTTGGCCGGCGAGCGATTTGCTGTTCGTAATTCGGGTGCAATGGCCATTGTGGAAGGCATCGGCGACCATGGTTGTGAATACATGACCGGAGGCGTAGTAACCATTTTAGGCGAAACAGGCATTAACTTTGGTGCAGGCATGACCGGTGGCTTTGCCTTCGTATTGGATGAATCACGCAGTTTTGTTGATCGTTACAATCACGAGTTAATTGAAATTCACCGTGTACACACAGAGTCTATGGCAGCTCACCGTCACTATTTACAGGGCCTAATTGAAAAATTTGTCACTGAAACGGGCAGCGTTCGTGGGCAGCAGATACTCGACAACTTCGCTGATTATGTGCATAAATTCTGGTTAGTGGTGCCGAAAGCCGCTGATGTTAAATCCTTACTGGATTCATTAAGCTCTCAAGCGGCTTAACGATAAGAGATCGCAATAGATATGTCTAATAATTTTCAATTTGTTAATGTGCCCAGGCTAGACCCAAGCAAAGTGCCTGCCGAGCAAAGAAAGCGTGAGTTCAAAGAAATATACGGTGAATATGACGCTAGTCAGGCGGCTTCGCAGGCGGATCGCTGTTTACACTGTGGTAACCCGTATTGTGAGTGGAAATGCCCGGTACATAATTACATCCCTAACTGGTTAAAATTAATTTCAGAAGGCAACTTAATTGAGGCAGCAGAGCTGTCGCATAAAACTAATTCGTTACCTGAGATTTGTGGTCGAATTTGCCCACAAGACCGCTTATGTGAAGGCTCGTGTACGATTAACGATGAGTTTGGGGCGGTCAGCATTGGCTCTATTGAAAAATACATTTCAGACGAAGCCTTTAAACAAGGTTGGCGTCCGGATCTTTCGGCGGTTAAGGCAACGGGCAAACGCGTGGCGATTATCGGTGCCGGTCCGGCAGGATTAGGTTGTGCCGATATACTGACGCGTAATGGCGTTAAACCGGTTGTATATGATCGTTACCCCGAAGTGGGTGGTTTGCTAACCTTTGGTATTCCACCGTTCAAACTGGAAAAAAGCGTCGTGCAAAACCGCCGTGAAATTCTAGAAGGTATGGGAGTGGAGTTTGTCCTCGGTACCGAAATAGGCAAAGACATACCATTCCAACAACTACTTGACGAGTACGATGCTGTTTTTCTTGGCATGGGAACGTACACCTATATGAAAGGTGGCTTCCCCGGTGAAGAGTTAGAGGGCGTACACGAAGCGCTACCGTATTTGGTCTCTAATATTAATCGGCTGATGGACTTAGAAGGCGTTAATACCCTGATGGGTGATACGTTTATTGATATGCAAGGCCAACGCGTTGTGGTGCTCGGCGGTGGGGACACAGCGATGGATTGTAACCGGACCAGTATTCGACAAGGTGCGGCCGAGGTGACTTGCGCGTATCGACGTGATGAAGAAAACATGCCCGGTTCTCGTCGTGAAGTAACCAACGCCAAAGAAGAAGGCGTCAACTTTCTTTGGAACCGCCAACCCGTTGAGATTGTTGGTACCGGTAAAGTGGAAGGCATTAAATTAGTCACCACCAAGCTCGGTGAGCCTGATGAACGAGGACGTCGTAGTCCTGTGGTAGTAGAAGGTACTGAAGAAATTTTGCCAGCAGACAGGGTGATTATTGCCTTTGGTTTTCAACCGAGCCCATCACCTTGGTTTGCAGACTTCGGCATTGAGTTAGATGCTAAAGGTCTAGTCGTGGCACCAGAAAATGCGGAGTTTGGCTTTCAAACAAGCAATAAAAAAGTATTTGCCGGTGGTGATATGGTGCGTGGTTCTGATTTAGTGGTCACTGCGGTATATGAAGGTCGCGAGGCCGCGCAAGGTATTTTAGATTACCTTGACGTTTAACTTAATACGCATAATACAGCGGTCGAGTATTAAATAATGACAGAGCAAAACAACGACTTAATACTACGAACCTTGCGCGGTGAAAAAACCGAACGCACCCCCGTGTGGATGATGCGCCAAGCCGGCCGTTATTTGCCTGAATACCGCGCTACACGCGCGCAGGCAGGCAGTTTTCTTGATTTGTGTAAGAATGCACAGCTGGCCTGTGAAGTAACCTTACAACCCTTAGAGCGCTATCCTTTGGATGCAGCTATTTTGTTTTCAGATATCCTAACCATTCCCGATGCGATGGGCCTTGGTTTGTATTTCGAAGAAGGAGAAGGGCCGAAGTTCGAGCGAACAGTACGCACAAAAGCGGATATAGATAAACTGTTTGTTCCAGACCCCAATCAAGAGCTGCAATACGTCATGAACGCCGTATCGACCATTAAGAAAGGTTTGAATGGGCGAGTGCCGTTGATTGGTTTTTCGGGTAGCCCTTGGACCTTAGCCTGCTATATGGTTGAAGGCAGCGGCAGTAAAAATTTCGCGCGCATTAAAAAAATGATGTACGACACGCCGGAGTTGATGCACCGTTTATTGGATATTGTTTGCCAATCGGTCATTTCATACTTACAGGCACAAATTGAAGCAGGTGCTCAAATAGTCATGTTGTTTGATACCTGGGGTGGTAACTTATCGACTAAAGACTACGAGACGTTTTCTCTTGCGTATAGTCGGAAAATTGCTCTGGCCTTACAGGCTAGTAATCCAGAAATTCCAAAAATGCTGTTTACCAAAGGCGCGGGTGTTTGGTTAAAACCAATGGCCGAAGCCGGTTACGATGGCTTAGGCGTAGATTGGACGACAGATTTAAAACTAGCCCGTGAGCTAACGCAAGATAAGGTTGTGCTACAAGGTAACCTGGATCCAAGCAGTTTGTATGCAAGCCCCGAAACCATTCGCGGCAAAGTGCGCGATGTGCTGGCCGATTACGGTCATGGTCATAAACACATCTTTAATTTGGGCCATGGTATCTTGCCAGATATTAACCCTGACCACGTGACAGCAATGATCGATGAAGTGCATCAAAGTAGCCCGGCCTATCACCTTTAAGCCGGTCAAACCCTAACGTTCGTTAAGGTGTTTTATATTGGACGCTACAAATAAGCCCCGGGTTGAGATTCACTATTGTACCCAATGCCGCTGGCTATTACGGGCAGCTTGGCTAGCACAAGAGTTATTAACAACGTTTGAAGACGAGCTGGGTGGCGTAACCTTGGTGCCAGCCAGTGGTGGTACATTTGAAATAACATTAACTAGCGAGCAAGCAACAACATCAATCTGGTCGCGCAAACAAGAAGGGCGCTTTCCTGAAGCTAAAGAAATCAAGCAGCGAGTGCGGGATAAGCTATGCCCAGATAAACCCTTAGGGCATTCGGACGTTAAACAACCGTAACGAGGCGTTTGATCTGATGACAAATCAGTTGATTATAGGGGTGGGTTGTTTACTGCGTATTAATTGAATAGCCTGCTTTAATTGGCTGATACGTTGCGCGTATTTTCTAACCCGTCCAGCGGAAGATTGCTGAATATCATTCAACAGGATTTCGGATTCATCTAAGCGCTTTAAACCAATCAAAGCATGCGCTTGCATAAGACCAAAACGTGGGTTCCGAGGGTTGAGTTGAAGCCCCGTATCTGCGGTTGTTAAGGCGTCAGAAAAACGGTTTTGTTTCATCCTAATGGCAAATAAATGCACCAGTGAATAATAGCGGTGTGCTGATTTACCTTTCGACTTATCAATTAAGGCCTGCAGCCAGCTAGCGATGTCATCGGCTTTAGATAAACAGCGTTCATTGCCTGCCATCACGCATTTAATGGCCACGTCTAAGGCGCGAATACCCCAAGCCCCCATCGGTTTTTGACGGATAATCTCGGCAATATAAGCAGGCCTAGCTAACTGTAACGATACGATGGTATTTTCATGTTGCGCCAATCCATCGGGTGTCACCATGCTCAAGCTAATTAAAAACCCCGCTTCCTCGGGCGAGAGTTCGGCAGCACGTAAGTAATAGGCATAAGAGGCTTCAAAATCTTTTTCGCGTTTACGTAAAATCTCACCACGTAAATATTGGCTACTCGGCGAATCGGGGTGGTTCATCGCTAGGCTTTCAATTAAAGCAGATTCGCTGCGCCAATATTGCGCGCGGTTAAATGTGTTAAAGCCAAGACAAAAAACAATAATGGCAATAAGGCTAATACGTAAGCCGTTGGGCATTTTGCTGGGCAAAGCAAACACTAACAAATAGCTTAAACCTAACAAAGGGCCTAATGCAGGCAAGTAGTTACGGTGTTCGTGAATAATTTCTAAGGGGAAAACGCTGGACTCAAGGCTGTGTCCCACCAAAAACCAAAGTACGGCAAAGGCAAACACAGGAAAGCGTTTGCGCCAAATAATAGAGAGTATGAGTAAAACAATAATCCCAATAATACTGGGTAAGGTCGTCCAAATTGAGAACAAATCCGAACTCAGCGGAAAGTCGTCGTGGAATAAGCCCATGGTTTGAATATCTGGCACGATAATCATCGACAGGTAAAACCACAGCACACGGGGTTCAGTCAGTACGCGCTCTAAAAATGTAAAGGGTCGTCCAGCGTAACCGCCGGTAATAAAACCGGGGTGTTGAAACCAATATACGAAGCCAGCCAAAAGGGGGAGACCGAGAAAAATAATAAAGAACCAACGGACTTTTTTTATTGAGCCTTGGCTGGAAGTAAGCCGACTCGATAAAGTAAATTCAAGCACACCAATATATACGGGGAGCAACACGGCATTTTCTTTACACGCCGCCCCTAATACCGTGCCACCGATAAGCCCTAGGCTCATCAGCCATAAACCGTTCAATGGCTTATCAGCTAAGCTTAAGCGGCCCACCAAATACAGGCAGCTGCCCATCAGCATAAACATACTGGCCATGCTGGTCATCCGTTGTACTACGTATAAAACACTGGTAAGTAAAAAGGCGTGCAGCGCCCA
>JAGPVU010000151.1 GCA_018066825.1 Cycloclasticus sp.
TAGGTTACCCCATTGAAAAGTAGCGATTGATGGGCTTTGGTTTTTAATATTAAGCACAGCTTTATTCAATAGACGCAGGCTGTTGATTGACTCAGTTGAGAGTGCATGCTTAACGAGCAGTGGGCCGAGCCAAGGCGGCAACCAAAAATTGGGCACCATTTCACTCGAAAACTGAATGATTGTTTGCTCCCCATCAGGGATTAACACCGAGTGCATCCAGCCTGAACTAAAATCACTGAGTTCTGGCATTACGTCAGCGTTTAAGGAATAGCCATCAGTAGTCAGTTTGAGCGTTTGTTTCTTATGCAAACAAAAAAAGCGAGACAACTTTCTAGTTTAAGTTATAAATGGCCGTTTATTAACAGTTCAGTATGCCGAATGAGTGCGATAATGGTTGTCGGTATGATCGTCCGTTAGGGAAAAACTTTTTCTGCTAGGGCGGTCGTTGAGAGCAGTATTTATACTAAGAGGCTTGGGTAAAAAACACGTGCACGCATACAGTCAGCCGTGTTTATTTTAGCGTTGAAAACTCTTAAAATGTAACAAAAACCCTAGATTGAAATGTGTCGGTCTGACGTGCTTTGCAGGGTAAATTACGCGGCTTGTACCGGAATAGCATTCTTGGTTTCTTTAACGGCGTTGTTTTCATCGAGGTAAATTAAACGCGGTTTAAACGTGGCTAGTTCGGCTTCGTTATACTCGGAATACGCGCATATAATCAAAATATCGCCTTCTGCTGCACGGCGTGCGGCAGCGCCATTTACAGAGATAATGCCACTATTGTTTTCTGCACGAATAGCATAAGTGGTAAAACGTTCACCATTATTGACGTTGTAGATTTCAATTTGTTGATATTCACGAATCCCTGATAGGTCGAGCAGGCTTCCGTCAATCGCACAAGAGCCTTCATAATGCAGTTCACTGTGGGTCACAGTGGCTCTGTGTAATTTGGTTTGTAACATGGTTGAACGCATAGTCTTACTTAAATTTCATTAAAACGGCTGGGAATTATGCCTGATATGTGATTTTCCATCAATAGTTATGTGCATCTGCAATAACATTGAATTGCAATTATATAACAATTGTTAGAATTTAACAGGTGGCGGCTTGTTACCAGTCGTTAATGTTTTAGATACAATATCCCTAGCGAGCTGAATGGATTGTTCATTTAGCCGATCGGGTGCTGCGGGTGGCTCATTAAGCGTGGCTGGTTCAGATCCGGTTAATAAGTGTAAGGTCTGTGTTGGGAACGCGATCTCGACCTGTTGGGCTTTGGCAAGGCGTAAAATATCTAGTAAAAAGCGTTGCCGTTCGCGTAACTCGGTACTCCAGTCGGGCGTTTCCCAAAAGACATAAACCAACACGTCTAAGGATGAAGCGCCTAAGGCATTAAGGTACACGTGGTAATAATCTTTTCTCATATAAGGGTGTAAACGAATCAACTCTCTAACGCCTTCGCAAAAGGCCTCGATTTTATCAGGCGGTGTGTCGTAACATAGCGACACGTTACAATTGAGTCGTCGGTAGCGACGCTTCCCCATATTATCGACTTTAGCGGTAATAAAAATGGAGTTAGGTAGGGTGATTAAGGAGTCATAAAACGTACGCACTTTGGTGCTTCTTAAGCCAATTTCTTCGACGCTTCCTTCTACATCATTAACGACAATCCAATCGCCGGTATGAAAAGTCTGGTCCATGATGACCGTAATCGAACCGAAGAGGTTTTGTACCACGTCTTTTGCCGCCAAGGCGAACGCTAGACCGCCGAGGCCAAGGCTGGCTAATAGACTTGAAACATTTAGGTTGAGGTTAGAAGCAACAAAGGTGACACCAACGACAGTTACAAAAAGTTTTAACGTTTTTCTGATTAGCGGGACCAATATATCGTCTATTTTATTGTCTGTTTTATCGGCGTGGTAGCGTAGATACAGGGTCACAAGGTCAACTAAACGATAGGTACCCCATACGCCTGCAATGCCCACTAAGACTTTAACTGCGACCAATAGAACGAGCATGGCTTGCTCGGGCAAGGCTAAAAGATTAAGCCCGGTCCACCAGATACTAGCCATGACCAACATAGCCAATGGACGCAATAAATCGACTGGGGTTTCTTTAAAACTCGGTGTTGGTGTTTTATTTCGAAATCGTTTAACGACTAACTGCAAGAAAAATGTGGCTATTTTATCGGCTATCACACCAAGAGCAATAGTCAGTAATATGCCCAACCATTGCCAGTTTTCTAATAAAAAAGCGCGTTGTTTAAGAGTGCTAGGCATTTGTTGCCGAAGTTGAATATGCCAGGGTAGATAACGGGTATTTTGTGGGTCAAACGTTAGGCTTTTTTTAGTAATCAATTCCTCAGAAATCGCGGGTAAATTTTCTAAGGTGTTTCTGGTAAATAACCAACGCCCATCGGCTACTTTGTTGATGCTGATAGCGCCGTTGTCATAATGAGCGAACACATAGCGTTTTCCATTGTTTTCATCCGGAAGGGTATTTAACTCGACCAGTTTGGTTTTATCGATGACTTCGAGCAGCATCCAGGCTAAATCACGCGCTTTTTCCTCCCGGATGAGGGTGTTAACTGTTGATAGGTCTAAGGTTTTAATGGCGCTATTGATGCGCTCTGGCTTGCCACGTTTGATGTCATTCATGGCGTGTAAGAAGGTGCTGAAGGTATCTCTCGGTGAACTCAGGCCTAATTCTTCTATTGATTGACTGGATGAATTAGTGCCTTCGGTGTTAACAACACTGTTATCGCCGTCGGCCAGTACGAGTTGGCTGTTGAGAAGAAATATTAAGCCTAATAGGTGTTTTTTAATAATCATAGGGATTTTATGCTTAGATTGACGCTCAGGTTGTCGATGAGCCGAGTAGTACCAACAAATGCGGCAGCTAAAATAATTAGATCGATATCGCTATCACAGGCGGGCCGCAAGAAGTTACGCTGAAAAATGTGCACATAGTCGGGTTTAAAGCCTTGTGCCGTTAATCGATCTTTGGCGTTAGCTTCTAACTGTTTAAAGTTCTTGTCGCCTGCATTAATGGCGATTTTCACCTCAAGCAAGGTAGCATATAACTGAGGTGCAAGTTGTCGTTGCGCCTTAGATAAGTAACCATTACGCGAACTTAAGGCTAAACCGTCAGCCTCACGTACGGTAGGTTCCGTGATAATCGTGATGGGTATGTTTAAGTCCTCAACCATACGTCGGATAACGGCCACTTGCTGAAAGTCTTTTTCACCAAAGACGGCGAATTCAGCACGGCTTATATTAAATAATTTATTAACAATGGTGGTAACGCCATCAAAGTGCCCTGGCCTAGAAGCGCCGCACAGCACGTTAGTAATGTCTGGCACATGGACGTAGCTGGTGTTATCGCCACCTAAGGGGTACATTTCGTCGATACTCGGGGTAAATAAGATATCGGTGTTAAGTGCTTCTAGTTTATCAATGTCGTCTTGTAAGGTGCGTGGATAACCATCGAGGTCTTCATTAGCGCCAAATTGAGTGGGATTAACAAATAAGCTAACCACCACGATATCCGCGTGTCGTTGAGCCGTGCTCACCAACTGAAGGTGGCCTTGGTGTAGGTTGCCCATAGTAGGAACTAGGGCCACTGAACGTGCCGTTTGCCTTTGTTGATTTAGGGTTTGTTGCAGCTCTTTAATTGTTTGGATAATACGCATAATTAGAAGGAGTGTTCAGCTGCCGGAAATTGTTTAGTTTTAACCGCGTTGACATAAGCGCTGACGGCGTCAGAAATATTGCCAGCGTCAAGCATAAAGTTTTTACTAAATTTAGGCCGTTTGCCAACGGTAATATCGAGCATGTCGTAACTTACAAGTACTTGTCCATCACACTCTATACCGGCGCCAATGCCAATAATGGGAATAGTTACAGCGGCAGTTATTTTTTTCGCCAAGGCAGCAGGCACGCATTCAATAACAATAGCGCTAGCACCTGCCTGTTCCAGACATTTTGCGTCCTCAATAATAAGCTGAGCTTGTGCATCGTTGGTGCCTTGTACACGATAGCCCCCCAGTTGATTGACCGATTGGGGCAATAGACCAAGGTGGCCACAAACAGGGATGCCCTGATCGACGATGTGCTTGACGCATTCAACGACTTTTTGGCCACCTTCCAACTTTACCATCTGTGCGTGACCTTGTTGCATCAGTTTAGCGGCATTAGTCACGGCGGCATTAATATTTGAATAGCTCATAAAGGGCATATCCGTCACCAATAAGGCGCGCGTTAACCCGCGAGCGACTATTTTGGAATGGTAAGCCATTTCATCTACGGTGACAGGGACGGTGCTGGCTTGCCCTTGAACTACCATGCCAAGCGAATCACCGACTAAGACCATATCAACGCCGGCATGATCTAAAATATGGGCGAAACTGGCGTCGTAAGCGGTCAAACTAGCGATTTTTTCGCCGCGTTGTTTCATCGCTAAGAGTTCGACATTAGTAACCTGTTTGATGCTGGATTGTTGGCTCATAACGACCTCAAAAAATAATTATAAAATGGGCAGCGGATTTAAAAAATGGCGGCCCGAACGGGTAGAGCAAATATGTTTTAACAGTTGTTCGTAATCAGCGTCGTTGTCAATGGGGTTGATATCACTGGCGTTAACAATTAGCAGGGGGCTGGTATCGTAATGGTGAAAAAATTCGGTGTAGGCATTTGAGAGTTTTTGTAAGTATTCGCCACTGATATTTTTTTCATGCTTAACCCCGCGTTTTTTAATGCGAGCAAGCAGCACCTCTACAGGTGCTTGTAAATAAACTACCAAGTCAGCCCGTGCTTTTTTTACACAGAGGCTGCGGTACATCTGATCGTATAATTTGTATTCTTCGTCGGTCAGCGTCAATTTTGCAAAAATGGGGTCCTTTTCGAGCATAAAGTCTGTTACAACACCGCTCGAAAACAGGTCGTTTTGGCTCAAATCATTCCATTGTTTAGCTCGCTCAGTTAAAAAGTGGAGCTGAACAGGCAGGGCAGATTGATCTGTATGGGTGTAAAAATGCTCTAAAAAAGGGTTCTCGTCAGCTTTTTCTTTCACCATGTCAGAATTAAAGCTTTTGGCAAGGCGTTTGGCTAAACTGCTTTTACCAACCCCAATAGGGCCTTCTACGACAATAAACTTAGGCGGCAAAGTGGTTTCTGGGGTGTTTTTTTTCAAGGTGTTTATCAATAGTTAGTTGTCATGATGGGTTAATAAAAGTTTGATTCACTTTAGCAAACAGGTGATCTTTTTTCGAGGTTTTTACTGATTATCATTGCCGGACAGGGTTCCCCTAGCTGCTCAATCAGTTGTTTGATTGGGCCTAAACTGGGAATATTGAGTTGCTTGTCTATTTCATATAAGGGATATAAAACAAAATTTCGTAACGCCAAGCCAGGGTGTGGCAGAGTAAGTAGAGGGTCGTTCGATACTTGCTCAGCAAACAGTAAAATGTCTAAATCTAGGGTCCTAGCCCCCCACCTTTCTCCTTCACGGGTTCGGCCTTGCTGAGTTTCAATGGCCTGTAATGCGTGCAATAACTCGATGGGTTTTAGTGATGTACTTACTTCAAGTGCCGCGTTTATATATCGGGGCTGGTCCTGAGGTCCCATGGGTTCAGTTTGGTACAAACTTGACGTGTTTTCAATAGTGACTTGCGGGAGGGCTTTAATCTGCTCTATGGCCGCCAGTACTTGTTGTATAGGGTGGTTTAGATTGCTACCCAAACCGATAAAAACGGAGCCCGACATATTAAGTTGATCCGGGAGTTGATGCCTCTTTTTTACGCGCTTTCTTTTTTTGTTTCATTTGAGAGGGCCGGGTCATTAATTTTTGTTCGGCAGGGTTTAAGGTTTGGATATGAGTCCACCAATCTGCGATGCTAGCATCTACTTCACCGTGTTGAGCCCGTAACAACATAAAGTCATAAGCAGCGCGGAATCGAGGGTGCTCGAGGAAGCGCAAGCAACGCACTCCGACTTGTTTATGAAAGCGAGGTTGTAAGGTCCACACTTCACGCATCGGTGTAGTGATGCGGCGGGGAATAGCAATGCGGCTTACCTGTTGCAGAACAACCTCGTTTGCTGCCGCGTGAAGCGCTTGGGTTTCGCTGTTTAAGTTAGGTGCGTATTTCTCGCTGAGTCGGCGAACCGGTTCCCACAACAAGGTTGCCAATAAAAAGTAAGGCGTGATACGTTGATTATTTTTAAGCCGAGACTCGGTGTTTTTCATGGCCTGCTTTATTAAGGCGAGTGGTTCTGTTTCACTAGCGTCCTGTAGGCAAGAGTCTGTTTGCGGGAACAATGCCTTAAATAAACCGTATTGACGAAGCGTATCGAACACTTGATTTGCCTCGGTGTTTAAAAACAGCTTTAATACTTCATCATATAAGCGCGCAGAGGGTATGTCTTTGAGCAGTGGCGCTAGTTTTTGCATTGGTGCTTCAGTTATAGGGTCTATGGTAAAACCCAGTTTTGCTTTGAACCTAACAGCGCGAATTAATCTAACAGGGTCTTCTTTAAAGCGCGTAACAGGATTACCCATTAGCGTTAAGACCCTGTTTTGATGATCCTCTATACCACCAACGTAATCGATGACGGTTGAGTTTTGTGGGTCTAAATACAGCGCATTAACGGTAAAATCGCGTCGCCAAGCGTCTTCTTGTAGGCTGCCGTACACATTGTCTCGTAACAAGCGCCCGTCTTTATGCGCGCGACTGCTTTCGTCTTCTTTGGTATGAGGTGCGCGAAAGGTAGCCACTTCGATGATGTGGCGGCCAAAATGGATATGGGCAAGCCGAAAGCGACGGCCGATGAGTCGGCAATTCTTGAATAAAGCCTGAATTTGTTCGGGTTCGGCGTTGGTTGATACATCAAAGTCTTTAGGGTGCATACCCAGTAATAAGTCGCGCACACAGCCACCAACTAAGTAGGCTTCAAAGCCTGCTTTAGCAAGGCGTTGGGTGATCGAAACGGCATGCCTATCTAAATTATCTGTAGATAGGCCGAGTTCACTTAAGGAGTAGATGCGTGGTTTTTTTTGTAGAGGCAATGTAATTTTTCAGTTAATTTTAATAATTATATACAGCGTAAATTCAATACACTTGCTATATTGTACCGTATATTAAGTGCGCAACCGCTAACAGATAATTATGTTAGCTATAAGTGTTAGATATCTTATGGTCCCCATCGTCTAGAGGCCTAGGACACCGCCCTCTCACGGCGGTAACAGGGGTTCGAACCCCCTTGGGGACGCCATAGGCTCTGTCGCTGAATGTGAGCGAAGTGGTTTAAAATTAATGGGTTGCGCGATAAGCATTTCTTACAGGCTACGTCACTGCTTTAGTAATAATTTTTCAAAACTATCTGCCGTTACGGCGGGACTAAACAAGTAACCTTGGATTTCATCGCAGCCCTGAGAAAGTAAAAAGTCGCTTTGTGCCTGTGTTTCCACGCCCTCAGCAATCACCGTTAAATCCAAGCTTTTGGCTAATACAATAACGGATTTAGCAATGGCCGCGTCTTGTTTATCATGGGGTAAATCGTTAACAAAAGAACGGTCTATTTTTAATTTATCGATGGGAAAGCCTTTTAAATAACTTAACGAGGAATAACCCGTACCAAAGTCATCAATGGATAATTTTACCCCGAGGGCTTTTAAGTTAACGAGTGTATCGACGACTCGCTCTGCCTGATCCATCAAACTGCTTTCGGTAATTTCGAGCTCTAGAAATTGAGGTTCTAAACCGGTTTTAACTAGCGCTGCTTTAACGACACTAACGATGTCGGTAAACATAAATTCGCGCGCGCTGAGGTTGACAGCCACAAGCAGACCCTCATGTCCTTGTTGGTGCCAAAGTTTGCATTGTTTACAGGCTTCTAATAAGACCCATTGGCCCAGTTTTTCAATAAACCCTGTTTCTTCAGCGAGTGGGATAAAGTCCATAGGCGGTATCATGCCGGTGTCGGGGTGCTGCCAGCGAATGAGCGCTTCCATGCCAGTAATGGTGCCTGTTTTTAGACAGAGTTGGGGTTGGTAATGTAGAGTAAACTCATCGTGCTCAAGGCCTAAACGTAGTTGAGTGGCCATTTGTAAACGGCGGTCGTGATCTTTGTTGAAGTTTTCATTATAAAAGGCAAAGCAATTTTTACCGCGTTGTTTCGCTTTATACATGGCAATGTCTGCGTACTTAACCAATTTAGCCACACTGTCGCCGTTGCTTGGGTATAGGCTAATACCCATGCTGGCGGTCATAACCACTTCGCTAGTGCCTATAATGAAAGGGGTCAGGAAAGTATCTTGAATTTTTTGTGCGATATATTCGATTCTTTCAATGTTCTCCACGTCTTCTACAAGAAAAATGAATTCATCACCGCCAAGTCTCCCCAAGGTGTCTTCTTCACGCAAACAATGACGAAACCGTTTAGCTAACTGTTTTAATAAATCATCGCCCGCAGCGTGGCCTAGGCTATCGTTGACGTCTTTAAAGCGATCTAAATCGAGTAGGATCACGCCTGCCATAGTACGGTTGCGATGGGCCTGATCAATGGCGTGTTCTAAACGCGCATTAAACAACAAGCGGTTGGCAAAGCCCGTTAAATGGTCATGGTGAGCAAGGTATTCGAGTTTTTCTTGTGACTGTTTAATACTGCTGATGTCTGAAAACATAGCGATATAGTTGACAGCTTTTTTATCGTCTTCGTAGATGGTGCTAATAGAGACCCATAATGGGCAGGTGTCGCCATTTTTTTTTCGGTGTGTTATTTCACCTTGCCAATACCCGGCGGTTTGAACAAAGTCCCACAAGTTTTGATAAAAATTTCGATCATGTAAACCAGATTGTAAAAGACGGGATTGTTGACCAATTATTTCGTTCTCAGAATAGCCCGTTATGTCACTAAAGGCGTGATTAACCGCAACGATGGTGAATTGGGTATCGGTTATCATAATCCCTTCGGTGGTAGTGTCGTATACCTTGGCCGCTTGTTGTAGCTTCTGTTCGCTTGCTTTTTGCAACGTCACGTCATCGATAATGCAAGCCATGCGATAAATTTCGTCTTTTTGCGGCTCAATGACGGGGTAGCAACGTGCGTGCACCCAACGAATGATCCCATCCGGCTTAGTAATTCGAAACGTTTCTTCGCACGGTTCTTTTTTATCAAGGGCCAGCAGTAGCTTGGCGACCTTTGTTTGGTCATCAAAATGTATATAGTTAATAAATGGAAAATTGTCATTCGCCGGTAGGCTTAATTGTTGGCCATAAATTTTTTCATACGCGGGACTCACATAGATCACTTGTTTTTTGCGCGTATCACTGAGTATAAAAATACTTTCTATATGGCTCACTAGCTGTCTAAATCGCGTTTCGCTGTCTAATAAGGCTATTTCGTACCGTTGCCGTTGGCTATCGTCTCGAATTTGTAAAACATAGCCATAACAGCTTTTCTGCTTATCAAAAATTTGGCTGGCGCTAATTCGAATACTGAGTGTGGCGTTGTTTTTGAGATTGAGAATAAAGTTTTCTGTGTCTTGATAGCCACCGTTTTGTTGGATGGTATACACTAGGCTTGTGGTGTTGAAGGCGGGGTCATCAAGCTGATAAAGGTCAATCACCTCGCTAATGTCCAGTCCCATGACCTCACTTTCTTGAAGGCCTAGTAAGCGCAATAAGGAACTGTTGGCTTTAACCACCTTACCGGCCACATTCCAAACGATAAGCGCTTCGGCAAAGCTGATTAAGGTGGCGTTGAGCAGGCTAATTTCATCGCGCTGGCGTTCGTTTTTTGCTTTGTTTAGCGCAATGCTTAAGGCGGCATAAAGTTCACGTTCTGCTACCGGTTTAAGAATATAGGCCATCGGGTCGGTGATTTGAGCGCGATCTAAGAAATCCTGATTTGAATAGGCGGTTAGGTAAATGATCGGAATATTAAATTGTTGCTTAATAAGACCGGCTGCTTGAATACCGTCCATATCACCGGGTAGTACGATATCCATCAGGATTAAGTCCGGTGGAATACGCGCGACATGGTTAACTGCATCGATGCCATTGTCGACTATGTAGGTGTTTGTATAGCCCTGATTCCTTAACTTATTTTGGATGTCTTGGGCTATTAATGGATCGTCTTCTACGATTAATATAGTTGCTGTTTTACTCTCCATGCAAGCGTTTCCTTCAGTGGGTTTTCAAGCTAAAAATACACGGCCACGGTCAGCCTCTTTGGCCTTATAGAGGGCCTTGTCAGCCGCTTCGGCTAGACTTAGGTGATCAGGCAAGAGGGGGTATTCGGCAATCCCAGCACTAAAACTAACAGAAAAAGATTGCTGATTGGCATTAAAAACTAGCTTGTGAAAAGCCTGCAGTAATTCGTTGATGACGATTAAGGCTTCAGAGGCGTGGGTGTCTGGTAACAGGATAACGATTTCTTCTCCGCCGTATCGAATGGCTATGTCTACGGAGCGTAAGCGCTGCTTGATTAGGAGCCCTAATGCTCGTAAAACTTCATCGCCGGCGTGATGACCAAATTGGTCATTGACCTGTTTAAAATGATCTAAGTCTAGCATCACGTAAGAAAAGGACCGTTGGTGTCGATTGCAGCTTGCTATCAAGGTGGTGATGGTGGCCGAAAAATGCGCACGGTTTGCAAGCCCAGTTAACGGGTCATTCAGCATCAGTTTTTGCAATTCTCTAGTTTGCTTAGCCTTGGCTTCGACTTTAGCGACGAGCTGTGTAGGGTTGATGTCTTTAAGGAAAAAGTCATTACCCCCTGCTCGTAGGGCATCAATATGCCGATTAATGTCGGTTTCGACTGAAAAAAACACAATGGATGTGCCGCTATAAATGCATTGTTGACGGATCACTGCGGCTAACTCAATACCACTGCACGAGGGCATGTGTAAATCTAAGAGAATGAGCTCAGGTTGAAAAATAGATAAAGGTTCTATTAAGTCCATGGGGTCATTAATCACCCGTGTTCGTATACCAGCATGTTCGAGTAGCAGGGCGGTATGCTCGGCGAACTGAACGTCGTCATCGACAATTAATACGCGATACGCTGGCTTAGTGTCTTCGAAACACTTTTCCCGAACGGTTTTAATTAATTCGACCATATTAACGGGGTGAGCAAAAAAAGCTGAGCTACCGAGCCTGACTGCTGACAGCCTCGTTAGTATAGTGTCTTGCTCAGATAAAACGACAAGATGCGGTTGACCATCGGCCGACGGCTTAACACAGTTAAAAATAGCTGTATCAAGATCTGGGTTATTGCCTGTGTTTAGATCAAGGAGGATGCACTGTGGTTGGCCCTGTAACCCAGCTTGGATCTCGGCTTGAAGTTCAGTAGTCCAAAGCAGAACATCAAGCTGAACATTATAGGCCGTTAGTTTAGCTGTTAGAGAAACCGCAAATGCCTGGTTGTTGCTGATGAGTAATACATTTTTCAGCTCATGTTGGGCTTTTGTATGAGTCGTGCTGGAAATGCCTAAATTATCTGTGGCTGGAGCCTGTTGTGGCGAGACTGCCGAGTGACTTAGGCTGACAAGCAAGGGCTCTATTTTATCTATGGCAGTCTGAAGTGCTAGTTCGTTTTGACGGAACTGACGTAGTAAGGCTTCAATTTCGGCGGCAAATTCACTGAGTTGGGCAAAGCCGAATGTTGCACCGGAGCCGACTAAATTATGTGCCTTTCGAATCAGTTCTAAACCGAGGTCTTTATCGCCGTTTTTTTCCTTAAAGGCAAGCCATGTCAGATCAACTTCCTTAAGTTTAGCAGGCAGTTGGGCCGCATATGCGTCGCACAGGGCTTTTAGTTGTTGTTTTCTATCGGTCAACGTTTTGGATGATGGTTTTAACTTGATCAGCCAATGTAATGGGGCTGAATGGTTTGGCGATCACGTCTACCGCACCCAGGTCAAGGTATTCCTTAATCTCATGGGTTTGCACTCGGGCCGTCATAAAAACCACGGGTATACCGGCACAAGCCGGTAAAGTTTTTAGCTGACGAAAAGTTTCTATACCATCCATTTCCGGCATCATGACGTCGAGTAAAATGATGTCAGGTGCAAAGTCGCTTACTTGATCAAGAGCCTCTTGTCCCGAGCTGCAGACTAGTAGGGTAAAACCGCCGATTTGCTCTAAGGCAATGCGCGCAATAGTTTGGATGTCAGGTTCGTCTTCTACGTACATGATTTTTTGTGTGTCGGGCATAATACTAATCCTTGTCTAAATTTGTTTGTCGTTGCAAAATCAGTTCAATCGCTTGGACTAGATCGTGGTTGCTGGTTTTGGACTTAACGAGGTTCGCATCCACACTATTACCTAGTTCCTCATTTCTGTCTAGCGCAGAAAAAACCACGACAGGAACCGGGGGCGTTTTGCTGGCGAGTTTCGGCAGCAAAGTCGCGCCAGAGCCATCGGGTAACATTAAGTCTAAAATCACTAAATCGTAAGAATTAGTTAACTTTGCATTGGCTGTTTTTAGGTCATGGGCCACGTCTATCGTGGCTTTATCTTTAAGTAATGCGGCCACTAAGGTGACAATGTCTGGGTCGTCTTCGACGTGTAAAATAGTAAATTGGTGTGTCGAATTTCCTCTTAGGGCGTGTTTAATAGCCATTGCTAATCGGTTTTGATCTATCGGTTTTTCGAGCCAGTCGTACACGGATAGCGCATCACCATTGAGTTGCTTTTTCCCTTCGTCGGCAACTGCCGAAATAACGATAACGGGTAAGTCAGACAGGCCTTCAGTTTGTTTGAGTTCTTGAAAAAAATCGATGCCGCTTTGCCCCGGTAGCATTAAATCCAGGGTCATCGCAGCGTATTGCTTGTTTAATAAACACGCCTTTGCTTGTTCGGCGCTGCCTGCTATATCAGCGCTATAGCCTTTCTTCTCCAGCATGATTTTTAGCAATCGAGCCACATCTAAATCATCTTCACAGATTAAAATGTGCTCCGAAGGTGTGTCTGTTGCCGACTCGTCGCCAAGTGTGGTTTGCTCATAAACAGGCAGTTCAAAATAAAAACGGGTTTTTTTATCTGTTTCAGACTCATAATCGATATGACCGTCCAGTTTTTCTATGATGGCCTTGCAGATACTAAGCCCCAGCCCCGTGCCGCCTTGTTGCTTAGTAGATGATGAGTCAGCCTGCGAAAACTTACTAAAAATACGGTCTTTGAATTCATCGGGTATGCCAGATCCATAATCTATAACACTGATCTGAACAAGGTCTTGTACTACTTGAACGTCGATATCAACCGTTGAGTTGGAGTGAGAGAATTTTGCCGCATTAGACAGCAAATTTGTCATAACCTGGATCAACCGGTCGCTATCGGCCAAAACATAACAATTTGGGGAATTAAGGATATTGAATTTAACGCCATGCTCGTGGCCATAGGCTTGATTGGCTAAAACGGACTCTTCAAT
>JAGPVU010000155.1 GCA_018066825.1 Cycloclasticus sp.
GCCACCACCAGGTCACATGCCAACATAAGGCTAAGTCCAAAACCCGCCACAGCACCCTGCACGCTGGCGATAACCGGTTTGTTCATTGTTTGAATATTTAGAATGGCCGCGTGTAATAAATCGAACATATCACCTGGTAAAGCGGACTCACCTTCTTTTGCATAAGCATCTACTAGCATTTTAAAGTGATCAATGTCGCCACCCGCCATAAAGTGGTCGCCTGCGCCTTGGATAATAACGCAGCGGATTTGCGGATCGTTCTTTATCGCCTCTGTGCACTTTTTTAGTTCACTTGGCATATCCGGGCCTAAAACATTTAGCTTCTCTGGCCTATTTAAAGTCAACCAAGCGATATGTTCTTTTTTCTCGAGTTTAACGGTAGACATGTTTTTTTCCTTTCTTGATATGGGTCTTAATTCGTTTAAGAATGCACCTTTAAACTAGAATTGTCTTGCACCCTAGTTAGATTTACGTTAAAAGAAATTAACGTGCATGGAATGCATACTACTGGTTTTATTAAAAATTTGTCAACTTTAATTGACGTTAACGTAAAGTTAGTTCATATTACGTCACAGTTATAAAAACAAATCACTATAAAAGTAGGAGAGTAACCATGAAAGCACACACTGTTTCTATACGTACAATAGCCTCAACGTTATGTTTATTTTTTATAAGCACACAGACTTTCTCTGCCGCCTTTGGTGTGGCAGAAAATAGCGCCTTAGGTCTGGGCAACGCATTTGCAGGTGGTGCCGCATCGGCCGAAGATGCTTCAACTGTTTGGTATAACCCCGCCGGTATGACGCGTATTAAAGGCAACCAACTTGTTGTTGGTGGACACCTGATTTCCCCCTCTTTTGATTTTAAAGATGAAGGCAGCACCAGAGTTTCAGGCGCGGCTGTCGGTGGCGATAGCTCTAATGATGGCGGTCGAGTAGCCTTTGTCCCAAACCTTTATTATGTCCACAGCTTAAGTGATTCCCTTAAGTTGGGCCTAGGTGTTACCGCCCCTTACGGCTTAGCGACAAAATATAATGACGATTGGGCTGGACGGTATCAAGCCATTGAAAGTGAAATGATTACTGTTAACATAAACCCATCCATCGCCTGGCAAACTACGCCGGCGCTTTCCTTAGGTTTCGGTATCAACGTCCAATATATTGAGGCTACGTTAAATAACAGAGTCGACCTAGGTGGACCAGAAGGTTTTGCTCACCTGGAGGCAGATGACATATCTGCAGGGTACAATTTAGGTGCCTTATATCAACTGAGTAAAGACACGCGTGTTGGGGTTTCATATCGCTCAGAAATTAAGCATCAATTAAAAGGCGATGCTGATTTTGACGCGCCCGTACCCTTCCCTGATTCACATATCACTGCCAAAGCCGACTTACCCGCCAGTGCATCGATTAGTATTCACCATCAATACAACCCGAAAGTAGCCATCATGGCTGATGCCTCTTGGGTTGGCTGGAGCTCAGTACCTGAATTAACTATTTCATACGCCGCCCCACCTACCACCACATCCGAGGAGCTTAGATTAAAGGATACCGTTCGCCTATCGGTCGGCTCAACCTACTCAACGGATGGACCATGGACATTCAGAACCGGTTTAGCCTATGACGAAGGCGCGGCGAGGAATCAATCCTCTCGTTCTCCACGCTTCCCTGATAACGACCGCTATTGGCTAAGCTTTGGTGCCAGTTATCAACTAGCCGACAACTTATCGATTGATGCAGCTTATGCGCATATTTTTGTTCCTGATACAAAAATAAACCGACCAGGGGCTGGTCTGAGTGGAGTCATTGGTGAATACGAGTCCAGTGCCGACATTTTAAGCGCACAACTCCGCTGGGATTTGTAATAGACCGATGCTAACGAAGTAACATCAAAAAGCCCCTTTCTTTACGGGGCTTTTTTTATTTACACTTTTAAACCAACAAACTAATAAACTATATTGTCTATACCATAAGGAGAACATCATGGACCGACCTTGGTTAAGCAGCTACCCTCAAGGCGTTAACGCCGATATTGATATTGATAAATACAACTCCGTGGTGGAAATTTTTGACAGCAGTGTCAAAGAATACGCCAGCCGCCCCGCCTTTAGTAACTTTGGAAAAACACTTTCTTATTCTGAGTTTGAGCAGGCGACTACCTGTCTTGCCGCATATCTCCAGAAAACACTGGGACTAGAGAAAGGTGACCGCGTAGCGATTATGATGCCGAATTTATTGCAAAACCCCGTCTCTATTTTTGGCGTTCTTCGTGCAGGTTTAACCGTTGTTAACACTAACCCGCTGTATACCGCACGTGAATTGCGTCATCAATTAAAAGACTCCGGTGCCAAGGCAATAATTGTTGTGGAAAACTTTGCTCATACCGTGCAAGCAGTTTTAGACGATACCGATGTCGAACACGTGATTATCACCAAGATGGGCGATATGCTCGATTTTCCAAAAGCGGTCATTATTAATCTGGTCGTTAAATACCTGAAAAAAATTGTGCCTCCCTATTCAATTGACGGGGCCGTTTCATTTAAAGAGGCTCTTTCTACGTGTTCTACACTGAGCTTAAACCCTGTTCCGTTAAACCATGACGATATCGCATTTTTGCAATATACCGGCGGCACAACGGGCGTGGCTAAAGGCGCTGTTTTAACCCATAAAAACATGGTTGCCAATATGCTGCAATCAGCAGAATGGATTAAAAACGACGTGGTTCTAGGTGAAGAAGTCATCATTACCGCGCTACCGCTTTACCATATTTTTTCTTTGACAGCGAACTGCTTGGTTTTTATGGAAGCCGGTGCACACAATGTTTTAATAACTAACCCTCGGGACTTTATAGGCTTTGTAAAAGAGCTCAAAAAAACGCCCTTTACCGCGATAACGGGCGTTAACACTTTATTCAACGCACTTTTAAATACCGAAGGGTTTGCTGACATCGACTTTTCAAAGCTTAAGCTGACTCTGGGTGGTGGCATGTCTGTACAGGCTGCTGTTGCCACACAATGGAAAAAAACAACTGGCTGCACCTTGGTTGAAGCGTTCGGTTTAACCGAAACTTCACCCGCTGTTTGCATTAACCCGCTTAACCTTAAAGACTACAACGGCAGCATTGGCTTACCCATTTCATCAACGTATTGTCAGCTCATTGGTGCTGACGGCCAAGTTGTTCTGATAGGCGAAGCGGGAGAACTGTGTGTAAAGGGTCCACAAGTGATGCGGGGCTATTGGAACTTGCCTGACGAAACATCCCAGGCATTTACCGCCGACGGTTGGCTTAAAACAGGTGATGTGGCAAAAATGGATGACGCTGGTTTTTTCTATATTGTCGATCGTATCAAAGACATGATCATCGTGTCTGGTTTTAATGTTTACCCGAACGAAGTTGAGGGCGTGATTGTTGAACACCCAGGGGTGCTTGAATGCGGCGTTATCGGCGTGAAAGATAAACTGCGTGGAGAATCAGTAAAAGCCTTTGTGGTTAAAAAAGACGAGGCCTTGACCGCAGCCGAGCTGTTGGATTTTTGCAGACAACAACTCACTGCTTATAAAACACCCGATGAAATTGTTTTTATAAAAGAATTACCAAAAACCAACGTGGGCAAGGTGTTGCGTCGTGAACTTAGGTCGCTTTAGTTAATAAATTCTTTAATAACGTTTAAATTTCTCAAAAATATATATTGACGTTAACGTAAGGATATAGCATATTACGTAAAAAGGAGTTTTACATGAAAGATACTTTGTATACCGCAACAGAATTAGCTGACGTACTGGGCGTCTCGGCACGAACGTTACGCTTTTACGAAACTAAAAAACTGATCGACCCTCGACGCGTTGGTAACCGACGAATCTATAACTACAAAGATAGCGCCCGCATGAAGTTGATACTGCGCGGCAAACGCATTGGTTTTTCACTGGACGAGATTAAACAATTTCTAGATTTATACGACGCCGACCCAACACAAGTTGAACAACTTAAGCTATTACAAGACGGTGTTAATCAACGCATCAGCCAATTGAATCAACAAAAAAAAGACATCAGTCAAACCTTGAGCGAACTTAAAGCGATTCAACTCGCCACAAGTGAAGCGCTCAAACAAAAAACACCCAATTAAGGAGCCATTATGAAAAATGTCGTTATCGCCGCTTACTCAAGATCCCCACAAACGTATGCTTTTAAAGGCGCCTTAGCCGGTGTAAGACCCGATGATTTAGCGGCACAAGTGGTCGCTGGGCTTATTAAGAAAGCCAACGTTGATCCAGAGAAATTAGAAGATTTGATCATGGGTTGCGCATTTCCCGAAGGCGAGCAAGGTTTTAATATTGCACGGCTGGTCGGTTTAATGGCAGGCCTGCCTCAATCCGTTGGCGGGGTGACAGTTAATCGTTTTTGTGGTTCTTCCATGCAAGCGATACATATGGCAGCGGGTGCAATCCAAATGAATGCTGGCGAAGCCTTTATTTGTGCCGGCGTGGAATCGATGAGCCGCATCCCGATGGGCGGCTTTAACCCCATGCCCAGCCCTGAGTTATTTAGAACCCTACCCAGTGCCTATATTGGTATGGGAGAAACTGCAGAAAACGTCGCTAAACAATATAACTTATCACGCGAACAACAGGACCAGTTCGCGCTACTGAGCCAACAAAAAGCCGGCACAGCCCAACAAGCAGGCCGATTCGATGATGAAATTATCGCCATTAAGACAGTGAATGGGATCGTAACACTCGATGGTTGCATTCGAGCGAACACCACAAGTGAAGGCCTAGCCGAATTGAAACCCGCTTTTTTAAGCGACGGTACGGTCACCGCCGCCAGTTCATCACCTTTAACTGATGGCGCTTCAGCGACCTTAGTGTGCAGCGAAGATTTTGCTAGCCAACACGGCTTACAAGCACTCGCTCGAATTAAGAGCATTGCAATTTCGGGTTGTGCGCCAGAAACGATGGGCTTGGGCCCAATTCTAGCCTCCAAGAAGGCCTTACAGCGTGCCAACTTGAGTATTGAAGACATTGATATCATCGAGCTTAACGAAGCCTTTGCTAGTCAATCGTTAGCGTGTATTCAAGACCTTGATATCGCTATTGAACGAGTGAACCTTGACGGTGGCGCTATCGCCTTAGGCCACCCACTGGGCGCTACGGGCGCGAGAATCACAGGTAAAGCTGCGGCTTTATTGGTACGTGAGAAAAAACAATTTGCCTTAGCGACGCAATGTATCGGTGGAGGCCAAGGTATCGCGACCATTTTGGAGGCTATCTAATGAACATTGAAACGGTTGCCGTGATTGGCGCGGGTGTTATGGGTAGTGGAATCGCCGCCCAAATTGCCAACGCAGGAAAAAAAGTGTTGTTATTAGACGTGGTACCTGAGGGCGCGAGCAACAGAAACATACTCGCGGAAAGCGCCATAGAGAAACTACTAAAGGTTAAACCTGCTGCGCTAATGCATAAACGCAACGCAAAAAAAATACTCGCAGGTAATCTAGACGATAACCTAACGGATTTAGCCGAGGCAGACTGGATTATTGAAGTCATCATTGAGCGGCTCGATCTTAAGCAAGCGCTCTACAAGAAGATTGAAGCCGTGCGCAAACCTAATTGTATTGTTTCATCTAATACTTCAACCTTACCATTGGCCGATTTAACGGCTGGCCGATCAGCAGAATTTAGTAGCCATTTTGTTATTACCCATTTTTTTAATCCACCACGCTATATGCGCCTATTGGAAATTGTCGAAGGCCCAACGACAAACCCTGATGCCTTAGAGACTCTCTGTAAGTTTTGTGATTACGAGCTCGGCAAAGGCCTCGTTAAGTGTAACGACACGCCAGGGTTTATCGCTAATAGAATAGGCGCTTATTGGATGCAAACTGCTATGCTCGAAGCTTTTCGTTTGGGGCTAAGCGTAGAAGAAGCCGACGCTATCAGCGGTAGGCCTATGGGTATTCCAAAAACAGGTGTATTTGGCCTAATGGACCTTGTCGGTATAGACATTATGCCGCACGTGCTAAAGTCGATGATCCATTCGCTCCCCCAAACCGACGCCTTTCACCAGCAAGCTAAAATACCTGAACTGGTCACGAAGATGATCGATGATGGTTATACCGGCCGCAAAGGAAAAGGCGGTTTTTACCGCATTAACAAGGTCGATGGCACCAAGGTAAAAGAATCTATCAACCTCGCTACTGGTGAGTATGCTAGTAGCCAAAAACCAGCACTCGCATCGTTGCAAGGCTCTGTTACTAAAGATTTAAGAAAACTACTCAGCTTTGATGACAAAGGCGGTCAGTTTGCTTGGTCGGTACTCGCTAAAACTCTCATCTATTCAGCCAGCTTAGTACCCGAAATAGGCGATGATATTAACGCTATCGACCGTGCTATGAAGCTTGGTTACAACTGGACCTATGGCCCCTTTGAGCTGATCGATAAAATAGGTGTTGATTGGTTTACCGACAAGCTTAGAGCTGACGACTACGACGTACCTCCATTACTAATGGCCGCAGCTGGAAAAGCTTTCTATCGTTACGATAATCAACAACGTCAATGCTTGAGTTTAAACGGTGAGTATCAAACTATATCGCGTGAAGAAGGCGTTCTATTATTGAGTGATATAAAACAAAACCAGACGCCGATTAAACGTAATGCGTCGGCCAGTTTATGGGACATTGGTGATGGCGTATTGTGCCTTGAGTTTCACAGCAAAATGAACGCCATTGACCCAGATATTTTGCAGATGGTAGCAGCTGCGATCAAAACTATCCCTGGGCAATACAAGGGCTTGGTGCTGTATAACGAAGCCGACAATTATTCCGTTGGCGCTAATGTTGGCTTGGCTTTATTTGCCGCTAATGTCGCAGCATGGCCGCAAATTGAGGCCATGGTTAAATCAGGGCAGGACACGTACTTAGCTCTAAAGCACGCCCCCTTCCCAGTCGTTGGTGCGCCATCGGGTATGGCGCTTGGTGGTGGTTGCGAAAGCTTGCTACATTGTGACGCCGTTCAAGCGCACTCAGAAAGCTATATCGGCCTAGTAGAAGTGGGGGTTGGTCTAATTCCGGCTTGGGGTGGGTGCAAAGAGTTATTGACCCGTTGGACTAATAACCCACGCCGGGCAAAAGGCCCGATGCCCGCGATCAGCAAAGCCTTTGAGTTGATCAGCACGGCGACCGTATCGACCTCTGCTACTGAGGCAAAGGATTATTTATTCTTATCTGCAAACGACGGCATCACGATGAACCGTGAACGCTTATTGTTTGATGCTAAGAACAAGGTCTTAGCCCTTGCTAAAGACTACACACCGCTTGAGCCAATCGAATTAGCTCTTCCTGGTGCTACGGCAAGAACAGCACTAAATTTAGCTGTAGACAGCTTTGTTAAATCGGGCAAGGCCACGGCCTACGATGGCATTATTGCTGATCAATTGGCCATCGTGTTAAGTGGTGGCGAAACGGACATGGCTGAACTACACAACGAGCAAGACATATTGGCACTAGAACGCGCTGCATTTATCCACTTGCTAAAACAAGAACCTACGCTCGATCGCCTTCAGCATATGCTAGAAAGCGGAAAACCATTGAGGAATTAATCATGGCTATTTTCAAAGCACCCATCGATGACATTAAATATCTGAGCAATGAGTTTTTAGATAAGTCGGCCCTACAACACATTGAAGAATTCTCATCAATTACCCCCGACCTAACAGACGCCATTTATGAGGAAGCGGCAAAGATCAGTGAAACCTTATTGTTCCCATTAAATAGAAGCGGCGACGAACAAGGTTGCACGCTTAATAATGGCGTTGTTACCACACCTGATGGTTTTAAAGAAGCCTACGTACAAGTAACCGAAGCGGGTTGGGGGACTTTAACCTG
>JAGPVU010000106.1 GCA_018066825.1 Cycloclasticus sp.
GCGCCAGTAGCTCAGCTGGATAGAGTACTCGGCTACGAACCGAGCGGTCAGGGGTTCGAATCCCTTCTGGCGCACCATACACAAAACCCTCCTTCTGGAGGGTTTTTCTGTTATTGCCGCGTATAGTTTTATACGGAAAAAATGTTAAACGTTAGTTTTTTGACGCCACAGCACAAATAAAGCCCTAACAATTTGATATTAAAAACATTTTTAAAATCAAACAAGACGACAAAAATACTAGATATAGTTACGTTAAAAATAAATAACACATCATCTTGTGTTTTGCCTAAAAAACTCTTAATCTAGCAACACTGGGCATAGGGACTATGTCAACCATCAAAATAAAAAATAATCGTCGGGGAAATTATGACTACAGCCAAATTGAAAATAGTGAAAGAGCAGGTATCAACTATTGACTTCCAATCCGCCTCGTTAGACATCTGGGATAAAAAATATTGCCTAAAAAAACAAGATGGCTCACCGGTTGATACGTCAATACAAGACACCTATGACCGCGTGGCAACCGCCATTTCTGAGGTAGAAGAAACAGCAGAAAAACAAGCCTATTGGCATGACCAATTTGTTTGGGCGTTAAAGCACGGAGCTATTCCAGCGGGACGCATTATTTCTAATGCCGGTGCCAGCGATTACAAACCCGCGACATCCACCATTAACTGCACCGTGTCGGGTTCTATCCGTGACTCAATGGACGACATTTTAGGCAAAACCCATGAAGCCGGTTTAACCCTAAAAGCCGGTTGTGGTATCGGTTATGAATTTTCGACCTTACGGCCAAAAGGCGCGTACGTGTCAGGCGCAGGTGCCAACACATCGGGGCCGCTGTCGTTTATGGATATCTTCGATAAAATGTGCTTTACCGTATCGTCTGCCGGTGGCCGTCGTGGTGCGCAAATGGCCACTTTTGACGTGGCTCACCCTGATGCACGTGATTTTGTTCGGGTTAAACGTGAAGACGGCCGTTTACGCCAATTTAACTTATCGTTATTGATTACCGATGACTTTGTTCAAGCAGTCAAAGACGATGTCGATTGGCCCTTAGTGTTCCCCATATTAGAAAAAGAGTTAGCGAGCAACGAAATTGATTTAACCGATAGCAGCAAGGTACTGTGGCGCGAATGGCCCATTACCGAGGGCTATATCGTTAACGAGGTAGGTTTAGTCGCTTGCCGCATTTACAAGACGGTTAAGGCGCAAGGTTTATGGGAAACCATTATGGCGTCTACCTACGATTACGCCGAACCTGGCTTTATCTTGATTGATAAAGTTAATGAAATGAACAATAACTGGTTTTGTGAAAACATCCGCGCCACTAACCCGTGTGGTGAGCAGCCGCTACCGCCGTATGGTTCGTGCTTATTAGGCTCGGTTAACCTAACCAAGTTTGTTAGCAAGCCCTTTACCAAAGAAGCGACCTTCGACTGGGAAAACTTCCGCAAAACGGTCAGTATTTTTACCCGCATGCTGGATAACGTGGTCGAAATTAACGGCCTGCCACTAGAAGGTCAACGTGAAGCAATCGAACACAAACGCCGCCACGGCATGGGCTTTTTAGGCCTTGGCTCTACGCTCACCATGATGGGTATTCCTTATGGTGAACAAGCCTCGGTTGAATTTACCGAAGAAGTCAGCAAACAATTGGCGATAACCGGTTGGGAAGCAGCACTAGAACTGGCAAAAGAAAAAGGCCCTGCACCGATAATGGATGAAGACTTTGAAATTACCGGTGACATGCTACGCAAACGCCCCGAAATGCTAGACGATGGCTATAAGCTGGGCGATAGCATTAAAGGCCGCGTACTACACGCAAAATACAGCCGTTATATGCAGCAAGTGGCCAAACAAGCGCCGGAATTGGTCGCACAGCTGGCCGAAACAGGCGCGCGCTTTACCCACCACAGCTCAATTGCGCCAACGGGGACTATTTCATTATCCTTGGCCAATAACGCCAGTAACGGCATCGAGCCAAGCTTTGCGCACCATTATTCACGCAACGTTATTCGTGAAGGCCGCAACGCCAAAGAAAAAGTCGATGTGTTCTCGTTTGAACTATTGGCGTACCGCACGCTGATTAATAAAAAAGCGATGCCGTATTCCGACAAAGCCGACGAAAAACTACCGGACTACTTTGTTACCGCCGAAACCATTACACCAAAACAACACGTAGACATACAAGCCGCGGCGCAAAAATGGGTGGACTCGTCCATCTCAAAAACCGCCAACGTGCCGACCGATTTTGCCTTTGAAGACTTTAAAGACATTTATATGTACGCACACGAAAAAGGCTTAAAGGGCTGTACCACGTTCCGCTTTAACCCCGATGCCTTCCAAGGCGTATTGGTTAAAGAGTCTGATTTGGAAAACACCACTTACCGCTTTAACCTTAAAGACGGCAGCGTGTTAGAAGCCAAAGGTAACGAAATGATCGAATACGAGGGAGAATCCCACACCGCCGCTAACCTGTACGACGCCTTAAAAGAAGGCTACTACGGTAAATTTTAATCACAGCGGATAAGGAGATAGCACAATGACACATAAAATTTCACAAGACATTATCGGCTACGAAGTCGTTAAACAAGACCAAGAGCCCGCTGCCAAGCCTATTGCAGCAGCAGAAGAAAAAAGCAATATCATCCAAATGCACGAAAGCCTGCAACGGCCCGAAATGCTACTGGGTTCAACCTATAAAATTAAAACCCCGTTGTCCGAGCATTCCTTGTACATCACCATTAATGACATCGTACTCAACCACGACACCGACCACGAACAACGCCGTCCGTTTGAAGTGTTTATTAACTCCAAAAACATGGATCACTTTCAGTGGATTGTGGCGCTAACCCGCATTATGTCAGCAGTGTTTAGAAAAGGCGGCGATATTACCTTTCTAGTAGAAGAACTGCGTTCTGTGTTTGACCCCAGCGGTGGTTACTTTAAAAAAGGCGGTAAGTTTATGCCATCACTGGTGGCCGAAATTGGCGACGTGGTGGAATCGCACCTAAAAAT
>JAGPVU010000168.1 GCA_018066825.1 Cycloclasticus sp.
AAATTCGTTCAATAATGGTTTCGCCCTTTGACACCAAACCAGCGATCACCAAACTAGCCGATGCCCGCAAATCGGTAGCCATAACCGTTGCACCATGAAGCGTTTCTTTACCAACACAAATAGCCGTATTGCCTTCAAGTTTGATGTCAGCACCCAATCGCTGTAATTCATGCACGTGCATAAAGCGGTTTTCAAAAATGGTTTCAGTCACCACCGATGTGCCTTCGGCTAGCGCATTTAGCACTAAAAACTGCGCCTGCATATCTGTTGGAAAAGCCGGGTATGGCGCGGTTTTAAACGAAACCGCCTTGGCTCGTTTACCGTGCATATCTAGCTCAATCCAATCTTCGCCTGTGGTTATTTCCGCACCTGCGTCTCTCAATTTTGACAACACCATATCCAAGGTAGTTGGATCAACATCTTTAATTTTAATTTTGCCACCGGTCACTGCTGCGGCCACCAAGTAGGTGCCTGCTTCAATTCTATCCGGCATAATATTATAGACCAGATCCTTTTCCGCTAAACTTTCCACCCCTTCTATCACTAGGGTATCGGTGCCAATACCAGAAATTTTAGCGCCTAATTTATTTAGAAAATTAGCTAAATCACTCACTTCCGGCTCACAAGCAGCATTTTCAATAGTCGTCACGCCCTCTGCCAAGGTCGCCGCCATCATCAAGTTTTCAGTACCTGTAACGGTGACCATATCCAGCATCAGTCGAGTTCCTTTAAGACGTTCACAAGACGCGTGAATATAGCCGTTTTCTACGCGAATTTTAGCGCCCATCGCTTCAAGTCCCTTCAAGTGAATATCAACAGGGCGAGAACCGATGGCACAACCACCAGGTAGCGACACTTCAGCGCTACCAAAACGCGCCAATAAGGGGCCGAGTACGATGATCGACGCACGCATGGTCTTAACCAGTTCGTACGGCGCCTTAAAAGATGAGATTGTGGAGGTATCCACCTCAACCCGCATTTTTTCATCAACCGACAATTGGACACCCATCTGACCCAACAAGCTCATGGTGGTTGTGATGTCGTGTAAGTGAGGCAAGTTACCAATAACCACTGGGTTCTCGGCCAATAAAGCCGCCGCTAATATGGGTAAGGCGGCATTTTTAGCACCTGAAATACGTATTTCACCTGACAGTGGCCCACCGCCTTGAATAATCAGCTTGTCCATTTTTTAGTTCCTACGTTGTAAGTATTTAATCTTGCTGAATAATTGGCAAGATATCATTGAGACCACTGACATGAGCAATATCAAGCATCTGTTTGGGGATTTTTTTAAAGCCGATAGATTGTCCCGATTTTTTAGCCATTTTCATCCAATCAAGCAATAAAGCGAGTCCTGCACTATCGGTCTTATCAACTTGATCGAGGTCAAAAACCAAATCGACCTTCCCATCAAAGAATGTATCGGAGGCCTTCAATAAAGCCTCTACTTCGTTAAAACCAAGGGTGCCCGACACAGCTATGTCACCATTGGTCATTTTTTTTAATTGCGAATCATTCATGTATTACTCTGCAGCCTAGTTGAGTGACTTATTGGTTCTCTTCTTTAGTGTTGTTGCTGAATAAGAACTGACCAATTATTTGCTCTAACACCAAGGCTGATTGGGTTAATTCAAGCTTACTGCCTTCTTTAAGCGGTTCATCTTCTCCACCAGGTTCAAGCCCCACATATTGCTCACCCAACAAACCCGCCGTTAAGATGCTGGCGCTCGTGTCTGAAGGTAATTCATTGTATTTCGATTCTATACTCATCGTAACGACTGCTTCGAAAGATTGCGCATCGAATTCTATCGCTGTGACTCGCCCAATGTTCACCCCGGCCATCGAGACTGGCGCGCGAACTTTAAGACTGCCGATATTGCTAAAGTGTCCTTTAATATTGTAACCAGCATCGCCATTAATACTACTCAAATTACTCACTTGCATGGACAAAAAGAATAAAGCCACAAAGCCGATCGCCACAAAAAGGCCAACTAAAATTTCAATCGATCTTGATATATACATATTAATTATCTCCAAACATCAACGCAGTTAAAATAAAATCTAATAGTAAAACCGCAAACGCAGAGTGAACCACTGTTTGCGTTGTTGCACGGCTAACACCTTCAGATGTGGGTACTGCGTCATAGCCTTCAAAAACAGCAATCCACGTCACCACCAAACCAAAAACAACACTCTTAATTAAGCCATTTAGAATGTCTTCGCTAAAATCAATTTTAGCTTGCATTTGCGACCAATAACCACCTTCATCAATGCCGAGCAAACCAACACCAATAAAATAACCACCCAATACACCAATTGCACTAAACAGACTGGCCAACAAAGGCATGGACAAAAGTCCCGCTAAAAATCGCGGTGTGATAATCCTTGCTACCGGATCCACAGCCATCATTTCCATACCAGACAACTGCTCGGTAGCTTTCATAAGGCCAATTTCAGCCGTTAACGCCGAGCCGGCTCGACCCGCGAACAACAACGCCGCAACAACCGGGCCTAATTCACGAACTAACGAAGCCGCCACCATAACGCCCAACATGCCTTCTGCGCCAAAATCTGATAGCGTATAGAACCCTTGCAGGGCCAGCACCATGCCGACAAATAAACCAGAGATAACGATCAATGAAAAACTTAGCACACCAACCGAATACATTTGTGCAAACAACAAACGCGGCCGAACTAAAACACTGGGCACGCTCACCAAAATATTGAAGAAAAACACCGTGCCTCGCCCCAATCGCTCCAACACGCCAAGCGATTTAACACCTAAGCGTTGCAAAAAATCCATCATAATAGCTCCAGACCCACTCTCATATATCAACACCCATCAAATCTTCTGCATACTCTTTCGCGGCAGCATAATGAAAAGGCACCGGCCCATCAGCAAGCCCTTGCATAAACTGTTGCGACCATTGTGAGTCAGACGCTGCTAACTCAGCAGGTGTTCCGTGCTCTATTACCTTACCGCCCGACACCAGATACACATAGTCAGCAATGGCGCAGGCCTCTTGCACATCGTGCGACACCACAATACTAGATAGACCCAACGCATCGTTGAGCATTCTAATTAACCGTACTAAAACGCCCATAGAAATGGGGTCTTGCCCGGTAAATGGCTCGTCATACATAATCATCATCGGGTCTAACGCAATGGCTCTTGCTAACGCCACTCGCCTTGCCATGCCACCCGACAGTTCCGCAGGCATCAAGTCCCTGGCACCACGTAGACCTACCGCATGTAACTTCATCAATACCAAATGCCGAATCATCGACTCAGATAACTGAGTGTGCTCGCGTAACGGAAAAGCAACGTTTTCGAAAACAGAAATATCCGTTAACAGGGCCCCACTTTGGAACAACATGCCCATTTTTTTACGTAGTTGATACAGCTCCTTATGCTTGAGCTTATGTATCGCCTGCCCATCCACTTCGATTGACCCAGTAGACGGCCTTAGCTGTCCACCTATAAGCTTTAGCAGGGTGGTTTTACCTGTTCCGCTGGGACCCATAATGGCCGTTACTTTGCCGCGCTGGATGTCCATATCTACGCCATCAAAAATAAGTTTTGACCCACGAGAAAAATGAACATTGCGAATTTTTATTAAAGGCGTACTACTACTATTAGTCACATCCGTTTACCCGTTTTTATTCTTAGCTTTGTTTTAATGGCACAAATGCGCCATCAACAAGATCAAGCATTGTCCCCACCTTAGGATTATACGTCAATCCGAACCGTTTATTTTTTTATAACAAACTTAAAATAGTCAACTCGCCTGTCGTCTTTCTCTGCATAAGCTATTCGATGCGCGTTATTTCGTGCGACAATAACTGATCACGTCAATCAATACTGAGGTCATGTCAATCCATGCTTATTAATACTCTCGCGCTGCTAGCGGGTTTTGTTTTTTTGGTGTTTTCTGCCGATTTTTTCGTCAAAGGCTCATCAGCAATTGCAAGAAACTACGGCATATCCCCGTTAATCATTGGGCTAACCATCGTAGGCTTAGGCACATCTGCGCCAGAAATTTTGGTCGCCGCTATCGCCTCCATGCAAGGCAACACCGGCTTGGCAATGGGTAACGCCATTGGTTCAAACATCGCTAACATTGGCCTAGTACTCGGTACAACCGCCCTGATCGCACCTATCGCTATTCACTCGTCCTTACTTAAACGCGAATTACCTATTCTATTAGCCATTTCAATCGCCAGTTATTTGCTCGTGATCGATGGCACCTTGTCTAGAATCGACGGCCTGCTGCTCATATCGGGCTTGGCCTTATTTTTGTATTGGTTAGCACGCAGTGCTCAGCAAAACAAACAAGCTAAAAAAGATGCCTTAGCCCTCGAGTTTAGCGCCGAAATACCGACTGACCTCAGTAACCGCAATGCTTTTTTATTCGCCTTTTTCGGTTTAATTGGTCTTATTGCTAGCTCAAAACTATTGGTTTGGGCCGCGGTTAATATCGCTCTGCATTTTGGCGTTAGCGACTTAGTCATCGGCCTAACTATTATTGCGATTGGCACAAGTTTGCCTGAACTCGCAGCTTCTATAACCAGTGTATTAAAAAAAGAGCCGGACCTCGCCGTGGGCAATATTATCGGCTCTAACGCATTCAACTTATTGGCCGTCTTTTGTTTACCCGGCATCATCCAACCGGGCCCCGTAGATAACTTATTGATCTATAGAGATTTCCCGATTATGCTCGGTTTAACATTATTACTGTTCTTTTTTGCCTATAGCTTTAATGGCTCAGCAAAAATTGGCCGTGTGAAGGGCATTATATTCTCAGCCGTTTTTATCGCTTACCTTGGCAAGGTATACTTAGACACTCTAATTTCATAGCTTACTAACCATGGCCCAAACTCATGCCCGATAACAACCATCATCGAGACAAGCTTAAACAACTAGGTTTAGCCGTTATTCGAACCGAAGCCGACGCTATCGCTGCACTTACCAGCCACATTGATGATCACTTCGTCACAGCCTGCGAACTGATACTTAAGTGTGAAGGTAAAGTGGCTGTTATCGGCATGGGAAAATCTGGTCACATTGCCAATAAAATTGCCGCCACATTGGCCAGCACCGGCACACCGGCCTTCTTTGTTCACCCTGGCGAGGCCAGCCACGGCGACCTTGGTATGATCGGTAAAAACGATGTTGTTTTGGCACTTTCAAACTCTGGTGAAACCGGTGAAGTGCTCACCATTTTGCCGATTATAAAACGCTTGGGCGTGCCATTGATTTCTATCACCGGCAAGCCAAATTCAACCCTAGCCACTATGGCTGATGCACCGATTGACGCCAGCACAGACAAAGAAGCCTGCCCCCTTGGCTTAGCACCTACGTCCAGCACCACTGCGGCACTCGTGATGGGGGACGCCTTGGCTATAGCACTGCTTGAAGCGCGCGGCTTTACTGAAAAAGACTTTGCTTTGTCACATCCCGGTGGCAGCTTAGGCAGGCGTTTACTGCTGCACGTGAATGACATTATGCACAAGGGCGATGACATCCCTGTCGTTCAAGAGTCCGCCCTTGTAAGTGCTGCCTTACTCGAAATGACCGAAAAAAAACTCGGTATGACGGCAGTAACAGATATACACGGGCAACTCACCGGAGTTTTTACTGACGGTGATTTACGTCGCATGCTCGAAAACATCACCGATATTCATTCAACAACCATTAAAGCGGTAATGACCCAAGGCGGCACAACCATCAGCCCTGAAAAACTAGCTGCAGAAGCCTTGCAATTGATGCAAACTAAACAAATTAACGCCTTATTAGTACTGCAAGATAACCAACTCGTTGGCGCCCTTAATATGCATGACATGCTAAAGGCAGGCCTGTCATGATCGAACTGAACGCTGACTTTAAACTGCGGGCAGAGGCCATTAAATGCGTTATCTTCGACGTCGATGGCGTCCTCACCGATGGTAAATTGTTTTTTGACTTAACGGGCCAAGAATACAAATCGTTTCACGCACAAGATGGCCTTGGGCTTAAACTGTTACGACAAAATGGCATTGAGGTCGCGATTATTTCTGGCCGTTCTTCGTCTATCGTCGATAAACGTATGCAAAGCCTCGGTATCAAACACGTACACCAGGGACAAGAGAACAAAATTGCCGCCTTACATCATGTGTTAGAAGCATTGAAACTACCGCCTAATGAGGTCGCTCACGTAGGCGATGACTTACCTGATCTGGCAATCATGACCCGCGTAGGCCTTGCAATCGCCGTTCAGGACGCAAACCCAGCCATCCTCCCCTACTGCCACGCTCAGACCACACGCGCTGGCGGACAAGGTGCCGCACGCGAAGTGTGCGATTCAATTTTAAGCGTGCAAGACAAACTCAAGCATACGACCGAAACATTTGAAAACTAGGCATTTATTTAATGAAACACCTCGGTAAGCTCCTTTTAGCCTTCATTGCACTTAGCTCGTGGTGGTTCGCTTTTATGCATGAAACACCACTCGATGATAAGGCCATTAAGCCCGCACACAAGATAGACTATTTCCTTAAAGACTTTGATTTACTCAGCATGACAATGGCCGGACAGCCAAAGCAACGCTTGCATGGCGCCTATATGCAACATTTTGTTGATGATGACAGCACAGAAATAACGACGCCAAAAATGACCATGTACACACTCGACAAGCCTGACTTGCACATTCATTCTGAAACAGGCTACATTTCCTCTGACGGTCAGCTTGTTTTACTCAATGGCGCGGTCAAGGTAAAAAGAGAGGCGTTAAAAAACATTGCAGCCATGGAGATCGACACGCATAATCTTCGTGTTCAATTAGCAAACGATTTTGCCGAAACAGACGAGTTCGTTAAGATTAAGTCGGGCAATAACATCATCAAGGGTAACGGTTTACGCGCTCACTTTCGCGAACCGATTAATATCAAAATTTTAGAAAATGCACGGGGTCACCATGAAATCAAATAAGTTAGGGATTATCTTCTTTGCGCTGTCTATTGTTACATCGCCGGTGTGGTCGCTTAGTTCTGATAAAAGCAAACCCGTCGAAGTCGAAGCTGATAGCTTTAATCTTGATGATGCTAAGAAAATGACTGTTTATTCAGGTAACGTCATCATCACTCAAGGCAGCATGGAAATAATCGCTGACAAAGTAACCATCTATGGTGCGCGTGGCGCCACTGACAAAGTGATTGCGACCGGCAAGCCGGTTAAATTTAAGCAGCAACCTGATGGTAAGCAACAACTCATTCGAGGTGAAGCCAAACGTTTCGAGTACCTAGTATCAAAAGACACCTTAATATTAATTAACCAAGCCACCTTATGGCAGGGTGGCAGCACCTTTGCCAGTGACCGTATCATCTATGACAGTAAACGCTCGATCGTTAAAGCTGGGGATAAAAAATCCGGTTCTAAACGCGTCAAAATCACCTTGCAACCTGCTAACTAACCATGAGTACGTTACGCGCCGAGAATATTTCCAAACAATTCAACCAGCGAAAGGTTGTTGACCAGGTTAGCATTAATGTAAACAGCGGTGAAGTAGTTGGCTTATTGGGCCCTAATGGGGCCGGCAAAACGACCAGTTTTTACATGACCGTGGGCTTGATAAAACCTGACAGCGGCCATGTTTTTTTAGATGATCAAGATATTACACAAAGCCCTATGCACGTGCGGGCACGAGAGGGTTTGGGTTATTTACCGCAAGAGCCTTCTATTTTTAGAAAGCTTAGCGTTGAAGATAATATTTTAGCCATATTACAAACCAGGCACGACCTGTCTTCTGGTCAACAACAACTTCAACTGGATGAATTATTACTTGAATTTGGCCTAAATCACCTGCGCAAACAAAGCGCAATGGCGCTATCTGGCGGCGAAAGAAGGCGCTTAGAAATCGCTCGATCACTCGCCACCGAGCCCCGATTCATTTTATTGGATGAACCCTTTGCTGGCGTAGACCCTATCTCTGTTATTGATATTCAGAAAATTATTCACCACCTATGCGAACGCGGCATAGGCGTACTGATTACTGACCACAACGTGCGAGAAACCCTTGGCACCTGCGATCGTGCGTATATACTAAACAATGGTAAAGTGATCACCGAAGGGTCAGCGGAAGATATCTTAGAACACCGTGAGGTTCGAGATGTTTACCTTGGGCATGAATTTCGCATGTAAGTCAAAAATTCGACCCTGTTATTAGTAATATGGTCTAAACTTACACCTTATGAGATGTATTCAAGCGTTAATTTTTTCTACTATTAGGACATGTGAATGAAGCAGTCTTTACAGCTTCGAGTTGGTCAACATCTGACCATGACACCCCAGCTTCAACAAGCTATTCGATTACTACAACTATCCACACTAGAACTGCAACAAGAAATTCAAACTGTCTTGGATAGCAATATGATGCTCGAAATCCCTGATGATGAACCCCCAACCGAGGATAGCGGCCAAGACAAAGACACGGCATCAGCAACAACTAGCGATAATAAAACCAGTGAGGGCTCACAAGACCACTTGCCGGATGAATTAGCCGTCGATACATCTTGGGATGAGATTTACGATTTAACGCCTTCAACAAGCACTAATCAATCCAACGATAGCCCATTGCCCGACCCGGGTAGTATCAACTCAGCTAAACAAACCTTACACGATCACCTGCTGTGGCAGCTGCAACTCACCAATTTTTCTGACATTGATCGCGCCATTGCTACGTCTATCATTGATAGCATTGATGATAATGGCTACCTAAAGTCCGACCTACAACACATTCACCAACATTTATGTGAGCAAATCGATGACCTTGATTTTGACGAAGTGGTCGCTGTACTACACAAGATACAGTCCTACGACCCACCTGGGGTTGCCGCAGTAGATCTGCAAGACTGCTT
>JAGPVU010000182.1 GCA_018066825.1 Cycloclasticus sp.
ACCTCAACAAAGGGTAAGGGGACACCTTGCTTTATTCGATATTTATATTGTGCGTCTTTATCCAGCCCCGTTAAACTATTTTGTATACCGCCGAGCGTGGCTAAAGGGGAAGTCTCCGTCATTCCCCAGGCTTGAATAATCTTCATATCAAAGGCATCAAAGGCACGGAATAAAGATTCTGGCACCGCAGACCCACCAACTGCCATTCGCATATTCGCGGCTGTCTTCCAACGGTTTGGTTGCGCTTCTCTGGCTTGCTTAATCGCCATCCAAATAGTGGGAACCCCTGCGCTCAAGGTCACTTGCTCTGCTTCATATAAATCGAGCAAACTTTCAGCGTCCAAATGGGGACCAGGGAATACTTGCTTAGCGCCCACCATGACTGAGGTATACGGTAAGCCCCAAGCATTGGCATGAAACATGGGCACCACGGGTGTAACTACATCGTGCTGGCTAATTGCCAAGGTGTCTTGCATGGCCTCTGCAAAACAATGCAACACCGTCGAACGATGGCTGTACACAACGCCTTTGGGTCGACCTGTTGTACCGGAGGTATAACACATACCTGCGGGCGCATTTTCATCAATGTCTGGGTAGTCGAAATCACTGCCTCCAGAGGCTAGAAAATCCTCATAATCGATATACTCATCACTAACCGCTGCACCACTTAGTGGTACTACGATGACCTTTGTGAAGTTAACATCAGCCTTAAACTGTTCATATAACGGTAATAAAACATCATCCACAATAAGGACTTTATCCTCGGCATGGTTGGCGATATAGGCGATATCTTCAGGTGACAACCTAAGGTTAAGCGTATGGATAACCCCCCCCATCACAGGTATGCCCATATAGGCTTCTAAATGGGCGTAATGGTTCCACATAAGCGTGGCAACGCATTCGCCTTGTTTGATGCCGGCTTTCGTTAATGCTGATGCGAGGCGTTTGGCGCGTTGATGGACTTGTCCATAGTTACTACGATGTAAACTTTTGTCCGGCATGCGTGAAACTATTTCCACCTCCGGAAAAAATTGCCCCAACCGTTCCAGCATGGTTGGCAAGGTTAGCTGAAAATTCATCATGGTGCTTTTTATAGACATCTTTTCTCCCAGTCTCTATACTCTAGAAAATAATTACAAACCAAGCAAGCGCTAGGTAATAAATGACTATACCCAAACAGACAAATCGACGCAAGGAACTTGTAACAATCGCTGCAGGTTTATTTAAACAGGAATCCTTTGATAGAACCACTGTTCGAATGTTGGCAACGGCTACAGGAATAAAATCAGGCAGCCTCTTCCATCATTTCAAAGACAAGGAGGAAATTTTAGTGGCTGTGATTGAAGGTGGCTTGGAAACATCCATTGAAGTAATTAATAAGCAAACCAAAAACATTAAGCTGGCAGATCAGCGACTTTTTGCAGCTATTTACGGCCATCTGATGACCTTACACGGCGAAAATAAAGATGCGCATATTGTGTCGATCATTGAGTGGAAGTCATTGTCAACCTTGTCAAAATCTCACCTCATTCAGTTACGCGATGAATATGAAGGGATTTGGCAAGGAATCATTGAACAAGCTTTGGATGCTAAATTACTAGAAGGAGAGGCACACTTGTTACGTTTATTTGTCCTAGGATCACTCAACTGGACCATACAGTGGTTTAAACCAGAACAAGGATTAGATACCGAACAACTGGCTCATAACTTTTATCACTCGCTGACGCATCAGTTTATTACTAAATAAACTTATACAACGTTCATGTCAAAAAAAAGGCCTGAATTCATCAGGCCTTTTTTATTAGAAACGTTATATTTTTAGCTTAATCATTAGTTGGTAAATGGTACTAAACATTTTGCCATACGGCGGCGCTAAAAGTGGTAATGCTGGGTATTTAAACTGTTTGAAGATAGGCCTCAACTTAGAAAATTCGTTAAACCCTTCTTGCCCATGATAATGGCCCATGCCGCTATTGCCAACACCACCAAATGGCATATCATGCTGACCTGCATGTAAAACCGTTTCATTAATACACACACCACCCGACAAGGTGTTTTTAATGATTTTATTTTGCACCGTCTTATTATTAGAAAAGATATAAAGTGCTAAAGGCCGCTCGCCATCATTAATAAATGCGAGTGCTTCATCAAGGTCTTTATACGGCTTAATAGGTAAAATAGGGCCGAAGATTTCATCTTGCATTAACACCATATCGTCATTCGTATTCGTTACTACATGTGGTGCGATTTTACGGCTCGCCGCATCCTTTATTTCGCCGTCCATCAAGGACGTGATGGATGCTCCCTTTTGTTCGGCATCTAGCAAAGTGCTGTTTAACCGTGCGAATGACTTTTCATCGATAATAGAGGTGTAGTCTTTACTGGCCAGTTCGGGGTAACGCTTAGCAATCGATTTTTTTGCCGCGGCTATAAAATCATCAACTTTTGCTTCCGGCACAAACAGGTAATCAGGGGCAACACAGGTTTGTCCCGCATTTAAGAATTTACCCTGCATAATACGGTCTGCGGCGGTTTCAATATCGAAGTCATCCGCAACAATAGTTGGTGATTTGCCACCGAGCTCTAGAGTAACCGGCACTAAATTATCGGCAGCGATCCGCATGATCGTTTTACCGGTTTCAGGTGACCCAGTAAACACAATATGGTCAAAGGGTAACGGGGTGAAATCGCTGGCTTTTACACCGGGTAGCAAGGCTACAACCTCTTCATCAAACGCCTCTTTAAACAAACCTGACAATAACGCAGCAAGGTTACTTGAATTGGCCGCCATCTTGATCATACAGCGGTTACCTGACGCTAAAATACTAGCCAATGGACTCATTACCAAAAACAATGGGTAATTCCACGGCGCAATTAAGCCGACAATCCCTTTCGGCTGCGGTAATACTTTATTTTGCGCACCTGCAAACCAAATAGAAACTGAGCGGCGCTGAGGTTTCATCCATTTTTTTAGTTTCTTACGCGCATAACGAATACCATCAATGGATAAAAATAATTCTATTAACTGGGTTTCCTGATGCGCTCGATTACCAAAATCTTTGCTAATGGCCTCGGCAATAGCCTCTTGATTATCTACCATCATTTTTTCAAGCTTATCTAGATTAGCCTTACGTTCAACATACGATGGGTATGGGTTGGCCTTGTAGGCTTTTCGTTGACGCTCGTATATCAGGCGCGCTGCATTATTTTCAATATCAGGGGTCATTGCTTCAACAGTACTATTCATAGTAATCCTTTATAAAATTAATACGCTTTATACCAAGCGCTTGTTAGGTTTTTATCTTTAAGGTATCCTAACATTTCTTATAACTAATGCCCAAATATTAATAATGATTGAACGAACAGTATACGAGCAAGAACACGAAATGTTTCGCGACAGTGTGCGCAAATTTCTAGAAGACGAAGTCGCGCCTCACCATGAACAATGGGAAGAAGACGGCCAAGTAGATCGCTCGGTTTGGTTAAAAGCAGGTGAGTTAGGCATTATATCACCTACGGTGCCTGAAGAGTTTGGCGGTGTTGGCGTAGATTTTCGATATAACGCGATTGTTGACGAAGAAGTCGCGCGTCTTGGTTTAAGCGGCCTAGGCTTTGCCCTCCATTCTGACATTGCCGTTCCCTATATCATTCATTACGGCAGTGACGAACAAAAAACCAAGTACTTACCGAAGCTAGTCAGTGGTGAAATGATTGCTGCCATTGCAATGACGGAACCAGGAACCGGCTCTGACCTACAAGGTGTTAAAACAACGGCCGTGAAAGATGGAAATGACTATATTTTAAATGGCTCAAAAACTTTTATTACTAACGGTCAACTCGCTGATTTAGTCGTTGTCGTGGCAAAGACAAACCCTGAACTTGGCGCCAAAGGGACCAGTCTAATTTTATTAGAAAACGGTGTGCCGGGCTTCACTAAGGGTAAAAACCTGAAAAAAATAGGCATGAAAGCACAAGATACGTCTGAGCTTTTTTTTGACAATGTACGCATCCCACAAAGTTGTTTATTAGGCGAAGAAAACAAAGGCTTCATTTATTTGATGCAAGATTTGCCACAAGAACGTTTATCAGTTGGCATCACCGCAATCGCCGCCGCTGAGTCAATTTTATTGCAAACCATAGACTACACCAAAGAACGCAAAGCATTTGGCAAGCCAATTTCAAGTCTACAAAACACACAGTTTAAACTGGCTGAAATGGATACTGAGCTTACGGCGGCTCGAGTATTTATCGATCGTTGCCTAGAGCTACATATCCAGGGCAAACTCGATACCGTGACCGCCTCAAAGGTTAAATTACTGTGCAGTGATTTACAGTGCAAAGTAATGGATGAATGCCTGCAATTACATGGTGGTTATGGCTATATGTGGGAATACCCGGTCGCTCGTGCTTGGGCCGATGCCCGTGTTCAACGAATATACGCAGGCACCAATGAAATCATGAAAATGATCATTGGCCGTTCTTTAGTGCAATAACACTTAATAATAAAAACAGGTAACAAGGGGAAAGCAAATGCAAACGACTGATATTGAAAAAAACCTGATAGACCGTGTCGCGATGGGCGATATGTTTAGACGTCGAGCAGCTTCTGCAGCACATTCGACCGCCTTGGTTGAATACCGCCACGGAGAACGCCTGCACCTTAGCTACTTACAACTCAACCAGTCACTTAACCGAGTAGCAAACTCACTGTATTCACTTGATGTTAAAGCGGGTGACCGGGTTGCATTGGCTGGTTTTAATTCAATTGATTTTGCACAAGCTTTATACGGCTGTATGAAAGCTGGCATTGTTATCGTGCCGTTGAATCATTTACAGGGTAAAGACGATTTAACGTATACGATTAATCACTGTGCTGCTAAAGCGGTCATTGTCGAGGACTCACTGACCGAAAAATTTGATGCCATCAAAAATGCGTTAACTTCAGTAGAGCATTGGATTGCAATGGATGTAACCGGTTGCGAGGTGGCGTCGTATTACCTTGATTTCCAAGCCCTTATCAAGCAATCATTCGATGATGAAATCACAACGTTACGCATCAATGATCGAGACCCTTTGCAAATTCTCTATACCAGTGGCACAACCTCTAAACCTAAGGGTGTTGAAACCTCCCACTTGGCTTTATTCATTAACACCTTAGCGGCAGCGGTTGAATTGGGCGTTAAACCAAAAATGGCAGGGGCTGCAGTGATGCCTATGTTCCACTGCGCACAACATTTGGTTTCCACCACCCTGATGCATGTGGGTGGCAAGGTCGTTATTTTTAGACAGTTCAACCCCAGTGAGTTTTTAAACATTATTGAAAAAGAGCAATTAGAATTTATATTCTTGCTGCCCTTGATGTGGAAAGCCTTACTTGATGTGCCTGAAATAGAATCGTATGACTTGAGCTCGGTTAAAGTCGGCATGTACGGCATGGCACCGATGGATCAACCCAGTCTGATACGTCTAAAGGCGCGTTTTAACTGCCCGTTTGTTCTAGCGTCTGGACAAACCGAGATGACACCCTTGGCAACGGTTTTTCATGATATTTGGCCTGAAAAAAAGGGCAATTATTGGGGTGAAGGTATCCTCACCACCGATCAAGCGGTGATGAATGATCAAGGTGACATATTACCCGACGGTGAAATTGGTGAAATCGTCTGGCGCGCACCCTCAGTAATGACCGGCTACTATAAAGACCCTGAAGCAACAGCTGAAGCATCAAAGTTTGATTGGCATCACTCGGGCGATTTGGGCTACTTTGACGAAGACCATCAATTAATGTTTGTCGATCGTAAAAAAGACATGATTAAAACCGGTGGTGAGAACGTGCCCTCTGTCAAAGTGGAACGGGTGATTATGGCTCACCCCGCCGTTGCTGGCGTGACGGTTGTCGGTCTGCCCCACCCTCACTGGACCGAAGCGGTAACG
>JAGPVU010000002.1 GCA_018066825.1 Cycloclasticus sp.
ATCGTCGTCATCCACTAACATAATGGTTATGTCTTTAGCGTCAGTCATGGTTAAAGCCTAATTGATTATGGGGTGTTTTGGTAGATCTTCTTATAACTAAACGATAGCAGACTTCTTCAAAATAGTTAAACGAATATTTTCAACAGTAACTATGGTCGACAATGATTTCCTCAGTTTTAAGATACTGGGTTGAAAAAACATGGAACTGGATGGGTTAACTGACGAGGAATTCAACGTAATCATACCGGGCTTGCAACTTTAGGCAACGTCCAATGGATCGCTGTTTTGCCGTGCTGTTCTAGGTATTGATTAGTTCTGCTAAAGTGCTTGCAGCCTAAGAAGCCCCGATGCGCAGATAATGGCGAGGGGTGTGGGGCTTGTAAAACCAAGTGACGCTGCTGATCAATAAAAGCGCCTTTTTTTTGTGCATAATTTCCCCACAGTAAAAACACCACGTGTTCGTTTTGTTCGGCCACGGTTTGGATAATTTTATCGCTAAATGTTTCCCAACCTTTACCTTGGTGGGAATTGGCTTGCGCATGCTCGACGGTGAGTACGCTGTTGAGTAGTAAAACCCCTTGTTTTGCCCAGCTTTCTAAACAGCCGTGTAGGGCGGGTTGAATAGAAAGATCGTTGGCCAATTCTTTATAAATGTTAATTAACGAAGGTGGGATTCTTACGCCAGGTTGTACAGAAAAACACAGGCCATGGGCCTGATGGGGTTGATGATAAGGGTCTTGGCCTAAAATAACGACCTTAACCTTGTCTAAAGGGGTTATTTCAAGTGCGTGAAACCAGTGTGAAGAATGCGGGTAGATGGTTTTATGCGCGTTCTTTTCGAGTCGTAAAAATTCTTTTAAAACGAGCATGTAAGGCTGATCGAGTTCGTCGTTCAGGTATGGCTTCCAGCTTTTTGCATTAGCTAGTGGCATCGTATTAACGGTCGATTTGTGCGCCCAATTGCTGCGCGCGATTGAGCAATTGCTCGCCATTTTCTAGGCCATCAATAAAACGTTGTGAGATCCCTTCTAGGCCCACCTGTGCGCCGACCAATGCGCCAGTCAACATGGCTCTGGCCATATTTTGACCGCCACCGTTAATGGCGTGTAATACGGCGGATTCAAAATCGTCAGCATATCGAGCCGCTAAATAATAACAGGCAGGAAATTGGTGATAAACCGCACACGGCATACCGTAGACCAAAGAGACTTTCCATGCTGGCTGAATAAGATCTTGTTGCGCAGCGCGCGCAATACTTGACGGTGTGAGTAAGGCATCGGGGGAAGCAAAAGTGCCTGCACCAGACGGTTGTGCGCCGGGTATCGTCATGGCGTGAAAAGGCAGCTGGTGATCGGCGACCAAGGCCATCAATTTGCCAGAGAGTTTTTCATCTAAGGGGTGGCCTTGCACCAACATGCCTAGTACAGCGGCATAGGCGACGGTCATCGCATTAATGGTTTCGTCGCATTGCGTTAGGCGGGTATTACTAGAGACGGTTTCGGCTAATAATTTGGGGTCAGCCGCATATCGAACAGCTAGGGCTAAAATACGTTCGGCGGCCTCAGTATTGTCGGTGTACCCCGCTACTTGGCCCCAAGGCTTATGTTGTTGGGTGCGTAATACCCAGGCCTCACGTATGGACTGGCTTGTAAAGCCGCCAGGGCCAACCTTGGGCGTGCCGTCGAGCAAGGGGAATAAGTCATCATCCAAGCGCTGACAAAAATCAGTTTCTTGGTAGCTTTTTTTCTCCAGCAGCGAATCGATTAACATCGTTAAAATTAAACCCGCTTGGGATGATTGCCCTGCTTTCATGCCGCCGTGATAGCGATCCGCTTGCGGCGCGCTATAGTCTTTTATCCACTCACCATAAGTCGAATGAAGCTCATCCAGATTGTAATACCAGTGAGGGCCTAAACCCAAGGCATCGCCGATATAAGCACCCATGATGGCACCACTGGCACGACTTTCTAGACTGATAGTAGACATGGTTGGAACTCCTGTTATGGGTGTCTTGTTATAGCATTTTGTTAGCGATTTCGCATCTACTTAGAGCAATCTCACGCATCTCTGATAAAATGTAGCCATGAGTCAATTAGATAAAACTAAGCTAAGGTTTAATAAACTACAAAAACGATTGCGTCGTGAAATGGGGCAGGCGATTGCCGATTATAAAATGATCGAACACGGTGATCGGGTGATGGTGTGTTTATCGGGTGGAAAGGACTCCTATACGATGCTGGATATTTTATTGAACCTTAAGCGCAACGCGCCGATTGATTTTGAAGTGATGGCGGTAAATTTGGACCAAAAGCAGCCCGGATTTCCAGAGCACGTACTACCTGAATACCTAAAATCCATTGGCGTCGACTATCATGTCATTGAACAAGACACCTACAGCGTAGTCACGCGGGTGATTCCAGAAGGTAAAACCACCTGTGGTTTATGCTCAAGAATGCGCCGTGGCGCTTTATATGCCTACGCAGAAGAACACGGTTATAACAAAATAGCCTTAGGTCACCATCGCGATGATATCGTCGAAACGTTTTTCCTTAATATGTTTTACGGTGGTCAATTGAAGGCGATGCCGGCAAAACTTAAAAGTGATAATGGCAAGCATATCGTGATCCGACCATTGGCCTATGCGCGAGAAAAAGATATCGCCGAGTTTTCCGACTTAAAAGCCTACCCCATCATTCCGTGTAATTTGTGCGGTAGCCAAGAGAACCTTCAGCGCGTTAATATGAAAAACATGTTGAATCAGTGGGATAAAGAATTCCCCGGTCGGGTCGAAACGATTTTTAATAGTCTAAAAAACATTAAACCCTCACAACTGCTTGATAGCAATTTGTTCGACTTTGAGGGTTTAACCCAAACGGATAGTAGTAACAGTAGTGTTATTAACGCAGCGCCAATGATGTTTCGTCCCATGAAGATGAGCAGTTAGTCATGGCGGGTTCATTTATATTACGCTGGTTATTGTCACTATGGGTCAAGGTCACGGTACTCCCTAACGAAGGCAAACGTTTAAAAAAACTAAAAGGCAAAACGGTTTGTTATGTTACCTATAGCGATATATGCTCAAAACAGATCGTTTTAGAGCAAACCTGTAGAGACCTAGATTTACCACTACCGTCGGCAGGCATTCAGTGGCAAGGCGGCGAAGAACGTGTGGCGCTATTGGTGCTTAATCGGGTTAAAGATCACTTTTACGACCCTGCGCCAAGCCGTTTGAGCCGTTTGATTAATGCGGTTGATAGTCAGCAATTAGACGATGTGTTGATCGTGCCGGTGTCTGTTTTTTGGGGTAGGTCACCGCGAAAATCTGATGGTGTATTAGCGAGTATCTTTACCGACGAAGGGGTCCGTTCGACGGTTTTTTCTCGTTTTTTGTCCATTTTATTTAATGGCCGACAGACCGTTTTGCGTTATGGCGAACCGGTTTCTTTAAAAGATGTCGTAAAGGACGCGCAAGGCGTGCCGTATTTGACACGCAAATTATCACGCGTTTTACGCCTACACTTTGCCAGAACGCGCTTAGCGACGATTGGACCGGATCAGCCTTCTAGTAAAAAATTAGCTGATCAATTAATACAGCAAACACTGGTCAGGCAAGCGATTGAACGCGAAGTAAGAGTTAAAAAAATATCCCAAGTTAAGGCTGAAAAACAAGCCAGAGCCTATGCTCGAGAGATCGCAGCGGTCATTAATATGCGCGCGGCGGTGTTGTTAGAAAGGTTGCTCAGTAAGCTGTGGAATAAATTGTATGACGGCATCGTACTACACCACTTTGAGCGCGTTGAGCGGCTTTCACGTGAACATCAAATCGTCTATGTGCCGAGCCACCAAAGCCATATGGATTATTTAGTCCTCTCCTACGTCTTATTTAATGAAGGCTTAGCGCCGCCACATGTTGCTGCGGGTCTTAATTTAAATATCCCTATTATTGGACCGTGGTTAAGGCGCTGCGGCGCATTTTTTTTACGCCGTACGTTTAAAGGCAATGTGTTATACGGCGCCGTGTTTGAAACCTATATGGGTTATTTGGCGAGCAAAGGTACCGCGGTTGAATATTTTGTTGAAGGGGGACGCAGTCGAACCGGTAAGCGTTTAAAAGCGAAACCCGGCTTGTTAGCGATGACAGTACGCAGCCATGTTCGCGAGCATAAGCGCTCGGTGGTTTTTGTTCCGGTCAACTTTGCGTATGAAAAACTGGTGGAAGGTGAAACCTATATTAATGAGTTGAGCGGCAAGCCTAAAAAAACAGAATCGGTGATGGGTTTTATACGTTCAATTAAGGCATTAAAAGAGCACTTTGGTCAGGTGCACGTAAATTTTGGCAGCCCTATTGCATTGAATGATTTGTTAGATCGGCAAGTACCTGATTGGCGGCGTGATGGACTGGTAGGTAAGCAAGATTGGATGCCAAATGTAGTCAATAAACTGGGTCAGCAGATTATGGCTGGTATCAATCAGGCGACACATGTGAATGCGGTTGGTCTGTTAGCGACGACTTTATTAGGTACGCCAAAACAAACAATGACCGAGGAAGACTTAAGCTTGCAGCTTAACTTGTACCTCAGCTTGCTTAAAGAGGTTCCGTATTCTAAAGATGTCAGCGTGACCAGTTTAGATGGGGCTGGTATTATTGCCTATGGGGAACAGTTTGGCTTAATTCAGCGCAATCTAAATGAGCTGGGTGATCTGATATCGGTTGAACCGGATCAAGCTATCCGAATGACCTACTTTAGGAATAACATCAGTCATTTGTTTGTTTTGCCTTCATTTATTGCTTGCTGTGTATTAAGTAACGCCACATTATCTAAAAAACAGTTGATACATTGGTTTAAATTAGTCTATCCATTTTTGAAAACCGAACTATCGATGCATTGGAGTACGCGTCAATTGAGTTCGCTTACTAATAAAACGGTTGATTGTTTATTATCAGCGGGTTTGTTACATGAGCGCAATAATCACTTATCGATGGTGAATACCGAGGTGATGGCGATAAATGGCTTGTCCAAGGGCGTATTGCTGAGCTTAGAGCGCTATTATTTAACCGTGGTCGTTATTAAGGTTAAAGGCCCAGGTGTGCTTAATCGAAAAAGTTTAGAAGATACCTGTACTCAAGTGGCCGAGCGGTTAACCCTGATGTATGAATTAAACTCGCCCGATTTCTTTGATAAAGCCTTATTCAAAGGGTTTATTGATATGTTATTTGAACAACGCATTATTTGGCCCGATAGCCAAGGGAAAATAACGTTCTCCTCAGCTTTAGAGTCGATTATCGACGATTCGGGTCTGGTGCTGAGCCAGCAAATCAGACGCAGCGTCCATCAGCTAATTAAGTAAGCTGTTCGACTATCCTAAAGCCCGCAATGTAGGTTCCAGCGGCGGAACCCAGGGTACTAAAAAAGAAAACCAATAAGGTACGTGATACCCTGTTTTTCCACCAACCACGTAACTTAATGGTGTCTTTTTTTAGGCTGGAAAAATCGCCTACGCGTGGTTTCCGGATCCATGCTTCAACCGCAGCGGTAACCATGCCGGCGCCAACGGTCGGGTTGAGCGACGTTAGTGGCGCGGCTAAAAAGGCGGTGATAATCGTTAACGGGTGCGCAGCCGCTAGTAATGCACCAAGGGCCGATAAGGTGCCATTGATCACAACCCACTCAATAACTAATTGCCAACCCAACTCGGGTGCCCGCTGAAAACCGACTGCAAAACCAATAAAAATTAGTCCAACGATAATCCACGGTATAAACTTTGGCCAACGGCTGGGGCTGGGGATGCTGTCGAGTTCTTCAAGGTTTTTAGTGTCGCGTAATTGGTTTTCTAAATACGTTTTAATACCGTGTAAATGGCCCGCGCCAACAACGGCCAGTAGCTGCGTGTGTTGACCACTAAGAGCTTCATCATATAAGCGGTGTGCCATGTATTGGTCGCGCTCATTTACTAAGGGTTGGTAAATTTCACTCGATGATTCGGCAAATTGTGCAAAAGTAGACTCCAAAACATCGCCTTGTTTTAGCTTTTCGACCTCTTTTTCATCAATTTTCTCAGAAAAAAGTACGCTAACTAATAAGCCAGAGAATAGCTCCATTCGTTTCCACCAGGGCACATTTCGGTACACGCGTTTTAGCGTTGTACCCACGTCACGATCAATGAGTAGTACCGGTAAATGTTTTTGTTTTGCCAAGGAGGCGGCCATTTTCATTTCAGCGCCTGGCTCTATACCCAGTTCGTCGGCCATTTTTTGTTGGAAAGCTCCGAGGGCTAAACTTGCGGTCACCATGGCTGCTTTACCATTTTTAATGACGTTAAATAAATCCATTTTGGCGAGGCTATCGGGGTCGATGAGGGCATTGTATCGCCCCGGGCACAGCTCAATTGCGACGGCATCAAACTGATCAGACTCAATGAGTGATGTAACGGCATGCACGCTCGCTTTAGAAACATGGGCAGTGCCCAATAAGGTGATTTTACAATTGCCGATATCAATTTGTTCGACGGGCTCTTCAGTTAAATGATTCAATTTTTTCTCTTTTTAATGCTTATATTTGATTGCTATTATCGTTGATAATGATTGCGTTCGCCCAGTCTTTTGCGACTAAAAACCCACGTGTTTGTTCTAATTGCTGAGGAGAATCGGTTAAAAAACCAGTCACACATATAGGTCGAGGGTTTGCTTCGCAACTAAATACATCGATCAGCTCAGTGGTAGAGTAAGAACTTTCCATGGGGTTAAAGTTTTGCTGCGCGAGCCACTGGTGTTTACTTAAAATACACCAACGAAGGGTTGATTCTTTATAGTATTCAAAAAAATCGTTTGTTTTGGACCACCAACCCTGTTGATGGTCATTAGAAACAAGGTTTGGGGGTGTCTTTTTTGATTGTGTTAGGGGGTAAAATAGACGACCTTTCATCAGGCAGATGTGCTGTTGTATGCGTATACCCAATGTGTTCAATATATTAACAGAGGCGGGGTGATGCGAGAGTTGACTTTGCCGATTTTGCATCTGCTTGTATTTAATCGCTAGACGATCTTTGAGCATAGGACCATACCAATTTCCGAGTTGTGCCGTATCACCGAGGCCCAGATAAAACTTACACGCTACTTCCCAGTGCTGGTGTGTGTTATTTAGGTGGTCTTTAACAATAAAATCGAACTCGCCGACCGTTTTTTCGGCGTCTTGCACTTGCAGGTTTTGTGCTACCAGTTGGTATTGGTCACTGTTATTAAACCAGTAGCTCAAAAGGCTTTCAAAGCGATGACCTAAGCGTCGATCTGTTTGTTTTTTTAATAAGTGTTGTAGTGCTGAGGCGTCCGTATCGGCCTGCAGTAAGTTGTTATGAAAAGCGTGACCTTGCTGCTGCCAAAAGGCACTATCTGTCCAGTGACAAGTATCTATATTGCCTTGAATAATCGGTGGACTTGCTAATACCCACGCTAAATCTCTAACACTGGAGTTTTGAAATAACGAAGTGTGCAGCAAGGGGTTCTAAGCGTTTTCCGGGGTATTAAAGAGTAGGTATAAATCGATAACGCAATCTGGAATGGTGTCTGCCATCTGCTCCAATACCTCGTCATTTAAATTAACATCACCGAGTTCCTCATCTAATAACTCAGAACAATTAAGTATCGGCAAGGTCAGTTCTGCTACTAGGTCAGGTTCTTTCTCAAACCAGTTTTCTTGTTGCAAGAAAATACCTTGCATAAAGCCTGTGGCCCACAAAGTTAACGAATCTTCGTCTTCATCGGCCTGTATAACATCTGGAAATTCGGCGTTAAGTAAGGCTTGTTCTATCTCTTTTTGAAGCGCAAAAACGGCAGTTGAAATAGAGGCATCGACGGCTTCATGATTAAAGATCTCATCAAGCATTTGGTTCGTTGTTATGCTGCCGGGTTGAATGACTAGGCTGGTTAAAAAGCCGTGCATTTCAAAGTAATACATCGCTTCATCTGCGATATCATCGGAGTTAAAAAAATCAAAGAGCAAATTCATAGGGGTCCTTGAAGATAAATTATGTGTTATGACTGCCGTCACACCAAGGCAAGTTGGCGGAGTTGCCGCAGCCACAAACGTACAGTTGCTTGTCTCGATCAACCGTATAGACTAAAGGTCGCTGATCAGTTTTTTTGTGGCTACCGTCGCAATAGGGGGCTTTAGCCGATTTACCGCACTGGCAAAGGTAAATTTCCTCACCTTGTTTAGCATCAATAATATGTGGAAAGTTTTTGCTATACACCGTGTGACTCCTGATAAAAATGAAAGAATGGCTTGAGCGGGTTTAAGCTGTAATAATAAAGGATAAAAACAATTAAGTATGCCGTTAAGCGAGTTTTACTTCAACGAATCTACAAGCTACAAACATTAAGCCATCTTGAGTTGTCAGTGGGTTGGTTTGGGCTAAATAATAATAGGAAAGGATATGGACGCATTAACGCAACTGTTGCAAACGATTAGCGGTATTGTCTGGGGGCCAATTGTATTGATTTTGCTATTAGGGACGGGGCTATATTTAATGGTAGGCCTGTTTTTTATGCCCATCAGGCAGTTACCAGCGGCGTTCAGTTTAATGTGGCGAGGCCGCCAAAGTAATGCCTTGGCCGATGGTGAAATAAGTCCATTTAATGCATTGATGACCTCGCTCGCGGCAACCATCGGCACTGGTAATATCGCTGGGGTCGCCACAGCGATATTTCTAGGGGGGCCGGGCGCTATTTTTTGGATGTGGCTAACCGCACTGGTTGGTATGGCCACAAAGTATGCCGAGGCCGTATTGGCGGTTAATTACCGAGAAATTGATGAAAATGGCGCCTACGTCGGTGGGCCGATGTATTACATCAAAAATGGTCTGGGTAAAAATTGGCAATGGCTGGGCGCGGTGTTTGCTTTTTTTGGCTCGGTAGCCGCTTTTGGTATTGGTAATACTGTTCAGGCTAATTCCGTTGCCGATGTGCTTAATAGCACACTCAATACCCCAGTTTGGGCGACAGGGTTGGTGATGGCGCTTATTGTTTATTTGGTCTTGCTGGGCGGTATTAAAAGGATCGCTCAAGTAGCCGCAAAGCTGGTTCCATTTATGGCCATTGCTTACGTGGTGGGTGCGGGTATCATTATCATTCAACGCTTAGACTCGGTACCAACGGCCTTGCAGTTGATCGTTAATGACGCGTTTACTGGCACGGCAGCAGCAGGTGGGTTTGCAGGCGCTGGGGTAATGGCGGCGATACGCTTTGGCGTAGCACGGGGTGTTTTTTCTAATGAGGCCGGTCTTGGAACAGCACCTATTGCCCACGCAGCAGCAAAAACTAATAACCCAGTTGAACAAGGAAAAATTGCCATGCTCGGCACGTTTATCGACACGATTATTATTTGTACGATGACGGCGCTAGTGATTATCTTAACCGGCAGCTGGACCAGTGGTGAAACGGGCGCCTCGTTGTCTGCTTACGCATTTAATAGGGGTCTGCCGGGCGTGGGTGAGTATGTGGTAAGTTTTGGCTTGGCTATTTTTGCTTTAACGACGCTATTGGGCTGGAGTTATTACGGCGAACGATGCGCAGAATATTTATGGGGCGTTAGGATCATCCCATGGTATCGGGTAGCGTGGGTGCTGGCGATTCCTTTGGGTGCGATGATGGAATTAAATTTACTGTGGTTATTGGCCGACGTTTTAAACGGTTTGATGGCGATTCCTAATCTACTGGCTTTACTATTACTCAGTCCAGTCGTTTTTAAACTGAGTAGAAAGCCAAGTAACGTGATTTAGGCGTTAACGGCATGGCTGGTATCACGATTGACGGTTGATAGTTTAAGTTGAAAGGTGAGCCATTTTTCCAAAAAATAATTGAGATCCCATTTTTTGTTTAACATGTCTTTGGCAGATTGCCGTGCCGTGCTGCGTTGAAATATGGTCCCTTGCACGCTGATCACCTCGACCGATTTTGTATCTAGATAGACGCGGCACTTAAATTGAGGACTGGATAGGTCTTGCTCATAACCTTGGTGGTACAGTGTGAGGGTATGGGTAAAGGGGCCGCTTTCGAGCAGCTTGGATCTAATCGTGGTGTTAATGACGGATGGGTTAAGCAGGGGTGTTAGCTTAAGCAATAAGTCATAGTTTTTTTCGCACAGCATTTGCAGGCAAAAGGACTTATTAATAGGCCTGACTTGACTCAACATTAAGGTCTTGAGTAGCTAGCGTATGCGCTTTCGGTTTCCCATATTGAGACTTCTTTGACAGGAAATTGACCTTCTACCATGTAATCAAAAATCATTTTTGCTAAAAACTCTGCAGTTGGATGATCTTCAACCACTAAGACGCGCTCACCGGCTTGTTGCAAGCTCGCTAAGATAGGGTCATCTTTATGCAATAACATATTGTGATCTAAGGTGTCGTCGATCCAGCTACCTGCGTACGCGCTGATGTCTGAAAAGTCACAGATCATGCCTTGCTCATTAAGTGTTTCGGAAGAAAAGCTGATAGAAACACGAGCAGAGTGACCATGAAGGTGGCGGCATCTACCTGGGTGGTTCATCAAACGATGGCCGTAACAAAAATTAAGGTTTTTGGTAATGGTGTACAAATTATTTCTCTAAAACGTGGTTTATTAACTGCCTTTAATGCCTTCGATGGTCGCGGCAATTTCGTATTCGTCATTATCTACTGGCACAACACGAATTACCTCGATAAGTGCGTTAAGCGGTGGGGTCACATTATTAACGGGCATTACCGATATTTCTAACGACGAGCCTTGTGTTAGTTTGTCACTGGTTCTAAAAAGAATACCGGCAGCACTTAAATTAATGCTATGCCCGGTTCCTTTATCTCCAGTACCTAAGTGAGAAAACTCCATGTGGCACTCGGCGTTCATTCGTATAAATTTACGATGGTTAGTTGATACGAGCATATTAAAACCTCTTCGTCATTAATGAAAAGTTACCAAATCCAGTGTAGCTCAAAATACAAAAAAAAGTGTTATCGATTTTGCATTTTATTAAAACAGAAGGTCCTTATGTAAAAAAATAAAAACGAATAAACTGGTTGCCAAAACAACAAGCCATAGTTTGAATATGCTTTATCACGGTAGTTTTAGCTAAACTACGGAATGAAAATCGTTGTCGTGCATGACTTAAAATACACTGAAACTTATTCATCGTTATGCAAAGATGTGACCTATGCGATCATTTTAAATTGTAGTAAGCTAAAACGACTGTTTATGGCAGGTTGACTTTATATTAAGGGGATCAGGATGAATCAAAGGGTGGCTTTAGTTACAGGTGGTACAGGTGGTATTGGTGAGGCGATATGCAAACGTTTTATTGAAGATGGTTATAAAGTGGTCGCTGCATACAATAACAAGGAAAAAGCAGAAGCTTGGCAAGTCGCTCAACGGCAAGCAGGGCTTGATATCGATATTGTGTCTTGCCCAGTGACAGACTTTGATGCTTGCGGTGCTGCTATCAAATGGGTAGAAGACCACGTGGGGCCAATTGATATATTGGTCAATAACGCCGGTATTACCAAGGACGGTGCGTTTAAAAAAATGACCGCTGAACGTTGGGATGCGGTTATCGATACCAATTTAAACAGCGTGTTCAATATGACGCGACAAGTATTTGAAGGAATGATGGAAAGAGGCTTTGGTCGTATCATTAATATTTCCTCGATTAATGGTCAGATGGGGCAATTTGGACAGTGTAATTATTCTGCTGCTAAGGCGGGGATGCACGGTTTTACAAAGTCATTGGCGAGAGAGACCGCGCGTAAAGGCGTTACGGTCAACACCTTATCGCCCGGTTATGTGGCCACACCCATGGTGATGGCAATTGCCGAAGAAGTTCGTCAGCAAATTGAACAAGGTATACCGATGGGACGACTAAGTACGGCGGAAGAAATTGCCCACGGTGTTTCATTTTTAGCCAGTGAATTGTCGAGCTATACAACCGGTTCCGAACTCAGCATCAATGGTGGCCTATTTATGCATTAAAATAGGGATACGCCTATAAAATTAAAAGAAATTAGAGGAGATATTATGACAGGCAATAAGGTGTATAGCGTTCCGGTTGATGCAGCTGCGCACACGTTTATTGATAAACAAACGTATCAAACTGAATACTGGCGCTCGCTAGATGACACTGAAGGCTTTTGGGCTGAAAAAGCAAAACAGTTTTTAAGTTGGTCTAAAGATTGGGACACGACACTCTCGTATGATTTTCCAAAGGGCGAAATCAACTGGTTTGCCGGTGGTAAACTGAATGTCAGCGTCAATTGCCTAGACCGGCATTTGGAAACGCGCGGTGAGCAAGCCGCTATTATTTGGGAAAGTGACGACCCAAAAACAGATAAGACTTATAGCTATAAAGAGCTGCATGAAAAAGTCTGTCGTTTTGCCAACGGGCTAAAATCATTAGGTGTTAATAAAGGTGACCGAGTGTGTATTTATATGCCAATGGTTGCTGAAGCGGCAATTGCAATGCTTGCGTGCGCTAGGATTGGTGCGGTTCATTCAGTCGTTTTTGGTGGCTTCTCGGCGGACGCGTTGAAAGATCGTATCATCGATTCTGAAGCGGTTATGGTTATTACCGCAGATGAAAGTGTTCGTGGTGGTAAAAACATACCGTTGAAAGCGAACGCTGATCAGGCAACTAAACGTGCGCCATCAGTTAAACATACGGTGGTCATTAAACGGACGGGTGGTGATGTTGTTTGGTCTGAAGGGCGTGACGTTTGGTACCACGACCTTGTTAACCATGCATCGGCAGACTGTCCTGCCGAGGAGATGGACGCGGAAGACCCGCTGTTTATTTTGTATACATCTGGTTCAACGGGAAAGCCGAAAGGTGTCGTGCACACGACCGGTGGTTATTTGTTACAGGCGGCTATGACACACAAGTATGTGTTCGATTACCATGAGGGGGATGTGTATTGGTGCACCGCTGATGTGGGCTGGGTCACCGGTCATTCGTATATCGTCTACGGCCCCTTAACTAACGGTGCTAAAACACTTATGTTTGAAGGTGTGCCGACCTATCCTGATGCCTCACGCTTTTGGCGGGTGATCGAAAAACATAAGGTCAATATTTTTTATACAGCGCCAACGGCCATTCGCGCGCTTATGGCGAAAGGTGAGGCGTTTGTTAACACTTGCGACCTCAGTAGTCTCCGACTTTTAGGCAGTGTCGGTGAGCCGATCAACCCAGAAGCATGGGAGTGGTATCACCGGGTTGTGGGTGCTGAACGCTGCCCCATCGTCGACACTTGGTGGCAAACGGAAACGGGTGGAATCTTAATTACGCCTTTACCCGGAGCGACTGACCTTAAACCGGGTTCTGCCATGCAGCCTTTCTTTGGGGTAGAGCTGGGTTTGGTTGATGCGGAAGGAAAAGAGATAAACGGTAACCCAGCTGAAGGTATCTTAATCATCAAGCGTCCTTGGCCGGGTATTGCTAGAACGCTCTATGGAGACCACCAACGTTTTATCGACACCTATTTTGCCAATTACCCAGGGAATTATTTTCCTGGTGATGGTGCTCGTCGAGATGTGGATGGACATTATTGGATTACAGGGCGGGTGGATGATGTTATCAATGTGTCGGGTCATCGCATGGGTACGGCGGAAGTGGAAAGCGCCCTCGTATTGCACCAAGCGGTGGCAGAGGCAGCCGTTGTGGGTTATCCGCACGATATCAAAGGGCAGGGTATCTATGCCTATGTCACCTTAATGGACGGCGTGGAGGCAAGCGAAGCGCTCAGAAAAGACTTGGTTGCTCACGTACGTAAAGAGATAGGCCCTATCGCCTCGCCAGACGTTATTCAATGGGCGCCGGGCTTACCAAAAACGCGTTCAGGTAAGATCATGCGTCGTATTTTACGTAAAATAGCCGAAAACTTAATTGACGAGCTGGGTGATACGTCAACTTTAGCGGACCCGTCGGTTGTTAAAGACTTGGTTGCCCGTCGACCTA
>JAGPVU010000026.1 GCA_018066825.1 Cycloclasticus sp.
CACTCAGCTGGATGGTCTATGCCTTTCTGGCTGCACCCTATTTACCTACTTGGGGAACCGCTGATAGTCTCAAACCGATTACGTTAGGGTTAATGTTTTTAGTCTGCCTAATGTTACCGTTAAGCGTTTTTGATAAAAACCCGACCACCCTCGGTATTTTTCCACCCGATCAGGTAATCGCACGGGGCATCGTACGCATTACTCGCCATGCCGGTTTAATCGCTCTAGGCCTTTGGGGCTTAGCCCACTTTATCGTCAATGGTGATTGGGCTTCGCACTGGTTATACGGCACCATCGCCTTTGAAGGCCTTATCGGACCGTTAAATTTAGACCGCAAATACCGTGCTCGTTACGGAGAAGCTTGGTTAAAATTTTCTCAGCAAACATCTTATCTTCCTTTTTCTGCGATTATTTTAGGCCGTAATAAACTGGTATTAACCGAGTTAAACCCTTGGGGGCTTATTGCTGGTTTAAGCTTGTTCGTCACATTAATTTACTTCCATAAAGCCTGGTTTGGTGTGCCGGCGTTAGTTTGGTGAATTTTTAATACCACTCAAAAGTAAGCCGGCCACCTCCTACCAAAAACAAGATAAAAAACCCCAACACATTAGTGGTTAATTATATTTATGTTAGAATTTAATGCTCATCTAATAAACCAATCACTCACTCTAGAGAAAAATAATGACAACACCCAACGAACAAAATAGCAGCAAAAATATTCATATCAAAAACCTAGACCTTAATCTGCATTATAACGAAGCAGGTCATGGCAAAGAAACCGTCATCATGCTACATGGTGGCGGTCCTGGCGCCGCTGGCTGGAGTAATTTTTCGCGTAACATCGAGGTTTTTTCAAAAAACTATCGAACTATTTTATTGGACTGCCCCGGCTTTAATAAATCAGATGCCCTTATTACAGATTTACCACGTGATGTCCTTAATGCACAAGCGACTAAAGGCTTAATGGATGAGCTCGGCATTGAAAAGGCCCACCTGATCGGCAATTCAATGGGTGGCGCGACAGCCCTTAGCTTTGCTCTTGAGTTCCCCGAGCGTTTGAATAAAATGGTACTCATGGGTGCTGGTGGTGGTGGGCAAAGCATGTTCTCACCGATGCCACTTGAGGGTATTAAATTATTGGTTGCGCTGTACCAAAAACCGTCGTTAGAAGCATTGAAAAAAATGATCGAGGTCTTTGTCTATGATGCCTCGATGATGAGCGATGAGCTAATTGAAGAGCGCTTTGAAAACATGATGAGAAAGCCAGAGCACCTTGAAAACTTTATAAAAAGTTATGTACGTTCAGGCGTTATCGTCACCGATTTCACCCCTAGGCTGCAAGAGGTCCAGGCTGAAACACTGGTTATTTGGGGGCGCGACGACCGTTTTTGTCCACTGGATCATGGGCTAAAGTTTCTATGGGGCATTCCTAACGCTGACTTACATATCTTCAGTCAGTGTGGGCATTGGGCGCAGTGGGAACACGCTGAAAAGTTTAATGCCTTAACGCTAGAATTTTTAAAGTCCAACTAACATCATGCATAAAAAAGGAGGGGCAACCCTCCTTTTTTATGCACATCAGACATCAACCCAAGTCAGCGTTCACATCCAACGTTTTGCTTTAAATAACCAAACTTGACCTACGGCAATCATCACCAACATACCGCAAAAAACAGCAAATGCCCACGGATTTTCTGAACCCGGTATGCCACCCACATTGATCCCCAGTAAGCCTGTTAACAAACCAAGGGGGAGAAAAATAGCAGCCACAATGGATAGAACGTACATGGTTTTATTCATTTTATCGGCTAACGAGCTATTCAATTCTTCTTGCGTAACCGTCGCACGGTCTCTAATCGCATCGAGGTCTTCTACATATCGCGTGGTACGATCTGCAATCTCGCGTAAGCGCATGCGCTCACCGTCATCTAACCAGTCCACTTTTTCATTATGCAAGCGGGACATCACATCGCGCTGTGGTGCGAGATAACGACGCATACTGATTGCTGAACGGCGAATATGAGAAATCTTTTGGCGTAATTCGTACGTCGTTTCATCCAATAATTCGTCTTCCAAGGCGTCTACTTGATCGTCTACTTCAGATATAACGATACCCATACGTTGTACCAAACGATCAGAGAGTTCTTCTAAAAACTCACCCGAGCTTTTAGGCCCATCACCTGCTAAAACTGTTTGTCGAATATCGTCTACCGCCATGACCCGTCGATGCCGTAAACTGATAATACGGTTAGATTCTATCCAAAAACGTACCGATACCATATCTTCTGGATCGGTCCCTGGGTTTAAATTCACGCCCCGTAAAATGACCAGCATATTACCTTTATGTACGATGCTACGTGGTCGCGTTTCTTTGGCCGTTAAGGCTTCCACCATCACAGGATCGATGCCACTTTCTTGCGTCATCCACTGCTTGGCCACCGCACCCGTGTAATCCAAATGCAGCCATAAAATGCCATCCGTCTCCTTCCACTGACGTGCCTGCTCCAGTGTGAGTGCTTGCCCCCCCCCTTTACCATCTAGGCATAGTGCAAAAACCAAACCATCATCATTATTCATATTGTTCTCTTCGTCTCAGGATTTCTAACCTTGCAGACATCATACAATAAGTTTAGACGAGCATTTAGATGTTTTTCGGCCATCTAAAACTTTGTTTTCAGGCAGCAGCCAGCTTACTTGTTGGGCTTATTAGTCGTTCAAATCATCGTTTAGTTAATTAGACCCTTAACTAAGTGGGGCTCTGTACTTTCTTTAAATTTGCCGTTTATGTGTTTTCTACTGATGGCTCGTCGCTAATGTTTGCATCAGCCGATTGTGTTGCCTCGATAAAAGCGAGTAATTTTTGCTGGACTAATTCATAGGTTTTATCAATATTACTCGCGATATCGCCATCTAAAACATTTAAGCCCGATAAAATGTCACGTGCTTCGGCAAACCCTGTATCAATGCCTCCACCAATCAGTTCACTAAAGGCGAGTAAAGCATCATCTGGCGCTAACTCAGGGTGTTGCTCTTGGTATGATGAGAAAAAAGCCGTACTTAAAGACACAATGCGATCGGCTGTTGCCTCAGGACTTACGTCTAGTCCCGCGTCGTAGGCTGTTTGAATTGCGTTGTCTCCTAATGTCGCCTGCAAGGCTTCATTGATGCCCTCAAGCGCCGTTTTTAGTAACAAGCCTTGTGGTGAGTCAGCTATGCTAACGCTAATAGTCGATTCTAGTATCGATGCGTTCAAGGTCTTCTTTGCCGCATTTTTTGCGTGCGCCAGATCAGACACTGTTTGACCCATCGGCCCATTGGCCTTTTTATCGTCAGCTTTCGCTAGGGTTTGAACTTGTTGACTGAATGTTGTTGTGGCTTCAATAGACATTGCTAGCCCTCCATTAATAGTGGTACTGTTACTTGGTGTTTATCGGCAAAACTAGCGATAACTTGAGCCGCTAATGAGGTTTAGTCACCTTTATACATGACCCATTAGGGATTTGATCTTTTCCGTTCAATGTTCCTAGGCTTGATTCTTTTTAATCTAAACGTCTCTACCTTATTATTTAAAAGCGTTTAACGACTAAAAACACACCCAGCGCCATAAAAATAAGCCCCGTAAATCGCTGTATTGAAATGGGATAATTAATCGCCCCCATTAAACTGAAGTGATCAATCACCGACATCGATATCAGTTGGCCCAGCAGCACAAAACAAACCGCGTTTCCAATACCAAAGCGTGGCCCTACCCACGTGATACTTAATGTATAGAAAATAATAAACACGCCACCTAAGTAATATTGAACAGGAATAGGTTCTTTTGGAATTGACTTGGGTACTCCTTCAACAAAAAACAAAAACATGATCGAAAGTACAAAACCCACTACAAACAATATCACTGCCGCTAGCGCAGGACTTTGTAACCGAGCCCCTAAGCCACCACTCATCGCACCCATAATAGGGATCCCTATACCTGCAATTAGCATAATCAGGGCATAAAAAAAGGTGTTATTTAGTGCATTCATCGCGAGGCTCCTGCTTATTTATTAAAACTTACTAGCATGACAGTGATATAACGTTAGTGAGTAACTGTAGCAATAAATTAAATTTTACTGTGCAAAAATTGCGCCTCAATTCAGCCAAGCCCTATCCTTAATTGATATGCATTAAACCTGACAACTTAAAAATGGTCGTAGCTAGCGACTCTAAGGTCAACTTAATTTACACGTTTGCTGTCGGCTTAGCGAATAACTGTTTAGATAAGGCAACACGTTGATCAACGTCGTGCGGTGTAGACAATGCATACTGATCAATCAGTTTCAGTCTTTTTGCTAAGCCCGCTTGGTTAGCCACCTGAATAGCGAGACCCGGGCGGGCGTTTAGTTCTAAGATCATCGGCCCCTTATTTTTATCCAATACGATATCAGCACCAAAATAACCCAAGCCGACCATTTCATAGCACCTTGATGCGAGGTGCAAAATATGATCCCAACCGGGGATAATTAAATCATCAAAACTAAACCCTGTATTTGGGTGTTTTTGAATTTTAATATTATTCTGTACTGCAAAAAGGCTTTTACCTGTTCCCATATCAATACCCACACCGACCGCACCTTGGTGTAAATTCGCTTTACCGTCCGATTCATGCGTCGAGCAACGAAGCATCGCCATAACGGGGTACCCCTTGTATACAATCACCCGTATATCAGGCACACCTTCATAACTGTAGTGTGAAAAAATAGGGTCAAAAACAATCATATCTTCGATCATTACCACGTCAGGTCGACCGCCTAAACTAAAGAGTCCACTCAAAATATTGGTTGCGTGATGTTTTAAGTCCCTTAACTCAAGCGATGCCCCACTGGATTTAATGTATCGATCACCATCGCGTTCCGATATCACTAAGATACCCTTTCCACCACTACCTTGTGCTGGCTTTATCACGAACTTATCTCGTCCACTGAGTTGGGTTTCTAGCAACTGAATATCGTGCTGATTATTAATAACGGTAAAAAGCTGTGGCACCGACATACCAAATTTTTCAGCGAGTTTTTTGGTTTTTAGCTTATCGTCGACTAATGGAAATAAGCTTCTATTATTGCTACGGCCGATGTAATCGATGTTACGGCTGTTCATGCCAAGCACGCCTAGCTGTCTTAATTGACTAGGTGATATCCACTTCATTCAATGCGGCCAAAATCGCGAAAACGGTACAGTTCAAACAGTCGATAGCCGGTATATTTACCCAATAATAAAATCACACCCAGCAGACTAATCATCAACTCAGGGAAGTTAAAGGTAAGGTGCTCAACTAGGGGCATCGACATCATTAAGTAGGCTAAAACGGCCGCTAACAGACTGCCGCCCCCTTGAATTAAGACTTCGTGAGGACCTTCCTCTTCCCATAAAATGGACATTCTTTCGATTGTCCAAGCAAGAATAATCGTTGGGAAAAAAGTCACGGTTAAGGCTTGATGGAACCCCAATTTATAACTCACCACGCTTAAGCTCGCCATTAATAAAATAACCACAATAACCACCGCCGTGATTCGCGCGACCAACAATAAATTCAGATACGATAAATAATAGCGTATCCATAAACCGAACCCTACCACGGTCAAAAAAATGACCAGCCCCATTAACAAAGAGGTCTGAATAAACGCCAATGCAATTAGAATAGGCATAAAGGTACCCGAGGTTTTCAATCCCACGAGTATCCTTAATAAAACGATAACTAAGGCACCAACAGGTATGAGTAATAAACCCTTAAAAATCCCTTGCTGCTCTACTGGCAACGAATAAATTGAGAAATCTAATAGCGGCTGCTCTTCGATTTGCCCTTCCATAAAGAGTATCGATTTAAGCGGCAAGGTGTTTTTAACAAGTGCGAATTCAAACGTCGAGTTACGTCCTCCGATTACGTCCAACAACGAATCAGAACCACGCTGCCAGACAAAGAAGTTATCCGGTAAACCTTCTTCACCCGTTTTAGGGTTGAACACCAGCCAATGATCGCCATCGACTATTTCGACCAAACTATCGATGCGTTGCCGACGGCGGCCATCTTCCAAAAATAGGCCTTTGATTAATTGCGACGGCACCTTTGCGTACGCTAACACATCCATAATAACGTCTAAATGCACGCCACCATAACTCGATAAAAGAAAACTCATGTCTTGGTCTGGTTGCTGCAGATTGACCTTTTCAAATAATAGCGTGGCAAATTCCCCCTGCGTAGAGGATGCTTTCTTTATTTTCTCGACTACTTTTTGCATTACATCGGCATTAACACTGGTTAAATTGGGCGGCGCAACCTTAGGCACTAGTCTATCCGTCAGCCCGCCGTCTTGCATACGGTACACTTGTGTTTTGTAAAACAACGTTGTTGCCCGCTCCATCGTTTCACGTGTCCAATGTGCGCGTCGGTGTCCATTTTGCTCTTTTACCGAAAAATAAAAGCCAGAAGACGCGAAATGGTCGTCTAAAGATACCCAGCCAGCATCTGGTTCGGGCAAGGCCAACACCACTTCAACCGTACCTCCGCGCATGGGCTTTAAGCTTATTTTAGATTCTATTGTCCAAACGTCTTCACTCACCCCCGGTAATAATGGAAAACCTAGAGCCAAATTTTTATACAGCGTCAAACCCAAACCGATCACGATCATGAAAAGGGCGATTAAGGTGATTTTAAGCGTGGATGACAAAATTAATGCCTCAATGTATGTCGTAAACTAACATCAACAATCGCTCTATCGGTTAATAGGTTACGTCCAACTAATACCTCGTAGTTGTAGACTGAACGATCCGTCAGGGTCACTTCAATCTCATCCTTGGTTTTGCCAAGTGTTACCCATAGCGTCACCACGTACCTAAGTTCGTTATCCCCATCTTGCTGTTTTATTATTACTTTCCGGCGAAAACGACGTTCCAACTGCACGAGTTTATTGTTCTTTTTATCGAGGAGAGAAAAGCGCACAAAACGTTTCCCTTCACGTTCTATTAACTGGATGTTTTCAGCGTGTATTGACGTTGATTTAGCGCCTGTATCAATACGCGCCACAAATCTCAAATTAGAAGGATGAACGATAACATCCTCAAGCTCACCTATCACAGGCAGGTCTAAAACACCCCGAGTTTTTTTAGGTGTTTTTATAACCTGTTTTACTATCGCAGGACAGGAGTTTTGTACACAAACCGGACAAACCTTATCCACTAAGGCAGGGCAGGTTTTTTCAATGGGCTTTTCAACAGGTTGTAGCACGCTGCAACCGCTAATAAATAGGCTGGCTACTATCAACAACCTATAAACTGCTTGTACGACAAAACGGGGGGCTTTAGTACGATAAAACAATGTATTCACAAACATCACCGACAAAATTGGATTGATAATTTAACGTTAAATGGAGATTTATAGCAAGCTAAGGTAATGAATCAACTAGAAAATAATAAATCAACACTCAGCAAATTTGAGCGTTTTTAAAAAAGCCTAATGTTCTTATTGAGTCATTTTAACGCTATGCGAGCATCCAGCGGACAAGCTAAGATAGAGTCCGTCTTCAGCCTGACTATAATATAACTCACTCATTAAAGGTCACTTGCCCCATGCCACACATCAGACACCTCTTTTTACAAGGCCTTTTAGCCGTGTTACCTATCACAATCACCCTCTCTATTTTTTATTGGTTGGGTTCTACAGCAGAAACAAGCTTGGGTTACCTACTCAATTTGTTTTTACCCGATGGTTGGTATCGTCCCGGTTTTGGTTTATTGGCAGGATTCTTTGTCGTACTGGCCATCGGCATCCTATTGAATGCCTTTATCTTTAAAAAAATAGCATCCATCGCCAACCGACTTTTTGAACAAATTCCGTTTGTTAAAACCATTTATAACAGTGTGCAGGATATTGCAAAGTTTGCACTCACTTCAAAAGCTAATGCCGATGAACAGACGGTGGTGTCTGTCACCTTAGACAATGATATTAAAGTTATCGGTTTTATAACCCGACAATCCATTAAATTGGGGGCTAGTAGTGAAGAGTTGGTGGCCGTTTACGTACCTATGAGTTACCAGATTGGCGGCTTTACACTAATGTTACCAGCGTCTCGGCTCGAAAAACTGGATATGAACGTTCAAGACGCCATGAGAATGGTGCTGACGGCAGGGATTAAAAATGAATAGTAACGTTCACCTTACACCAACCTAGATTTAAGGACTGTTAATAAAGAGTGACCCACTAGGCCCTAACGGAATACCCAAGGCTAACCAAATGCTTAATAGTAAGCCCCAGCCAAATAAAAAAACTATCGAGTAAGGTAGCATCAAGGTCATAATTGTACCTACGCCCGCCTTCTCGTCATAACGTTTCATAAATGCAAAAACCAAGGCAAAATACGGCATCAAGGGGGTAATAATATTGCTAGAGCTGTCACCTACGCGATAAGCCGCTTGCACTACTTCAGGTGCAATACCTAATAGCATAAACATCGGTATAAAAACGGGGGCAATAATCGCCCATTTAGCCGACGCGCTACCAATAAATAGATTGGCAACACTCGATAATAAAATGAAACCTAACATGAGAGGGATACTGCTTAAACCGCTAACTTTAAGCAATTCCGCGCCCTTAATTGCAACGATTAAACCCAAATGGGTCCAACTAAAATAATTGACAAATTGAGCTGCAAAAAACATTAACACGATATACGTCGCCATCAACGCGATAGTTTTTTCCATGCTCTCAATAATATCGACGTGGCTTTTAAAGCGACCTGATATCCAGCCGTAAACAGCACCCATAATTGCCGCGGTAATGGCGATAAGCGCAATTAAACCCGACATAAACGGCGATTTAATAACCCCCCCCGTCTCAGGGTGACGCAAAAAACCGTGTTCCGGAATTAAACCCGATAAGACAAAAATAACGATCAACAAACCAGCCAGGTTAGCGGCCCATAACCCCTTACGTTCTTCAGGCAGCAACACCGTGCTCAAATCGTTAGTTTCTGCCCCTTTGTAGTCACCCAGCAGGGGACTGATATAACGTTCCGTAACCCAGGTTCCAAGGCCGGCTATTAAAAACGTGGAGGCAATTATAAAATAATAATTAGCCGCAGCTGTTACTTCATAATTTGGGTCAAGCAAGTGAGCCGCTTCGGTACTAATGCCACCCAATATCGCATCCACAGGGCCGATCAATAGGTTTGCGCTAAAACCGCCCGAGACACCGGCGAAGCAGGCTGCTGTACCCGCCAATGGATGTCGACCAGCGGCAAGAAAGATCAAGCCTGCTAAAGGTATCATCACCACATAACCCGAATCGACCGCAATGCTCGACAACACCCCTGCCAGCACCACGATAAACGTTAAAAACTTGGCTGGTGCGCGTAATACCAATAATTTTAGCGCCGTTTGGATCAAGCCTGATCGCTCGGCAATACCCAACCCCAACATAACCACCAGCACGGGACCGACCGGCGCAAACTGAGTAAAATTACTCAC
>JAGPVU010000029.1 GCA_018066825.1 Cycloclasticus sp.
TAATACCTCGATGACGGGTTACCAAGAAATATTGACCGACCCGTCGTACTCTCATCAAATAGTAACGTTAACGTACCCGCATATCGGTAATGTCGGTGTTAACGATGAAGACGAAGAGTCGACAGCGATTCATGCGCGAGGCTTAGTGATTAGGGATTTGCCTATGGTGTCCAGTAATTGGCGCTCAAATGAATCTTTAAGTGATTACTTGCAACGTCATCATGTTGTAGCTATTGCTGATATAGACACTCGAAAATTAACCCGCTTGTTGCGTCAAAAAGGTGCGCAACGTGGTTGTATTATTGCCGGCCCAGAGGTTGATCAAACCTTAGCGCTGGAAACAGCTAAAGAGGCGCCTTCGTTAAAAGGTTTGGACCTGGCGCAGCTTGTCACAACGAAGAAGGCCTACCCGTGGACCTCATCGGTGTGGCAGCATAAAAACCAACTACCCAAAACAGATAATAAACAAGCTTATAAGGTGGTTGCTTATGATTTTGGTGTTAAGCGAAACATTTTAAACTTATTGGTAGAGGCGGGATGCAGTGTTCATGTCGTGCCTGCTAAAACACCGGCAGCCGAGGTGTTAGCCATGTCACCCGACGGTGTGTTTTTATCTAATGGTCCCGGTGACCCTGAGCCCTGTGATTATGCTATTACAGCCATTCAAGAAATTCTAGCGAAGAAAATCCCCGTATTTGGTATCTGTTTAGGTCATCAATTATTGGCTCTAGCAAGTGGCGCGAAAACAATAAAAATGAAGTTTGGTCACCACGGTGCTAATCACCCAGTTCAGGATTTGGCGAGCAAACGGGTGTTTATTACCAGCCAAAACCACGGTTTTTCCGTGGATAGCACAAGCTTACCGGCTAATTTGAAAGCGACACATGTGTCCTTGTTCGACCAAAGCTTGCAAGGAATAGAACGCACCGACTGCCCAGCATTTAGCTTTCAAGGTCACCCAGAAGCTAGCCCTGGGCCGCAAGATATTGTGTACTTATTTGAACAATTCACGGCGATGATGCAATCGCATAAAAAACTATAAAAGACGACTATGCCAAAAAGAACCGACATTAAATCAATATTATTGATAGGCGCAGGCCCGATTGTCATTGGTCAAGCGTGCGAGTTTGATTATTCCGGAACTCAGGCGTGTAAAGCCTTAAGAGAAGAGGGTTACCGGGTTATTCTGGTGAACTCCAATCCTGCTACGATTATGACAGACCCGGAAACGGCGGATGCTATCTATATCGAACCGGTGGATTGGCAAACAGTTGAAAAAATCATCGAAAAAGAAAAGCCAGATGCCATATTACCAACCATGGGCGGACAGACAGCGCTCAATTGTGCATTAGATTTAGATAAGCATGGGGTGTTAAAAAAACATAATGTCGAATTAATAGGCGCATCAAAAGAAGCCATTGATAAGGCAGAAGATCGAGACTTATTTAAACAGGCGATGACTAAAATCGGATTGGCCACGCCACGTTCTTTTGTCGCCCATAATATGGATGAGGCCTTTAAGGCTCTAGAGGACATTGGATACCCAACAATCATTCGGCCTTCCTTTACTATGGGCGGTAGTGGCGGCGGGATTTCCTATAACCGTGAAGAGTTTGTTGAAATTTGTACCCGTGGGTTGGATCTATCGCCAACCAATGAACTACTGATTGAAGAATCGGTGTTGGGCTGGAAAGAATACGAAATGGAAGTGGTGCGTGACCATAAAGATAACTGCATTATCATTTGTTCGATAGAAAATTTTGACCCAATGGGCGTGCACACAGGGGACTCGATAACCGTCGCACCTGCGCAAACCTTAACCGATAAAGAATATCAAATGTTAAGGAACGCCTCGATCGCAGTATTGAGAGAAATTGGGGTTGATACCGGTGGCTCAAACGTACAGTTTGCAATTAACCCAGAAAATGGCGACATGATCGTCATTGAAATGAACCCACGTGTCTCACGTTCATCGGCGTTGGCCTCTAAAGCAACCGGTTTTCCGATTGCTAAAGTAGCGGCTAAATTAGCAGTTGGCTATACTTTAGACGAACTCAGTAACGAGATTACCGGTGGGGCCACGCCCGCATCGTTTGAGCCATCTATCGATTACGTCGTGACCAAAGTGCCACGTTTCACTTTTGAAAAATTTCCTACCGCAGATGACCGTCTAACGACTCAGATGAAGTCAGTAGGTGAAGTGATGGCAGTCGGTCGCACGTTCCAAGAGTCTTTGCAAAAAGCATTACGCGGCCTTGAAACAGGCATGAACGGCCTTGATCCCATCGTTAATTTAGACGACGAAAATGTCGATAGCGTGCTGCGTTATGAAATTCAACGGCCTGGCGCTGACCGTATTTGGTATCTAGCTGATGCGTTTCGACGGGGCTTTGGCTTGACCAGTATTTTTGACCAAACAAAAATCGACCCGTGGTTTTTAGTTCAGATAGAAGATTTGGTGAATGAAGAAAACGCACTAGCTGGAGTCAGCATCGATGAGGTGGATTACCCGCTGATGTGGCGCTTAAAACGTAAAGGTTTTTCTGATGCACGCTTGGCTACCTTGTTAAACACTGGGGAAGCTACAGTAAGGGATGCGCGTCACGCACTGGCTATACGTCCGGTATACAAGCGTATTGACTCATGTGCAGGTGAGTTCGCCTCACCAACGGCCTATATGTATTCAACTTACGAGGTTGAATGCGAAGCCGCACCGACTGATCGTGAAAAAATAATGGTACTGGGCGGCGGTCCTAACCGTATTGGTCAAGGCATCGAATTCGATTACTGCTGTGTTCATGCAGCGCTAGCACTGCGCGAAGATGGTTATGAAACGATCATGGTTAACTGTAACCCAGAAACCGTTTCAACAGATTTTGACACCTCTGATCGCCTGTATTTTGAACCATTGACACTGGAAGATGTGCTTGAAATTGTAGCCGTTGAAAAACCAAAAGGCGTGATCGTACAATATGGCGGGCAAACGCCGCTTAAATTAGCTGACGCACTACAAGCTGCAGGTGTACCGATCATAGGCACCTCGCCTGACTCCATTGATTTGGCAGAAGACCGTGAACGTTTTCAACAATTGGTTACTCGATTAGGCTTGTTGCAACCGCCTAATAGAACAGCGCGTGATCCCGAATCAGCGGTTTTGTTGGCCGAAGAAATTGGTTACCCTCTAGTCGTTAGGCCGTCCTATGTCTTAGGCGGGCGGGCGATGGAAATCGTCTACAAAGAATCCGAGTTACGCACGTATATGCGTGAAGCAGTGAGTGTGTCAAATGACTCACCCGTGTTGCTAGATCGCTTTTTAGACGACGCTATTGAAGTGGATGTGGATGCGATATATGACGGCAAAGATTTACTAATTGGCGGCATCATGCAGCACATTGAACAAGCAGGGGTGCATTCCGGTGATTCCGCCTGTTCCTTACCGCCGTATGATCTGAGTCAGGACATACAAGACAGAATGCGAGTTCAAACCAAGCAGTTAGCGAAAGAATTAGGTGTGCTAGGCCTGATGAATATCCAGTTTGCTATTAAAGGCGAGGATATTTATATTTTAGAGGTTAACCCACGGGCATCAAGGTCGGTGCCGTTTGTGTCTAAAGTGACCGGCTACCCGCTGGCTAAAATTGCTGCACGTTGTATGGCCGGTATGTCGTTAGTCAGTCAAAACGCTACACTGGAAATTGTGCCAGACTACTTTTCGGTTAAAGAGTCCGTTTTCCCATTTGTTAAGTTCCCAAATGTTGATCCTTTATTAGGCCCTGAGATGAAATCGACAGGTGAGGTGATGGGCGTAGGCGACACCTTTGGTGAGGCGTTTGGTAAATCGCAACGGGCGGCAGGTATCGAACTATCGAACGAAAATAAAGTATTGTTTAGCGTCAGAGAAGCCGATAAAGTAAAGGTATTAGAGTTAGCACAAACCTTATTGGCTCGCGGCAAAGAAATCCTTGCAACACGGGGTACAGCTGCAGCGTTACATGCCGCTGGTATTGCTTGTACGGTGGTCAATAAGGTCAATGAAGGGCGTCCACATATTGTGGATATTATTAAGAATGAAAGCATTCAACTTGTGGTCAATACGACCGAAGGTAAGCAAGCGATAATGGATTCGTTTTCAATTCGTCGTGAGTCGTTACAAAATAAAGCGACCTATTGCACCACCATGGCAGGTGCAAAAGCGACCATTGATGCGCTTTCGGATATTAGCGTTAAAGAAGTTAGAGAGCTTCATGCTTTGCAATCACGTAATCAAACAGTCAGTTAAGTTTAGGAGTTAATGATGAGTAAAGTTCCGTTAACAAAAAAAGGCGCTAAAAGATTGCAAGAAGAGTTGGACCTCTTAAAAAACCATAAACGACCCAAAATTACCGCGGCAATAGCTGACGCTCGTGCGCATGGTGACTTAAAAGAAAATGCAGAATATCACGCAGCGCGTGAAGAACAGGGCTTAATGGAAGCTAGGGTCAGAGATATCGAAAGTAAATTGGGCAATGCGCAAATTATTGATATATCGACCTTAACCGTAACCGGAAAGGTGGTGTTTGGTTGTACGGTTGAGCTGGAAAATATAGAAACAGAGGAAGTTCGTGTTTACACCATTGTAGGTGAAGATGAAGCTGATATTAAAAACAACCTAATATCTTACGCGTCACCGCTGGCTAAGGCGCTGATTGGTAAGATGGTGGATGACATTGCCGTAGTCCATGCGCCGGCAGGCATTATAGAGTATGAAATTACCCGAGTACGTTATGAATAGGCATTTTTGTCGGGGTTTTGTCGATATAAAACAGCGATAAAGCCGATAGTTTGAACGATATCTGCGTTCGTTTTTTTAGCTATTTTCTGTATGACGTTGACTGTTTCATCACGATCAGCCGCTGTAATTTTCACCTTGATAAGTTCGTGGTGATTGATGGCAACTTCAATTTCGTCAAGCACAGTATTGGTTAGTCCTGACTGCCCTAGGCGAACGACAGGCTTTAAACTATGTGCGGCGCTTTTTAATTTTTTCTTTTGTTGGTTTGTTAATGGCATAAAGTATTTGGTTGAAGCTAGGTTAGGTCGCGCATTTTACACCGAAAGCGAGTTTAGGCGGAGAATTTCATGTTGCTAAACGTTTAATCTTATACATAAAGCATGACTATTATTGACAATTGAATGGCAAAAAATAAAAAACAACAATGGCTTGATGAGCACTTTAACGACGAGTACGTCAAAAAAGCGCAGCAGATGGGCTTGCGTTCGCGTGCGGTTTTTAAGCTAGAAGAGATAGATAAAAAAGACAAATTAATTCGGGCTAATCATATCGTTGTGGATTTAGGTGCTGCGCCTGGGGGTTGGTCAGAATACGCGATTAAAAAAGTAAAGCCCAAGGGTCAAGTTATCGCTTTGGATTTATTAGCAATAGAACCGATTGAAGGCGTTGAATTTATTCAAGGCGACTTTAGTGATGATGCGGTGTTTAGCGAGTTACAGACATTAATTAACAACAAACCTGTTGACGTGGTGTTATCCGACATAGCACCTAATATGAGTGGCAGTAAAGGAATTGACCAACCAAAATCGATGTACTTGGCCGAGTTGGCGCTAGACTTTGCAATAAATAGTTTAAGTAGGCAAGGGGTGTTTTTAATAAAAATATTTCAAGGTGAAGGCTTTGATCAATACCTAGCCAGCGCTAGAAAGGCGTTTAACACGGTCCTTATCCGTAAACCAAAGGCCTCACGTGCGCGTAGTCGTGAAGTATACCTT
>JAGPVU010000046.1 GCA_018066825.1 Cycloclasticus sp.
GAGGGTTCGAATCCCTCTCTCTCCGCCATTTTTCCTTATATATCAAAGACTTAAAATATTGATACTTAGAATCTAGAGTAAACTAATCCTAGGCTATTTCGGCTTTAACCCTACTAGGGTACGCTGGACCAAATACGCGAAAGAATGAATCATCAAAACAAAAAGGGCGCCTGATTAATCAAGCGCCCTTTTTGTTTTGTACAGCGTTGCTGTGCTTAACTTAGAATAAGTTGCCGTGAGCAAATGCTGTCATCGATAGCAACATAGGTATTGATAGCAGCACGTTTATTCTAGACGCCATGGCAGCGACTACTTTTGCTTTGCCAACCTCTTCAGCTGAAGCCTCGACAATACCCAGTATTTTTTTCTGGTTTGGCCAAATAAGCACCCATACGTTGAATAGCATAATGGTACCTAGCCACGCGCCCAGGCCTATAACCGGGCTTGCTAGTGTGAATGCATTCATAAAGCCTACGCCGGTAGATTCCAATGCGCTCATGCCCGTTAACCAAGTAACCGCAGCAGACATACGGAACCAAAGTAGCGCGCGTGGTGCCACGTATTTACCGATAGCTGCTGGTCCAGGGCCGCCTTCATCGCCTAAGGCTTCTGCCATAGCCGGTGTTTGTACAAAGTTGAAGTAATAGAGTAGGCCGATCCAAGTAATACCCACGATAACGTGTAGCCATACGGTTGCTTCTAGTAAATTAAAGCTACCAGAACGGTCCCAGCCAAAGGCTGCAATTAAGATAGCTAGTACAAAGCCTGTTGCGATGGTTGCCTTGATGCTCGCTAAAAGTTTTTTAATAATGCCCATATTCCCTCTCCTTTTAATATTATTAATGAGTGTTGCCTTATTATGCTTAAGTTTATTAAAAATGCATCTACTATTTCAAGTTGATAGATGAATTAATCAAAGATAAGGGTTGTTTATGATAGAAAAAAATCGGGTGACAAAGTGATAGCCTAAGTTGAAGTGTATTTTTTACCTTAACGGGGTTTGTTTGGGTATAAGTTTGAGTGGCATAATTTTGTGTCATATACTGAGCAAAACGAACTTGACCTGCTAGTATTCAACGATACAAATGGGCTGTTAATTATCGCTGGTAAACACATATTAAGCATGAAAATACTATTTAAAAAACCAATAGTTAGTACGCAAGAGAAGGAAAAAGAATTTCTTCTGGCTTTAGCAAAGGTGCCGGCCTACCTAAGCGTGGAAGAAATGGGAGGGCATTTTTTATTAGCGCTAGATAACAATCTGGGCATCGCGACGATACAACAGTTATTTGTTTTATTTGAACATTGGCATATAGACAAAAGCCCGTTAGAGTCCTTTAATCAACTGGTCAATCAATATCAATAGGCGGCACTGTAAGCGTCATACTGGCGTGTTAAAACCGTATGGGTGGTGGTTATAAAGACGGTATGGAGTAGGGGTGGTTGGCTATGCTTATTAACGCACTTAAGGTAACAATTCGTGAAACGTAAAACTTTTTCATTGGTTCTGCTCATTCTTTCTATCGTATTTTTAGTGCCGGGGCTAACGCTACCTTTAATGAGTATTGAGGCCACGGTTGAAAAGCAAGCGATGCTCAGTTTAACCGCGCAGGCGCTAACGCCAGAAGATGATGCTAATCAGCTGATTGGCTCTATGTTGCAGTCGTTTGTTCATCAGTGGGACGTTGAAGGTGAAGTGGTCGTTTTTAAATCAACACGCAGCTTACTGGGAACGATGAATGAGCTGATTTCTCATGGCCATGTGGTGGTGGGTATGCTGATTGGTTTGTTTGGGGTATTAATACCGCTGATTAAAATTTTGATTGTGCTGTGCGCGTGGGTTTTTGCCACACCACGTTTAGCTAGGCAGTTATTAAGCATTAATGCTCACTTGGGCAAGTGGTCAATGTCTGATGTGTTTGTGATGTCGCTTATCGTGACATTTTTAGCCATTAATGCGAACGAATATGCCATTAATACCGTTAAGATGACGGCTGAATTTGGCCCGGGTTTTTACTTTTTTACTGTGTATTGCTTGCTCGCTATTGCTGCTAGTCAGCTGATGAATGACATGAATAAACCTAAGTCTTAGTAAGGTGGTACTGACTAAAATTAGCGACTTTCATTTCTTTGGCATACTGTTGCGGTGACCATGGCCACAAACCGGGTATGCCCTTATCGTCTAAATACCAACTTTGGCAACCCGTGGTCCAAATAGTATTGGGCAAAGCCTCGTTGACGCTGGTATAAAAATCATCCACGGCTTGTTGTTTGGCTTCAATAAAGTCAAAGTCACCCTGCATATATTTTTCGATACATTGCATGATGTAATTGGTTTGAGTTTCAGCGATTGCGATCAATGAATGGTTGCCAATTGGGCTGTGTGGTCCAATCAGCATAAAAAAGTTGGGAAACCCAGGGATGGCCATTGCGCGTAGGGCTTGTGGGCCTTTTTTCCACGCCTCGTCTAATGTTACGCCGTTAAGCCCCTGCATGGACATTGGTCGCATAAAGGCAAAGCCATCAAAGCCGGTCGCTAATACCAGTACGTCTAGTTCATGTAGCTGACCATCTTTGGTACGGACGCCGTTGGGCTCGATGTGTTCAATCTGCTCGGTTACAACGGAGCAGTTAGGTTTTTGAATGGCAGAATAAAATGGCATCGACATAACTAAGCGTTTACAGCCAGGTAAATAATCCGGGGTTAGCTTTTTACGTAACTCAGGGTCTTTAACGCGAGCTAAGTTCCAATGGCATAATTTGGTGAGTATGCTGCGTTGAAGGCAGGGTTTTGTGACGGCGATGCCCATGGATTTTTCAAATAAAAATTTATAGGTTTTGTATAAGCTCTTGCCCAAGAAAGGGAAGCGGGTAGCGAGTTTAATCCAGACGGCCGAGTAAGCTTTGTCAGGCAAGGGGAAAACCCATTGGGCGGTACGTTGAAACAAGGTGAGTTTGCTAACCAGCTTTGAGAGGGGATCGATCGTTTGTATGGCGGTTGAGCCGCTACCAATAATACCGACTCGTTTATCTTTTAAATCAACCTCGTGATCCCAGCGAGCGGTATGGAATTTAGCTCCCTCAAAGCTGTCAAGACCTTTAATC
>JAGPVU010000054.1 GCA_018066825.1 Cycloclasticus sp.
GTACGAACTTGATCACTCAGCTGTATTGAGCTAGACCCTAACAGCCTCCAATAATCATAATCATAACGATCTTCAATTTTTTGACCGCTAAATGTACCAATGGCGCCTGTTGATCGGCTGACATAGGTTTTATCTTTAAAGCCCGTCTGTATACCTAGTCTTGAGACGACTTTTTTATCGCTAATGGAGTATGTTTTTTTGTACAGTGCTTTTAATCGGCCAGTAAACACATCAGCATTATTAAATGAGCCTTCATGCGCACGGTTTTTAAGTGAGCCACTAAGGGTGAGGCCGGCTAATTTTTGCTTAACAAACACATTCGTGTCAACGAACCAGGCTTCGCCATTATCAAGGCTGTCGGAAAGTTTGTAAGGATTTGAGTCGTAGCCGGGTGATACTTCGGCTTTTAATGTAATAGCAGAGGCATTACTCGTTAGTGAGGCGATGATGGCGCCATAAATTAAATGTTTTTTCATTCTATAGATTCCCTTATTGTTTTTCATATTTTAGCTAATAATTTTATTGTTGATGGTTTTTTTTAGTTCTTTGGCAGGTTTATGCTCTTGGTCTAACCTTAAAATATTATTCAATTCTGTAAGAGCCTGCGAGAACTGATCGTTTTTGTAGTAGGCGGAAGCCAGTAAATAACGAGCCTCAATATTGCCAGTTTGTTCATCGAGAAGTTTTGATAAATGGTTTTGGGCCCGCGTAAATTGAGAACGCTCTATCAGTATTTTAGCCAGTTGATTGAGTGTGGCGGTATCGGAAGGTTCAAGCGATAGTATCTTTTCATAGGTCTTAATGGCATTAACAGGATCACCTATCTCAAGCTGTAATAAGGCCTGGTATCGTAAACCACGGGTATAGTTCGGGCTGCGTTCTAACAGTTGATTAACAATTCTCATCGCTTTATTAGGGTTGCCTAAAAGTTGTAAATATCGGGCTTTCGTAAGTAGGTAAGTATTATTTTGGTCGTTAAGAGTAATGGCGTGGTTAATGGCTTTAAGCGCCAACTCTGTTTGTGACAAGGCTTCATGCGTTAGCGATAATTCAAAAGATAAAAATGCCGCCGCATTATTATGATGGATTAGTTTTTGAAACATCTCGATAGCTGGTTGATATTGTTTTCGGGATCTTTTTATCCTTGCTAATTGAATGTTCGAACGCCATTTATAAGCTTCACTATTAGATAGTCCTTCAAAAATCGTCGAGGCACTTTGGTAGTATCCAGATCTTCTGTTGGCGAGTCCTTTTAGGTAACGTAATTCATCGGTTTCGGATTTCACGTTCTTAATTCTTGATAGGAGCTCTTTGTAATGCTCTTGTGCGTATAAAAGCAGAAGCTCGGCAGAGGCTTTTCTCAAGCTAGAAGTTTCTTGTTGGATTAAGTAATTAATATGTTTTTTTGCGTTATTTCTTTTGCCTTGTTCCAGGTAAGCCCAGGCGAGTAAGCGGTGCGTTTTGATATCGTTTTTAGATAATAGAGTGGCTTTTTTAAAGTTCTTTGTAACGCTGACGTAATCGTAATGATCTAGCTGGGCGTTAGCTCTGGCCAATAACAATCTGGAGTTTTTCGGATCCAGCGCCACGGCTTTGTCATAAGCATTCATGGCCTTTTGATATTGTGCACCTGAGGCCATTAATGCTTTGCCAAGTTGAGACCACGTATAGGGGCTGTCTGGGCGGTATTCGATGGATTTTTTATAATGTTTAACGGCGCCGTCATAGCGAGAAAGGGCATACTCGGCACTCGCTAAATGGGCTAAGGCTTTTGCTTTTTTAAAGCCGCTCGATATGTCTGCGGCCTTTGAAAAAATTAAAATAGCTTTTTCGTGTGCGCCGATTTTCTTTAGTAGTAAACCCTGATTTAGCAATGCAGCATAGGCATTTGGGTTTGACGCAGTAAAAAACTCATATTGTTCAATAGCGTCTTTGCTACGCCCTGTTTTCGATAAAGCGTATGCAAACGTAAACTGGACGTTATGTAATAACCTTTTTTCTAAGGTTAAGCTACCTAGTAATATTTCAATATTGGCAAAGTCTCGTTTTGTTAATAATGCTTGAGCGAGTTCTGCAATTATTCTGCCGCGGTCTTGTTGGTTTAGCGTTGTGATTTCAGCGCTGCTTAACAGCCCTTTAATTTGAAGCCCGTTTGATGAAATTTGACTTAGAAGGGACGCTACTAGCTCGTTAGGTAATTCTTGGCCTGTTGCCGAGTCGCTGCCTGATTCAAAATCTTCGTCTGTTGATGGGGCGATTTTGATAATTGGGGGAGCACTACTTTCTCTTTCTAAAAAAAACTCAGTATAAAGAATGGTTGCGAAAAATAATAAAGCTAGCCCCAGGTAGGGGATGCCTGTTTGAAAAAATCGTGAACGGAACACTTAAAAGGCTCCTAAGGCGGCGTCGTGGATACCTTCTTTATTGATGTTTTGTATTTCAAGGCCAGGGCGTCCATTGACTTCTAAAACCAGGGGCCCTACGTCTTCATCAAGACAAATATCGACGCCCATGTAACCGAGTGGAATAGAGATATAACACTGTATGGCAATATCTTTTATTTCTTGCCAAAAGGGTAGTTGAACTAGCTCTAACAGTTCACCGCTATCGGGGTGTTTTTGTATGACTTTACCATAAAGCAGGCTACGCCCCGTTAAGCCGGTTTCTAGGTCTACCGACACACCAATCGCCCCAAGATGAATGTTTGCCTTGCCCTTGGACTTTAGTGTTGGAATGCGGAGCATAGCGCTGATTAACTGGCCATTGCAGATGATTAAGCGAATATCACATAAACCTAACGGTGCGATTGATTTGAGTGATTGGTGTTGTTTAAT
>JAGPVU010000071.1 GCA_018066825.1 Cycloclasticus sp.
CTTCCGTTATCAGCGCTACCGTAGAAATGAAAAAGAACCTACGATTTATGATACGGCGTACTATAACGACGATATGGAATGCTTAAAAAAACGTATCTTACGGACCGAAACGGGTACTTGTTGGTCAGAAGATCCTGCCACCCGCTCCGCCCATGTGGTGACTAATATTGAAGTGGAGTTAACCGATAACCCAGATGAGTTCAGGGTTTATTCGTTGAATACGGTCCATCGAAATATAAACGAAGACGAAGAGCACACCATGATCGGCCATCGAACAGATATATTGCGTCGGGTTAATGGGGTACTTAAACTGGCCAAGCGTAAAATAATCTTGGATCAAAATATATTTACCAACAAGAGTCTGAATGTTTATTTGTAGTGGTTTTTGTTGCTAAATCAGACATTAAAAACCCTGTTTACACAGGGTTTTTTTATAAGGAATTAACGTGAGAAGCGATACTATTAAAGCGGTCATATTATTAAACATAGCGGGTTTGCTATGGGGTGGTAATATGATTTTAGGCCATTATTTAAAAGATTATTTTGGTCCGTGGTCAATTATCAGCACTCGCTTAGTTATTGGCGGTACTATTTTTGTCTTATTGTTGATGCACAGTGGTGAGCTAAAAAAAATTAAGCAGATCAGTAATTGGTGGATTGTGCTAGCGATGGCGGCCACAGGGGTCATCGGCTTTCAGTCATTATTGTATTACGGTCTGCGCTTAACCACCTCAACCAATGGCGGCTTAATAAACTCACTCACTCCCCTACTCACGGCGATAATGGCCGGGTTGTATTTTAAAGAAAAACTCAGCTATCAGCATTGGGTAGCGGCGCTGGTGACGGTGTTTGGCCTGGCTTTTATACTCTGTGAAGGACAGCTCTCAAACTTGTTATTGTTGCAGTTTAATGCCGGGGATATTTTTATTTTAGCGGCGGTCTTTAGCTGGGTTGTTTATAGCATTATCGGCAAATTAGTGATGCAGACACTCAGCCCGTTACTGATGACCGCACTGGGTGTACTGCCCTCTTTAATTATTGTGCTGCCGCTAGGCATTGCCGAAGCCAGCTATATCCAGCCACCGGTTCTCACCACGCAATCATTATTAGCTGTTTTGTTTATTAGTATTGGGCCAACCGTGCTGTCATTATTATTTTGGAACAAAGGCATGCACTTAATAGGCCCTGCACGTGCCTCGTTATTTTTAAATACCGTGCCGGTGTATATTATTATTATCAATGCCGTCTTTTTGGGTATTTTGCCTTATCAATACCAATGGGTCGGTATGGTATTAATATTTTCAGGTAGTTTTTATGCGGCGTTAAAAGCGCCCTCGCCTGTGTTAAACAAGGAGATAAAGTGACACCTATTATTCAAGCAGTACTAGAGGAATACCATCGACGAACGGCTGAAGAAAACACCCTAATGGACAGCCTGTCGAGTGAGCAGTTTGATCAACGTATCGACGAATTTTTATTACCGATCGGCCCACAATCAGGCCAACTTATGAGCCTATTGATCAAAGGCGCACAGGCAAAAACAGTGGTTGAGGTTGGCGCATCGTATGGCTACTCGACAATATGGTTTGCCGAGGCGGTGAGCGAAACCGGCGGTAAAGTCATTAGCATCGAATTGAATGAAGCAAAGCAAGCCTATGCCAAAAAACAATTACAAAAAGCCGGCTTACTCGATTATGTCGAGTTTAAAACCGGTGACGCGCTACAGGTCCTTAGTGAGCTAACCGAGCCGATAGACTTTATGCTGCTGGACTTGTGGAAACGATTTTATATCCCCTGCTTTGATCTGGCATACCCCAAACTGTCTGATGGCGCCACCGTGCTAGCAGACAATATGCGTTACCCGACCGCGGTGCGTGAGGCGGCCGATACCTACCGTGCTCACGTAAAAAGCAAGCCGGGGATAGATTCCGTGTTATTAAACGTCGGCAGCGGTATCGAACTGTCGCGTTATAAGACCGGTTAAGGAATTAAAACCGGCGAGCCGATACGCTCCCTGTTGGTAAGGTAACGGTGTGCATCAGCCACCTGGTCAAGGCGGAATGTTTTGCCGACGCTGACCTTAATGTTGCCTTGTTCTAGCATCGCTAAATAACGCGCAGCGCTGTTCACCAGCTCTTCCCTACTCTGTGTGTAATGGTACAGCGTGGGCCGAGTTAAATACAGCGAGCCCTTTTTTGAAAGCGTCAGCACGTCAAAGGGATCGGGCTTTCCAGAGGCGTTGCCAAAACTCACCATCAAGCCCCGGGTCTTTAAGCAATCCAGTGATTGCATAAAGGTATCTTTGCCAACCGAGTCGTAGACTACGTCAACTTTTTTGCCCTTGGTAAGGCGAGCAACTTCTTTTACAAAGTCTTGTTGGCTATAAATAATGGTGTGATCGCAGCCATTAGCGTGTGCAATGGCGGCCTTTTCAGCGCTGCTGACGGTGCCTATAACGGTAGCACCAATCGCTTTGGCCCACTGGCAGGCAATGCTGCCCACCCCCCCTGCCGCCGCATGGATAAGTATCGTCTCCCCCGCCTTAAGTTCGTATAAGCGGCAAAATAAATACTCAACCGTCATGCCGCGTAAAAGACTGGCAGCAACGGCTAAATCACCAACACCGTCGGTAAGCGGCACAATGTCTTGAGTGTCGATACACCTGTATTGCGTGTAAGCCCCTTTGCTGGATGAGTAGGCGACCCGTTGACCCACTTCAAACTCAGTCACACCCTCTCCAAGTTGTTCAATAACGCCAACGGCTTCATCGCCAAGAATGGCTGGAAGCGGCACCTCATAAAGGCCAGAGCGAAAGTAAGTATCAATAAAATTGACCCCTATAGCGGTATGGCGTATTAACACTTGCTGCGCCATAGGTGGGCCAACAGCGATAGACTCAATAGAAAAAACATCGGCCGAACCGGTTTGGTGGATGATCGCAGAGCGTGATAAAGGCATAGATAATTAATTAAATTAAAAAAACACATAATAGCGGCATTAAGTGCATAAATAAAACCGTCATAGTTGACGCTTTGCGCAACAAAGTAATGACGCTAGTCGGATAAAGGCGTTAAATACAGGTCTGAATATTGACAGCGGTTCTAATAAACATTAGATTATCGCGTTCAAACGTATCAAAAAAGCCGGAGACAAGAGTGGAAGACAGAATAAAACAAGGCAACAAAAAAACGTCATTTATTAGTGCGCTAATTTTGGCATTATTCGTTGTGACAACTGGTTTTGCTGAATCGCCAAGCGATTCAGAAGACACTAAATTCCACCGCTTTTGGCCAGATAACCTATACGCTGTTGAATTCGTCAATGATCAACTAGGCTTTGTTGCCGGTTACGGTGGCTCGCTGTTTAGAACCCAAGACGGCGGTAACAGCTGGGATGGCATTTATATAGGTGTTAATGAATTAATTAGACACATGTCGTTTGTCGATGAGCAAAAGGGTTGGGCTGTTGGCCATAGGGGCTCTATATTGCATACCGCCGATGGTGGAACAACATGGCTTATACAGCATACCGACGAAGGTAATTATTTAAGAGATATCGCCTTTGCCGACGCCAATAACGGCTGGGCAGTAGGCCATGTTGGAAAAATTTGGCACACCTCAAACGGTGGAGCAACTTGGGAAGCGCAACAATTAACAGGCTATACAGGGCGGGATTTACCAAGGCTACACGGGGTTATCGCAAAAGATGCCAATAATGCAATTTTAGTGGGTGAGTTTGGGGTTATTGCACACACCGAAAACGCGGGCGAACTGTGGTCCATTAGTTACAACAAAGACGCGGCAACGCTGTTGTCAATCGCCAGTGTAGAAGGCGGTGCTGTTACGGTAGGTCTTGACGGCGGTATATACAATATTCTATTGGCGACTGAAGAGCAGCGTGAAGAAGTTAGGGCCATTCGTGCCGCAGCCTTGGCAAAAGAAGAAGACCAAGCAAGAAAAAAAGCTGAGCGCAGAGGGCGAGTATACGTACCTAAAGTGGTCGAGCAAATACCCGAGCCAGAAATTGATTACCATGTGAGTAAAATAGACAGCGGCATCACGGCACATCTTTATGATGTTACCGGTACGGCAGCAGGCGAGGTTATCGCTGTCGGTGTGTCTAGTATGCTAAAAGTATCAGGCTCTATGGTGACACCGCTGGTCGCCCCTAAAGACTTCCCTCTTCCCTTTGTGTGGATAGGTGGGGTTGATGTAACACCGTCAGGTGATATTTGGGCAGCAGGCCTTCGAGGTATGGTAGTTAAAGGCAATGTAGCGGATATGAATTTTGACACCAAATTAAATATAGCAGCGCCCGGCGCAGTTAAGTTAATATCAAGTCGTTGGGGAGAAGAATAATGATTAACGCATTATCGAGTTTTATTTCTAGAAAACCGGTTCTAGTAGCACTAGCACTAACAATAATTACTATTATTCCGGGTTATTACGCCTACAAAGGGCTGTCATTAAATGTTGTGCTGGAAGAAATGCTGCCAGAAAACGCCAATAACGTGGATTTATTTTTACGCTTTGGTGAGCAGTTCGGCGGCGCCAATACAACGCTAATCGAAGTTAAAAACAAAAAAGGTAATATATACAACCTTGAGTATTTAACTAAATATAAGCAAATCGCCGAAGACGTTTACTATAACAAGTCGACCTATCGTCACCTGAGTCAATCCTTAGTCTTAAGAAAAACCAAAGCCATTTCAGGTGGCGGTGGCCGAGTCGGCGTGGACGCCCTCATGTGGCCAGACTTGCCAAAAAACGAAGAAGAGATGACGCGTTTAAGGCAGTTTGTTAATAAGCAGTACCGTGGTTTGCAGGTCTCTAACGATGAAACCTCTGCGATCGTTATCGCCGACTTTAGGGATGAGGCGGATAAATTAGAAGTGCTTAACTTCTTTTTGGACCTACGTGAAAAGTATGAAGGCGACGACTTAGAAATTAACTTTGTTGGCCGCCCTATTCTGCTGGGCTATATTTACCAATCATTGGACTCAGTCTTTAATATTCTAGCCATCTCATTGGTTATCGTAGCAACCATTCTGTTCTTGTACTTTAGAACATGGATCGGTGTGTTTATCCCAATGTTTACGGCGTCTGTGGCCACCATCTGGGGCTTAGGCGCAATGGGCGCGGTTAGTTACAACCTGGATCCGCTGCTGATCCTATTGCCGGCATTTATTTTTGCCATTGTGTTGTCGCACGGGGTGCAGTTTACCACCCGTATTCTCGATAACATTAGTGATTGTGATACGCCGCCGACCGATTGCCGTGCCTGTACACGTGACGGCCTTGCGTTGCTACTCGTGCCAAGCACAGCGGCTATTATTACCGATGCGGCAGGTTTTGGCGTGTTGGCCTTAGTGGCCATACCAAGCATCAAGTCATTAGCGTTAATCTGTGGGCTATGGCTACTATCGGTAGTACCGGCACTTATTTTTGCCGCCGCGGTTATGTGCTTAATTAAGCCACCAAAATCGCATAAAACAGGCTCCATTATTTTAAATAAAATTTGGGGTGCTGTTATCAACATGGAAGACCACAAGTGGACCATGGTGTTAATCACCGCTGGTTTCCTTGGTTTAGGTGCATGGTACTCACAAAACCTAACCGTGGGTGATACCAAAGGTAGTGCTATTTTATGGCCAGAAGCGCGCTTTAACCAAGACGTAGACTCCATCAATACCCGCTTTTCATTCCTCGGTACCGACATGATGCAAGTGTATGTAGAGGGCGAAAAAGAAACCATGTTAGACCCAACCGTCTACCATCAAACAGAAGCGCTAGACCGTTATGTGTTTGAGCACATGTCAGAAGTACGCCCAGCCATCAGCTTAGTGCCCATCATTAAATTGGTTAACTCAGTATTGTTCGAGGGTGATCCATCGTATGCGATTATTCCTGACACAACAGAAGAAGTGGGCTTTGATATTTATATGTTCCGTTCACGGGGTGAGCCGGGTGATTTCGCGGCCTTTACCAACAAAGAATGGGAAATTGGTAATATTTCGTTTTTCTTAGAAGACCATAGTCGCCCAACGATTCAAAAATTGAGGGACAACCTAGACAACTTCTTTAGTAATGAAAAAGAAGTCGTCAGCAGCGCTAAGTTCTTATACATGGGTGGCCAAGTCGGTATTGTTGAAGCCTTAAATGAAGAGATCGTTAGGTCCAACATAAAGATAATGATCGCCATTGCCATCGTTATTTCACTCTGTATCGTGTTGTATTACCGCTCCTTTACAACCGGCCTCATCTTATTGTTTAGTTTGGCAACCGCCAACTCGCTAACCTATGCCTTTATGGCGTGGAAAGGTGTGGGCTTAAACGTAAGCACCCTACCGTTAGCGGCGTTGGGTGTGGGTCTTGGGGTGGATTACGGTATTTACATGGTAGACAGAATCCGTGAAGAATACCGCAAGCTAGCCGTTAAAGATGTGCACGAGGCGATACACCACGCCTTTTTAACCTCAGGTAACGCCATCTTTATTACTGCGGTTACCATGATCGCGCCGCTTATTCCATGGGCAGTGGCGTCACCGTTGCGCTTTCAGGCCGAAATGGGCTTATTGCTAGCCATGGTGTTGTTTATGAACATGCTGGGCTCTCTACTGTTTGTACCCGCCGCTATAGCAGCCTTTCATCCAAAGGCGTTATTCAAAGATTAAGTGGTTATTTAGACCACAAAATAGAGTTAAAAAAACCGGTCAACACGTTGACCGGTTTTTTTTGCAACCACTAGCTTAGTTAGCGAGGCCCTCATGCTGGCATCGCCAAAAGTTGGCAACGCCAATAATGCACAAGTCAAACAGCAGACAAGTGGCAGCTGGCAAGCCTAAAACGGGCGTTAGGCCCAAGCAGTTATATCGCGCAACTTGAAAGGGCCGCGCCAAACAAGCAACAGATGAAAGGTTTGATGCAGCCCCCTTGCGCGATGACCAGTAAGCACGATTACACGTAGTAATAAAAGCAGCGCAAGCCGTGCGGCTATTTTGTATATCAACAGCAATAAAACCACGGCTAGAAACTTAAATACGGCTAGAGTAAGCAAAGGTTAAATAAATGTTGCGTTGCAATAAAGCAACATTGTTGTAAAAAGTGTAAAAAACACTTGTCGCTGTAAAATAATAAGCGTATAAAACGTATGTTAGAAAGTGTAATAACTAAATTTAGTTAATATTTAAAGGGGAAGTTATGAACGTAATAATAAAAACAGGCCTAGTGGCCGCATTAGGGTTTGCAATAGCCGCACCGGCATTTGCAATCGACACAGGCATTAAGGGGCTAACCCAAAATGGCCGTATTAAAGTGGGCGCATCGGTGTTGTACGACCTTGAAGACCAAGGCGACAAACTCGGCCCAAGCAACTGGTTAATTGAATCAAAAACCACCTACCGCCCAAATAGAACCTGGACCTTTGTGGCCAACTTTTGGCTGCGCGGTGATCTATCAACAGAAGCAACCAGCTTTCAATCGCCTAATGGTGGGTTGGCAGACATAACTAACCCGGATCTAAGTGAGTTACCATCAGTAACCTTCCCTAACAATACAGATTTTAAATTAAATAACTGTAAGCCAGGCATCTTGTGTAAAGAAACAAGCGATTTACAAATGCTAAACGATTGGGAAGATGTAATTCGCGAACTCTCTGTTAAATACCGCGACCCTAAGGGCCGTTACAGCCTTAAGTTTGGTAAGCAACAACGTGGTTGGGGTGAATCTGACGGCCTACGCCTAATCGATTTACTGCACGCACAAGACTTACGTCAACGCTTTGCGTTTAGGGATTCAGACGAAGTACGTATCCCAGCATTAATGCTATCAGCCGATTTTAACTTATCAAAGTTAGGCATGGCAGGTCCGTTCGAAGCACTCGGCATGCACCGTCCAACACTGGAGTTTAACTTTACCCCAGAAGTAATGCATTCACAGTTCTTAATTAATAACCCAACGCCAACAGAAAAAAGCAGCGCCGGCGGTTCATTTGGTCTGCCATGGCCCGATACACTAGATTCACCATCTGGTAGTGGTTTTGTAGCATTTGGTTTTAATACGCCTGAAGAAACAGCAAGAAGATTAAGCTTTACCGATGCTGAATATTCTATGCGTCTAAAGTTTAATACTCTCGGCGGTGTGGGTACCATTAACGCATTCTACGGTATGCAAGATTTGCCCGTGCTTAAGCTGAGAGGTTTAAATTTAATTATCGGCCCCGAGCCTGGGAATTTGTTTAACGACCCGACAGGTGCTAATGTTGTTTTACCTATATCAGCATCTAATACCGAGGCTATTGTTCATGGGGTAGGTGGCTATTTAGATTTCTTGAGAAGCAGTGCAGCAGGTGATGGCGCTGTCGGTAATCCACTAACTGCAGTGACGGCTGCTTTAGTTGGTATGGGTGCGCTTCCTGCAGGAAATACGTGTTTTGTTGATGCTAATTGCTCAGTAAACGCCGACGTTGAACTAGACTATAACTATCGTCAAATGGTGCTAGGCATAACGTTTACCCGTGATTTATCAGACTTTATGTCATTTGGGGTTAAAAACTCTTCACCTTCCGTGCGTTTAGAAATGAGCCATGAATTTGATCACCCGTTTAATAGATCACGCGTTCAACCTGACGCCAGAATAGATCTCGCTTTTGGTCCAGCATTTGAAGGGGCTTTCGAGACTAATACGGAACCTTTTGGTTATGATCCAGCACCAGGTGAAGGTGGTTCAGGTGCGCTTGCTGTTATTCCTAGCCGTGCGATTACAAAAAGCGATATCACCTCTACGATGATTGGTTTTGATTTTCCATTTTGGGTGCCGGGTTGGGATTCACAAGAAAAGTCGATCTTTACCAGCTTTCAGTTGTTTGATATCTACACCCACGATGCAGATAAAGGCTTGATGACACAAGGACCGTATGCATTTGACACGGTACAAGATCATCAAAACTATTCAACGTTCTTATGGAGCATGCCGCTCGATAGCCAACGTTTAATTCTTGAAGGCTTAGTGGTTCGTGACATTACCAACGAAGGTTTAATGTATCGTCAACGTGTTGACTTTAACTACTTTGGTGACAGCTGGCGTCCACGTTTAGAATGGATGCACTTCTCGGGTAATAAAGAGAGCGCACCATTGGGTATCTTTAACAATTCAGATTACATTGAACTATCGTTAACGTACCAGTTCTAACTGAACACTTACTATAAGAAATAAAACGGAGAGAATTATGAAACTTAATAAAATTGCAGCCGCCATTGGTTTTGCAGCCGCTGTATCCGTTAGCGCACCAGCGCTAGCAGATACCAACCGGGCGCTAGAAGAATGGAAGGCTTTTGCCGCCGCTGAAAACAACCCTAACTACGACAAATGGCTCAAACTCATTTCTGATCCTAAAGCAATTGCTTTAGCAAAAGAATGGAAAGACCTACGTGGTTATGATGCCTATGACCTAATGGATAAAGAGACATTTCCGGCTGAACTTAAGCCGGGTTTGGTTATTACAGGTGATACTAAAGCCAATTACCCTTGGTTAAAGGATTACCTGCCTAAAGAAATGATGGACCATTTAGGTGGCTCATGGGGTACGATCAAACAAATTAAGATTATTCCAACCAACACGTATTATATGCATGAGGGTTATCTTAAAAATACCAAAGAAATCAGAGACAAAAAAATCAATATCAACATCACTGATAGAGGGTTTTTAACCTATGATGACGGCACCAGCGCATTAATGTCTGGCCCAGGTGCAACAGCACTGCCTTTTATTCATCCTAAAACAGGTCTTGAGTTACATTGGAATTTTGTAGCTCACTCAGTTAATAACGATGCATTAACGTTTGGACCATTAGACTTTAGGGCGTGTTCTGCTGACGGCGGTCTTGAAAGAGAATATTCTGCCGATTTATGGTGGTGGCATTATCACAACCGTTCTAATGTAGAACCTTATGGTGATATTCCTGGTAAAGAGAAATATGTTGAAGGCGGTGCTATCTTCTTCCTAGAGCCTAATGACGTACGTGGTTTGGCTGCGGTTAGACAGCGTTATTCAGGTCCTGATAAAGAAGATGACTTTAAAGTATTTATCCCTAGCTTACGTAGAACACGTTTGTTAACCGGCTCTGATTCACAAGATCCTATGGCTTCTGGCTTAGAGATTACTTGGGATGACTGGCGCGGTTCATGGGCTAAAACCAATGTCGAAACATTTGAGTATAAAATTGCTCGCGAAGGTTTCATTTTGGCTCAGCCTGAAGTAGGCCATGCTTATCAATCACTGACTACATCTGAAGATAAATGTAATTGGGATAACATGGAATTGGAACTAAGACCAATTTGGGTACTTGAAGTAACCGATAAAACGGGTAGATACCAATATTCAAAACGTGAAACGTATATTGATAAAGAATTCTTCTACCTTCAGTATCAAATGACTTGGGATCCTCGTGGTAACCCATTACGTGTATGGGAAGACTCACGTGATTGGAGGCCTGCTACCGGTGATGCTATGTGGTCAAATGTATTTGTTACTAATGAAACAACACAGCGCCACACAACCATTGAATTTAATTCAATCTGGGAAGGTCGGGCAGAAAACGTAACAGAAGAAGTATTTGATATCGATCAATTGAGAGATTATCGTTAAACAATAGTAAGCTGTTATAAAACTAAAAGCAGTGGCGTGTAAACGCCACTGCTTTTTTTATGTTTAAAGCAAAATATTAAGCTAAATTTTCATAGCCAAATAAGGCCAAAAGCAATAATATAGAAAGGCTAACTAAATGGGTGAGGAACAATGAATATTAATAAATCGATACTATTGGCGCTGTTTTTGAGTGCTGTACTAACGGCGTGTAATGACAGCGATACAGTGTCAGCACCCATGCCTGAATCAGCAGCGGCAACAGAGGTAGCAGCAACAAGTGACACAGTAGAAGCAAAGGCTGATAAAGACGTAGGTGTCGATTATTATGGCCTTTCTCAAGATTTACAAAGGCACTCAAGCCTTACTCAGATTAATGATAGCAATGTACAGCAATTAAAACCGGCCTGGGTGTTATCACTCGGTGATAACAGAGGCCAACAAAGCCAACCATTAGTGATTGACGGCGTTATGTACATGACCACGCACAATGCTACCTTTGCCATTAATGCAAAAACCGGCCGGCAAATTTGGAAAAGTAAAATAGAATACCCTGCGGACACAGTCACCTGTTGCGGCATCACCAACCGGGGTGCTACCTGGCACGAAGGCGTTTTATACCGTGTGACGCTGGATAACCATATATTAGCGATTAACCCAGTTAATGGCGATGTTATCTGGGATGTAACGGCGGTAGATGCAAAGTTGGGCTATTCAATGACCAGTGCGCCCTTAGTTGCTAATGGCATAATGATTACGGGTGTAGCGGGTGGCGAATTTGGTGTACGAGGCTTCTTAGACGGTTGGAACCCAAAAACGGGTGAACATTTGTGGCGTTTTTATACCGTTGCCGGACCGGGTGAACCGGGTGGCGATACTTGGCAAGGGGAAGACTGGCGCCGAGGTGGTGGACCCACTTGGCTGATTGGTTCGTATGATAAAGAATTAGATATTGTGTATTGGGGCGTAGGCAATGCCGCACCTTGGAACTCACTATTACACCCAGGCGATAACCTATATACCGACAGTGTGATTGCTATCAAACCTAAAACCGGTGAATTAATTTGGCACTACCAGTTTACGCCAAATGATGCGTTTGATTTTGATGGGGTGAACGACCCAATTCTTGCCGATATAGAAATAGACGGTAAGCCACGCAAAATATTAATGCAGGCAAATCGCAATGGTTATTTCTATGTGTTAGATCGCACCAACGGCGAATTGTTAGAGGCGAATCAATTTGTTGATAAAGTAACTTGGGCAGACGGTATCGATATGCAAACCGGCAGACCGATTGTGGCTGAACGTGTGATCAATATGTTTAAGACAGGTGAAAAAACCGAACTTTGGCCATCTGCCTTAGGCGGTAAAAACCTTGCGGCGATGTCATACAGCCCAACAACCGGTTTAGCGTATGCCAATACCATTAATGTGGGCTGGAACTATACGCCGAAGGAACAAGAATATAAGCCTGGGGTGTTTTACATAGGCATGGCCTTTGAATGGGTATTTGCAAAAGATGAACCGAGGGGCTATTTACGAGCGATAGACCCATTAACGGGTAAGGCTAAATGGGAATTTCCAACCGATGTACCAATGAACGGTGGAACACTAGTAACCGATGGAAATCTTGTGTTTTCAGGCGCACAAACCGGTGAGCTGTATGCTTTTAATGCGATATCAGGTGAAAAACTTTGGGAGTTTAGAACAGGCTCTGGTATTATTGCACCACCGGTTACCTATCAAATAGATGGCAAACAATACATTGCTGTAACCAGCGGTATCGGTGGCGTATATAACCATTTATCGGGTGATGTCACCTTAAAGAACATTAACCCGGGTGGTTCTGTTTGGGTATTTGAACTCGGTACGGGGAATAATACCAGCACCATTCATGCTGATCCAATTAAGCCAATAATGGCAGCGGTGGCATCGACAGATACGAAGGATGATGAAGCAGCCTGGTCAGCCACCGTTAAAAAAGGCGCTGAGCTGTACGAGCAAACCTGTTCGCATTGTCACGGCGTTAAAATGGTTACCTCGGGCACCACGTATGATTTGCGTAGCTTTCCTAAAGATGACAAGGCGCGCTTTATCAGCTCTGTAGCCGATGGCAAAGGGTCAATGCCAGCTTGGGGCGACAAGTTAAGCGCCGAAGAAATAAGTCATATTTACGATTACGTCGTTCACTAATTAACAAGTAATTACAAGGTAAGTCATGAACCCATTGGACGAGCTAGTCGATTTTAAAACCGGTAGGCAGAAGCGAATTATTTATTCTGACCCGGGTATTTATGAACAAGAACAGGAAAAGATATTTGGTCGTTGCTGGTTGTTTTTAACCCATGAATGCCAAATAAAAGAACCGGGCGACTTTGTGCGTACTTTTATGGGTGAGGACGAGGTATTAGTGGTGCGTCAGAAAGAAGGGGATATAAAAGCCTTCTTAAATACCTGTACCCATCGCGGTAATCGACTTTGTAAAGCAGACCACGGCAACAGCAAGAAATTTATTTGCAATTACCATGGCTGGAGTTTTGGTTTTGATGGCAAACTTAACGGTGTGCCATTAGAAAAGGATGCGTATAAAGACCAACTCGACAAATCAAAATTTGGCCTTGTAGAAGTCGCTCAAATAGCCAGTTATAAAGGCCTAGTATTTGCGACGTTTGATGAAACAGCGCCGAGTTTAGAAGACTACCTAGGTGAAATGAAATGGTATCTCGATATTTGGTTAGACGCGATGCCAGAGGGTACGGAGTTGATTGGTACGGCGATGAAAGTAGAATTGCCGGTTAACTGGAAGCTGCCGGTTGAAAATGTGTCGGGCGATGGCTATCACTTAGGCTGGGCGCACGCAGGCGCGATGACGGTTTCTTCAAGCATGTCAGTGGGCGGCTTAGAAGTAGGCAATACCAGCGCAGATAATTCGGGTGCTGTCTCTGTCGCTGGCATGAATGGCCATGCCGTATTAGCGGCGTTAGATGGTCAGTCAGGCTATGGCTTTTACCCTGACCCTACCAGTGCAGTAGACTACCTAGAAAAGAATCGGCAAACGGTTATAGATCGCTTAGGCGAATACCGTGGTAAAAAAATGTGGGGCTCACAAATTAATATGACGGTGTTCCCCAATTTACAGATGTTACCGGGACTTAATTGGTTTCGGGTGTATCACCCAAAAGGCCCGGGTAAGTTCGAGATGTGGACATGGGCGATGGTCGATAAACAAATGCCAGATGAGTTGAAACAAACCATTCTAAATAATGTGAGTCGAACTTTTGGTCCAGCCGGGTTATTTGATAATGACGATGGCGATAACTTACAAGCCATTACCGAACAAAGTCGCGGATGGCGAACAAAGCAAATGGACGTGTATACGAATATGGCTATTGGCGGCGAACACAGCCGTGATGAAATGCCCGGTGTGGTTAGTGAGGGCTTGGTGTGTGAACAAAACCAACGCTATGTGTACCGGCGCTGGCTAGAAATGATGAAGGCAAAAGATTGGTCTGAAGTCCCCTCCTATAACAGCCTAGAAGAAGCGCGTGCGACGGAGCAAGGTAATGGGTGAGCAGCAAGCAAGTAACGAGGTCTATATAGCCTTACAGCGCCAGCTGTACCAAGAAGCGAGATTACTAAGCAGTGAACAGTACGATGACTGGCTGGCAATGGTGTCGGAGAATATCCATTACGCGATGGAGATGCCACAGCGCCGCTTTAGAGAAGATAAAGGGCATAGAGTGCCAGACAAAACGCCAATATTTAATGATGATATGGCGGCCTTAATGATGCGGATTGGGCGATTTAAAACAGGCTTTGTCTGGTCTGAAAACCCGATTAATTCGATCCGTCACATCGTGAGCAATGTAGAGGTCTTTGAAGCCGAGCTGGCCGGACAATATAAGGTGTATTCAGTTATAGAGGTACACCGTAGCCGTTTAGATGCCGAGCGTAAACGATTGACTGCAGGCCGAGAGGATATTTGGCAACAGACGGCGACTGGCTACCAGTTAATAAAACGTAACGCGGTGCTGGACGACGGTGTTGTACTAGACAGTAACATTAATTTCTTTTTTTAAAAAATTGTAAGCAAGGGAATAAACCATGGGTTGGATGGATAATAAAGTCGCGTTAGTAACCGGTGGTGCTTCGGGTATAGGCTTGGCCGTTGTTGAACGATTTATTGTAGAAGGCGCTAAAGTGTGTGTGATGGACCGTTCACAATCGGGCATTGATGCACTAGAAGAAAAATATGCTGGCAAAGTAGTTGGCCTAACCGGCGATGTGCGGTCATTGCAGTCCAACCAAGATGCGGTCACTAAAACAATTAAAGCCTTTGGCCAACTGGATACCTTTATTGGTAATGCAGGTATTTGGGACTATATGGTGCCCTTAGAAGCGCAAGAAGACGGCAAGGTAGAAGACATTTGCGATGAAATTTTTTCGGTTAATGTTAAAGGCTATATATTGGGTGCAAAAGCCGCATTACCGGAATTAAGAAAAACCAAAGGCAGCATGGTGTTTACTGCCTCTAGCTCCAGTTTTTATACCGGTGGTGGTGGCGTGATTTATGTCGCATCCAAACACGCAGTACTGGGGATGATTAAGCAATTGGCGTTTGAAGTGGCGCCGGATGTTCGTGTCAATGGGGTTGCACCCGGTGGTACGATGACCAATTTAGGCGGTAGCGCTGTTGCAGGCCAGGCAGAGTCAAAACTCAGTGAAATCCCGGGCGTGGACCAGCTTATTAGTGACATGACGCCGCTAGGGTTTATCTCAAAACCAGAAGATCACGCGGGTATATACTTGTTACTGGCTTCTGAGAAGAACGGCGGCTATATCACGGGTAGCGTGATTAACTCTGACGGTGGTATTGGTATTGGTAAACGACCAGAACAATAACATTAAGACCATAAAAAGCCCGGCTGAATAACATATTCAGCCGGGCTTTTTATGGTCAATTAGACAGGGTAAGCGGTATACCTTGGTAAGACATTGGTATCTGTTACTGCCTTTCTCTCTATATAGCTGGCGTTGTCACCATCTAGTTTGATGGTATCAAAATATTGCCCAACGCATAAAATTTTAGTTAGATTGTTATCTCGCTGGGTGTAATAAATCGAATAGTTGAAAACTGCGTTGATTAAGCCATTATCAGTTTCAGACACGGATACGAGCTGAGTAAAGTGACGTGTTTGATAATGCTCGGTAGAGTCTGATTGAATTTCAACGACCTGGGTTACACGATCTTGCAGGCGCTCATAACAATCATCTAGCATAAAGGCGATAGGAAAGCCTCGGCGTTCATTTTCTTCAGAAATAAAGGTGTAGCGGCCCTTTAGATTAAAACAAGCAAGCCAGGCGGACATATCGAGAGAGTCCAACGCGCAAATATAATCTCTATTCAGGTTTTCAATTAAAGTGATTGAACTGCTCATTGTGCCGCCCTCTTGAAACCCATTAATTTTCGATAGTGTTCCCAGCGTGGTAAGTTGCCAGATTCATCGTTTTGCTTTACCTCAAAAGACAACGCGTACTCATCCTGAACGCCCTTTTGGAAAATCGCATTACCTGGGGTTTTATTGCCTTTATCAATACGTGAAAACACAGAGGCATCTTCCATACTAATGAGTCCACAAGGGCCTAATAGGTTACTTGATTGACGAATGCGGTGCCGAATCATTTCGTCGTTATCGTCTTCATGGGTAAAGTAGGCGTAATGTACCTCAATACCTTTAGGGCCCTTAGGGAATGCGTAGCGAATATTTAACATGTCCATATGTTTGCTGTAGACAGTTAATGGAAACTGCATTTGAACAATCGAGCCGGTGCTGGTGGTGGTGCCTTTAAAGTCTAGGATAGAGCCATCTTTTAAGGCAGTAATTTCATCCGGGATCTTTAACTCAGACTCAAAGGTTAGGTGACCGTTCTCCGAGATTCTTTGAAAACCCTTACCGCCCTGCCAATTAAGTAAGGCAAAGGCCTTATGTAGTAGCGGCGCATGGTAGCCGTCATTATCGCAATAAGCTTTCCAATTGCAGTCGTACATTACTTTCTGGTAGCCGGCGAGTTTTAAGCGGCCATCACCACCGAGTACGCGGCTTAAGGGTTCATAAAAACTTTCGCCTAGGTATTCTTTTAGTGGGGGTGTTTTGTCACTCATGGTGACAAAGTACAAGCCACAAAATTCTTCTGTGCGGAGCTGGAAGAGACTAAAGTTTTTTTTGTCAAAATCCGGGGTAAAGTCACGGCTATTAGGGCAGCCGACTAAGTCGCCCTCTAAGCTAAATAACCAGCGGTGGTAGGGGCATTCAAATTCTTTTTTATTACCCGAACTCTCGGTGACCAATGAGGTGCCGCGGTGGGTACAGGTGTTTTGAAAAACCCGAATGGCGCCATCGTCACCATGGACTGCAAAAATAGGCATCTCACCTAATTCGGCGGCTTTATAATCACCAGGATTCGGGATTTCAGCGCGATGTACGATAGGGTGCCATTCGGCACCATAAAAAATAGTTTCGAGTTCTTTTGGCCAAAGCTCGTCCATTTCAAAAACTTGCTTCGGAACTTCGTTATATTTTGCGGGCCACTCCAATAGGGGCTCATTTCCTGGTGTTGATGACATAATAACTCCTTAATTTGGCTTAACTATTTTTTTTATAAGATCACTAATTCTATACTGTTTTGCACACGATAAAATGACCTAAGTCACTTATGCTGTGGAGCGCGATATTTCCTCTAAGGTCGCTGCATTTATGATGTTAATGACCCGTCCCGACTTTGTAATGCACCCCGCACCAATCAATTTTGAAAAAGAACGGCTAACTGTTTCAACGGCGATACCCAAGTGGCTTGCAATATCCTGGCGAGACATATTTAAGTGTAGCCTTGTCTGTGGATAAGTAATTTGGTTGGTGCGTTGATGGAATAAGATTAAAAATTGAGCAAGCCTGGCCGCTGCCGAATGAATAGATAGGCAATTTTGTGTTTGAAGGGTTGTTGCTAGGGCTTGACTATAAATTTTAACTGCCAAATCAGATAAAGTTGGAAATTCCTTCCGCAAAGCAGCTAATGGGCGATAAGTGATTTTACACGCCAAGCTGTCTTCGATGGCGATACAGCTATTTAGGGTGACGCCGCCTGCCATACTCTCTAAGCCTAAAATATCACCGGGCAAATAAAACCCATTGACGTGCGCATCACCAAAGTCATTAATGATTTGGGTTTTAAACGAGCCGGTTTTGACTATATACAAATGAGATGCTTTGACCCCTTGTTTAAATAGCTGGTCACCGCTGGCAAACGTTTGGTTCGTATGTGCAATATTAGTAAAGCGATACAAGTCAGTGACAGGAATGCCAGAAGGTAAGCAGCGTTTAGAAAGCGCACAATTTGTACAGTCGGCAATTATTTTTTTTTCTAACATAAGATGCGTTACTGTCTTAGTGCTCTACTCTATTAGCAATTGCTAAACTTTATACCAAAGGCTAAATGATTTAAAGCATTTTTAATCGGTTTTTTTAGGCGACTGACGAACAAAATTGATAGATATCATTTTTTAGCGCGCCCAGCGTAGAGTTTTAGCATTAATCCATTTACGTATTTGTGGCTAAAGTGAGGCAAGCATGAAACCAATTAACAAACTAATTCAGCAAGACGGGGCGATCCAGGATCGCTCTATTTATTGGGATGAGGATATCTACCAGAAGGAAATGGAGCACATTTTTGCGCGTTGCTGGTTGTTTTTAACGCACGAGGCACGAGCCTTAGATGAAGAGCAGCTTAAGTGCTAAGGCTCATGGAAGATACGGCGACTAGTTTATCAAAATCGGTGATGCGTATTTGCCGGTTCTTCTTTTCAATGCACTGTTGTTCAACCAGTTTTGAAAAGGCTCGGGAGCTGGTTTCACTGGCTAAGCCTAGGTAATTTCCAATGTCCTGCCGAGACATGGGTAAGTTAAAGTCTAGTTGATAGTCTCCCGTACGGCTGGTACGTTTTGAGATAATTAAAAGAAAGGTTGCCAGTCTTGCCAAGGCGGTATGTTGCGACAAGCAGGTAAAAAAATCATGCCCCGAGGCGAGGGACTGGCTAAATAAATTAATTGCCCAATCAGACAGCGATGAATTGTTTTTTCGTAATTGAGCCAATTGTGCGTAGTCAATTTTACACAGGTGACAATCAACTATGGTGACAGCCGTTTCTAAGTATTGGTGCCCGGCGATACTTTCAAGTCCAATAATTTCACCCGGCAAATAAAACCCCGTGATGTGTTCGCGGCCATTAACATCGGTGATATAGGCTTTAACGGCCCCTGCTTTAACAACATACTGTGAGCAAAAGCTTTCTTTTTGGCGATAAACGGTGTCATATTTTGCGTAGCGCTTACCCGAGCTAATAAAGCTTTCAAGTTTAGCAATCAGCTCGTCATCGAGTGCCGCAGGGATGCATAAAGGGGATAGCGCGCATAAGCGACAGCTTTGTTCACTTGGGCTCTGTTGGATGGTGGTTTGGTTCATAGGCTATTATGCTAGAAACCAGGTGCGGTGATTGCACCATAACGTAGAAGCGTTGGCAGATTTTATCCTTTTTTAGGATGGGGCCGGCAATTAAAAGGCTTCTAGTGGTGGACTAGAAGCCTTGAAGTTACATCCCTAAACTTGGATAGGGGAAAGGTTTGTGTCCGTTAAGTTCAGGACTAAAAGTCCATTATTTCACGGTAGCCTTTCCATAAGCCGCGAATCAAGCCTTCGGTTACTAAATGGTCATCGCCTTTGGCTTCTTTGCCGGCCATCTGGATAACGTTGGTATAGGCCCCGTCACGTACAATGGCATTTTGGCAAAGCTCAGTAGACTCACCGTCTTCCATTGAGATGAAGCCGCCTGGGCCGATGAGATTGAACTGCTTTAAGCGAATATTACGCAGTTCCTCGCTATCATCTTTATAGCCGAAGTAAGTCCAAACCAGTTCAAATTCATCTTTGCTTTTGGGCAAAATTTGACGAAACGCCAAGGTGTTTTGAATCTGCTGCATCACTAAGGATGGGAAAAGAGACAGAATAACCAAGGTAACGCCATCGTCAAATTCTTGTTGCCCGGCTAACAAAGAGGGGTCTTGTAACGCGTACTCGCCCGTTTGTAACGTCCGGAGCTTGTCTTTTTTCATATCATCCAAGGCGGACTTGCTTTCTGTGCCGCTGCTCGCCCAAAGGACCGAATGAAAATCGTTATTGATGATGGACTCGCCCTTTTGAGACGAGCGATATAAGCCAAAGGTCGCGTGGAATAGGTGTAATAGACTGGCGTGATAAGGGTCCTTGGTGTTTTCAGAATAAAACTTCCAGTTCCCCGCAATGCTTTGGCGAGTATGCCCTAAAATCTCTATTGGCCGGTTCATGATGCGTTTTAAGTGATGGCTGACATCGTCACCCATATAGCTTTCGATATCGGGCGTTTGATCACTGAAGGTACCAAAAAGAACACCATGATAATTAACCAAGCGAACCTTCCTGAGGCCGTGCTGTTTTTTATCAAAGTCTTTTGGCATGCCGCCCTTGCCGGCGAGGCCGCGTTGGAAAGGTATACCGTGTAGGTCCCCTTTAGCATCATAGGCCCACTGGTGGTAAACGCAGGTAAATGCACCATCTTCAGACTTGCCATGTCGTTCACGGCAAATCTCAGCACCGCGGTGCGCACAACGGTTGACCCAAGCATAGAATTCATCATCTTGTCCGCGAGTAACAACCACGGGTGTGTCGCCAATATAGGTCGATTTAAAGCTGCCTTTTTCGGGCAGCTCGTCTGCAGCCGCCAAATAATTCCAGGTGGGGCCGTTGTAAAGTTTTTGCTGTTCTAAGTCGTACACTTCTTGGCTATTAAACACTGAGTAAGGAACGGCTGTGCAGTCAGCGTGATCAGGCCATTTTAAATGTGCAGGTGTGTTCATAATCTTGCTCCTTGATAAAACGACATTAAATGGGGATGACCATTAAGGTGGTGATCCGGTGAGTGTCGTAGATAGCGGAGCGTTCTTTAAACTTTAAAACCCCGTTTTCGCGCACGATCACATCGACATAGCGGCCGACGTTATAGACGGTACTTTCACCATCATTACAGGTTTTGAACACGGCATAATTTGATTGCACTTTAATGGTATCTCCATCGACCGAAAGAATTCGAGGGTTGCTGGTGATGTGGCGGTACCATTGCACTTGGTAAATGTTTGCGTGCCGTAGGGCGGTAATACGATCGTGCAACATACCTTTGCTGTCACACCACATAACGGCGGTGGGCAGGCCCATTTCATGATTTTCTCGTGGGATCACGCGATATAGGCACTTTTCGGTGAAAAATTCGGGCCAGTTTTCTAAGTCATCATCGTCAATACATTGTGTGTAAGCGTTGAGTAAGTCTTCAACTTCGCTCTTAAGCTCTAGGCTGTTAGCGTTACTGGTCATATGTTCTCCTAGGTGATCACGTTTGTTGATGGTTTAGTATACTGGCTTCGTTGTATTAGAAAATGATTATAGTCAATAAAAAGCCTCTTAAAGAAAAGAGGCTTTTACTCGACGTGCTCAAATCAAAAATGATTAACCTAGACAGCAGATCAAGCGTTATAGGTTGTCGATTAAAATCATTTGAGAAATGAGGCTCTGAATGTCGGTTTTAATCTTATTATCTAGCAATACGGCCACTCGGTTAATGGTGCAAACAACAGAGCCTCGCATGCTGTGTAAATAGTAAGCATCTAGCGGGTAAACGACGGTTGGGTCGTGACTGGCGCGTTGATAACTTAATTGACTGATGCCCATTACGCCTAGCCCAGCGGCCTCCGCGTGAGCCATCAAGCGGTCGGCTCTATCTTCAGAAATGTCGCCGATGTGCTCGATTAAAAAAGGCGGGGTTGCAGCGCCCTTGCCGGGGACTGACTCGCGCCAGCGAACTGCGCCCATGACACCGTCAATGTCTAAGAGGGAGTTAAAAGGGATCGGTGTGGACATGATATTCTCCTGAGCTTAAGGGCAAGTATAAACAAAATTATACTTCCAGCTTAGAGGGTAGCTTAATCATTTACCGCAAGGCAATAGTTAATTACGGGTTTAATCGTAAACGAAGGGCTTAACAAAGCTTTTATGATTTTGATCATATTATTGTTAATATGATCTTATAAATAATGATAATCTAATGTAATAATCAGCCTTTTGCTGGGGATGTGTATTGAATGAATAAAAAACCAATAATAGCCACCATGATTGGAGACCCTGCAGGTATTGGTCCTGAAGTGGTTGCTAAAGCGTGGGCAACCGGTGAAGTGCA
>JAGPVU010000073.1 GCA_018066825.1 Cycloclasticus sp.
AGGGACAATCTCGTTAGACACCCCTTCTACGTCATATTTGAACGCCACAAAGGGAGAAACCGATGCCACATTAAACAGTGCCGCCTCATAGGTAAGCGACTGCTTAACCTGAAAGCCCCAAAAGTTATCGGTTACCTGGGGGTTAAATACCGTTCTAAAATCATTAGGACCAAGCGAAATTAAGTGTTCATTCTTTTTAGGTAAGCCATCCACCCAGCCATAAGCCACTTCCAATAAGGTGCTATTTGCGTCAGCATTCATAAAGCCAACACCCCAAATACGTTGAAAGGTCATTTGTAACTGATGTCTATCCACTAAGTCATAACCTTTAACCCTATCACCATTTAGGCATCCTCCACAATTGACACCAATGCCTAAACCGTTTAGTACGGGTGCCGTCATTTGAATGGGCGCATCTTTACGTACATGGTATTCACCTGCGATCACCCAACCTTCAATATTGGTATTAAATGACACGCCTAAACGCTCGATATTCTCTACATATTCAAGAAAATACTGCCCCTCACCAAAAATGGTTGAAATCATCGGCACGTGATCGTGTAGATTTTGGTAATACAAGGCGATTTCACTGCCGTTAAACAAACTCGGGAAAAACTTTCTAACCGCTATACCGTACTGCCCGCCTTTTGCCCATTTAGAGCCTACTTGAACCAAAGCACCACCAACTAAGCCACAATGTGGGCCATCGTGAGAGAAACACCCACCGTCTATAACGCCGTTACCCGCATCATCAAAACCACCGCCTTTACCTGCGCCATCTAAGGTTGTAAAAAATCCACCGGCAGGGTCCAGTTCAATCGGATCAAAGTCAAATAAATAAAAGGTTTCTACTGTCCAATCATCATTTACGTTCCAAGATACATAGGCCGCATTAGTACCAATAAAGGCATCTTTAAGTGCGCGGCCGGGTTGTCTTAATTTATTTAGATCAACCGTATTAATGTCGTTAATGGAGCCTTGGATAAAGGTATTTTCACCCCAGCTGATCACTTGCTTACCCAACCTGATATTGACTTGATCGTTATCACCAAAGTAGCCATACACAAAGGCATCGGTAATCGCGCCTTCTGTCACCAGCTTATCACGGCTGTCTTTTGCTAATTTTTCTTGATCGTAAGCGTTGTCGTAAAAATAGTTGCCGCGAACCAGTAAACCAACATTCCTAAAGTCTAGCGCTAAGGTGCTGGAACCGCGAATGGCGTTACTAAAGATATCGCCGGCATCTTTAAAGTTACGGTTACCATAGGCTTGCATATTATCGGTATCCGCATCTTCAGTACGCATTGCAATACCGTAAGTTAAATCGGTATCAAACGACCCTTTGAGTTCACCGTGATGAAAGCTGAATGCGTGAGCCAGTGTTCCTTGCGCTATCAAAAGCACAAAGGCCACCAAGCCAGCACCCGTTTTGAAAAACGAATGTTTCTTCATAGATTTCTCCTTCTTTTATAAATTATTTTTTTACGCCTTCTATCTGACGCTGCACCAAACTTACTCCTATAATTTAGTTACGGCAAAGATTAAATAGCTTATAAAGTGCGCGAAATCATTTTATTGTGTACGCTTATTGCTTAGATAAAACATGAAATAATTCTTTAACCATTTAAAAACAATAAGTTACAAGAGGAATTCACTGTCTTAAACAAAGCCCACTAAGCTCAATAATTTGTCTCTTTAAACGGACAGGTGTTGCTAACATGTTACAACCCCTACAATTTAGCTACGCCTGTTTACTTTGCTTAGAAAGGGCAACGGCATTTTTTATCAACATCAATTAGTCTTGAGTACTCAATATGCACATTAAAACGATGCTTTTAACCGTCAGCGTCACCTCAATTATTATCTTTTTGTCCGTTTGGCTGTTTCTAAATAGTTTGCTGGCTACGTTTGGTTTAGCCGCCACCTCGATACATACGTTAAAAAACCTGTACGCATCACAAAGCGTCGTTAATCAAATGAAACAACGGCATCAAGTAAAAAAGCGAAATCTAACTACCGCTTTTACTAAACGCTCAGCTAAAAAAATCGCGTCCACCGCCCTAGCCGCAGCAACGATTGGTACGGTTGCCGTTGCCATCACTATGGTTAGCCTTGAGGTATCGGATTATTGCGAGCAAAAAAAATCATTGCACGAAGATGAAACTATTTTGTACGCGACAGACTCGACGTTTGATTTTGACCAATGCATCCATGACGGCCAAGAGGACTCTAAACGACTGTGGCAACAAGTGATGGAGTCGACCAACAACTCCGTTAACCAAGCACTCAATGCACCCATAGAATTAAGCGACCAAGCATGGCTAGGTATTAAACAGGCTTTCCAACGCGCCATTAACACCACTAATCAGGCAAGCAATGACTTATGGGAGTCAACTCAACACTGGCTGTCCCGTTAAGGCAGACTTAAAATTATTGACACTTTCTAACACCCATAAAAAAACCCTGTCGCATCAGTACAGGGATTTTTTTAATGGTGGGCCTTGAAGGACTTGAACCTTCGACCAATGGATTATGAGTCCACTGCTCTAACCAACTGAGCTAAAGGCCCATAGTGATTAATCTGACGTGTCAATAAAACTACGTAGATGTTCTGTACGAGACGGATGACGCAATTTACGCAAAGCTTTTGCTTCAATTTGACGAATTCTTTCACGTGTAACGTCAAACTGTTTGCCCACTTCTTCTAGCGTATGATCGGTATTCATATTAATACCAAAGCGCATTCTTATCACTTTGGCTTCTCGCGCGGTTAAACCGGCTAGCACTTCTTGCGTCGATTCTCTTAAGCTTTCTATTGTAGCCGAATCCACTGGAGAAACAGCATTGGCATCTTCAATAAAATCACCCAAACTCGAATCATCGTCATCGCCAATGGGTGTACCCATGGAAATAGGCTCTTTGGCAATCTTAAGCACTTTACGGACTTTATCTTCTGGCATTTCCATTTCTATTGCCAACTCTTCAGGCGTGGCTTCACGGCCTTTTTCTTGCAGAATTTGACGCGATATACGGTTCAGTTTATTGATCGTTTCGATCATATGCACAGGGATACGAATGGTTCTGGCTTGATCGGCGATTGAGCGCGTAATAGCCTGGCGAATCCACCAAGTTGCATAGGTTGAGAACTTATAGCCGCGACGGTATTCAAATTTATCAACCGCTTTCATTAAACCGATATTGCCTTCTTGAATAAGGTCTAAGAATTGTAGACCACGGTTGGTGTATTTTTTTGCAATCGAAATAACAAGACGTAAATTAGCCTCTACCATTTCTCTTTTCGCACGACGCATTTTGGCTTCGCCAATCGATAAGTGACGGTTAATGTCCTTAATTTCTGTCGTTGCTAACTTACTTTCTTTTTCAACTAACGCTAACCTTAATTGTGCTTTTCGAATATCGCCAATGTTGGCTTCGATTAACGGTACAAAGTCTGCATCTGTCTTTAGATGCGCATCAAGCCAGTCGGGGCTGCTTTCATTTTTGATAAAGCCCTCTAGGAATACTTTACGCGGCATTTTGGCCTGCTTAACACAAATATCAATAATGGTTTTTTCTTGCGCTCTAACAAAGTCAACTCGCTCACGCATAATGCCTGTAAGCAAAACAAAAAAGCGCGGTGTTAACTTAATCGCCATAAATAATAAGGCTAATTCGTCAAACTCTTTTTGCGTTTTATCAGAGCCGTAGCCGTGCTTATCAAAGGTTTTAGTGCATGCTTTGTATTTAGCAATAATTTCATCCACGCGCACTTGGACATCGGCCACGGTGATATCTGGAATCACTTCCGCATCCTCATCTTTCGCTGCTGCGGGTTGTGTGTAGTCGTAATCATCTTCTAAATCGACAAAATCCGGCATGTAATCCATTAGCCGTAATTCATCATTTTTAATTTTTTCAAAAACGCTAAAGAACGCCTCAACGACCGCAGGAAAACGAACGATCGCGGACAACATTTCGTTTTGACCTTCTTCGATACGTTTGGCGATATCTAGCTCACCCTGCCTTGTTAACAAGCCAACGGTACCCATTTCACGCATGTACATGCGTACAGGATCAGTTGTTCGACCCAGCTCTTTATCAACGGTTGCTAATGCGACAGCGGCTACTTCAGCAGCAGCCGAATCGTCAACTGTGTCTGCAGCTGTGCCGTCTGATACGGTGTCAGACTCAGGTGCAGTTTCGTGCACACCGATCCCCATATCGGAAATCATACTAATGATTTCTTCAATTCGCTCAGGCTCTACATCTTGCGGCAGATGATCGTTAACTTCCGCATAGGTCAAATAGCCTTGCTCGTGCCCTTTGGCAATAAGCAATTTTATTTTAGAAGCCTGTTCTTGCTGCTGTTCTTTATCCATGTGTTTTCCAGTGTGCTGAGCACAAAATTATGTTCCGTAGAACAGGGTATTTTAGCAGGTATTTGTAATTTATCTACGTACGCCTATACTATTTAATTAATTCCCTTAATTCTGTTCGCTCTGTCTCATTTAAATCATTTGATTTGGCTAATAAAGCATCTAGTCGGCTTTTTTTAGCCTGCTCTTTTAAGCGCTCTATAGCCCCTAAAAATTCGTGTTCTGATAGCTCCCCTTCAATAAGCTTTTCTTCAGCAAACAGCGCCTTAATTGTTCGTTCATTTTCGTCACCACGAAATCGCTCTAGCAATATCGCCGAACTAACAGCCCCACTATCACCAGCGAGTAATAAAACCCGTTTCAACACCGCCATCCCCGGCACGTCCACTGTTAACCACTGCTCATTTAAGTCAATTTGGCCAGCCAACTGTGGCTCGTGTAATACACTAGTGATTAAGTGCCGAATGGCTGATGGGCTTTTTTTGCCGCTTTGACGCCGTGTTTTCACGCCACGCGCAGAAGAAAAGCCTCTTGGACTGGCGCCGCCTAACTGACTGACGTTGGCGAGTTGTTTTTTCATCATGTCGGCAAAAGCACCTGCTGGAATCGTGTCCAATAGGGGTCGAGCTTGTTCCAACATAGCCGCTCGTCCTTCCATGCTATCTAGCGTGTGTTCATTACCAAGGTAGTCAAAAAAATACGTCGATAAGGGCGTCGCATTATCTATCAATTGTTCAAAATAGGCGGCACCATTATCACCCACCAAACTGTCGGGGTCTTGGCCCGCAGGCAACGATAATACTTTAATTTGTCGACCGCTTCGTAACGCCGGCAAGGCGTTAACGACAGCCCGCCAACTGGCTTTTTGACCGGCAGAATCACCGTCCATGCAAATAACTAACTCTGATACGGAGCGAAATAATAAATCTATATGTTCCCGTGTTATCGCCGTACCTAGTGCAGCCACCGAGTTAGTGATCCCTTGCTGATGCAGCGATATAACATCTAAATACCCTTCAACTAAAAGTAGCCGCTGTAGTTTGCTCGATGCTTTTAATGCTTCAAATAAACCATACACCTCACGTCCTTTGTGAAATAACGGTGTTTCGGGCGAGTTCAGGTACTTGGGTTCGGCGTCGTCCATCACTCGTCCACCAAAGCCTATCGTTTGGCCTCGCTTATTTCGAATGGGAAACATAATTCGCTCACGAAAACGATCATAGGTTTTTTTATTATCATTACTGACAATCAAGCCTAGTTCACGCAAGTCTGCCAATGACCCTTCCGTTTTACCTAAGGCCGACATAAGATTATCCCAACCCGTTGGTGCATAACCTAGCTGAAAAGTTTTTGCCGTTTCACCGCTTAAGCCTCTACCTTGCAAATACTCACTCGCCCGTTGTGACGTTTTATGGCTGCGTAACTGTTGTTGATAAAACTGACTGGCGTCTTCGTTCATCTGCAACAGCGGGCTTAAGTCACGTTTTGGTTTATCGCTAATAACCCCTTGTTCGCGAATAACCTCTACGCCGGCGCGGCTGGCGAGCTCTTCAACTGCTTCGACAAAGTCTAAATGGCTGTAGTCCATTAAAAAACCAATCGCCGAGCCACTCACACCACAACCGAAGCAGTGATAAAACTGTTTGTCTTGGCTGACTGTGAAACTGGGGGTTTTTTCGTTATGAAACGGGCAGCACGCGGAATAGTTCGCGCCTTTTTTCTTTAAGGGAAGCAAACTATCGATCACGTCGACCACATCGGTACGTGCCAATAAGTCATCAATAAAGTGTTGTGAAATTCGACCTGACATGGTGTTGTTAACCTGACTCAACTAAGCGTTCGACACAACAATACACTAACAAGTTTCGCGCATCATGCAAATAATACAAATAGTTTGTTTCTGGAAAGTGCATACGCGATCGTAGCCGCGTTCTGAACCGCTGGTTTAAACCAGTTTGGCTTTAATTTTTTGACTGGCGGCACCCAGGTCGGCTCGGCCTTGTAATTGCGGACGCAGAATGGCCATTACCTTACCCATATCCTGCATGCCTTGGGCACCGGATTCACTTATTGCTTGCCCGATCAACTGCTCAATTTCTTGCTCGTTCAGTTGTTGAGGTAAATAAGATTGGATAACGAGTATTTCTTTTTGTTCGATGATGGACAGGTCGTCACGACCCGCCTTGTCAAATTGTTCGATTGAGTCACGGCGCTGCTTAACCATCTTATCTAACAACAGAAGCACCTGCTGATCATCCAACAGTATCCGCTCGTCGACTTCTCGTTGTTTAATTGCTGCAAGAATAAGGCGAATGACGCCTAACTTTTCTTTTTCTTTTGCCTTCATCGCCGCTTTCATATCCTCTTTGATACGAAGCGACAAGGTATTGATGACTTCACTCATGATAACTTAGCGAAGAATCGGGCGTAGCTGATTAGCTACGGCCGCGACGAAGATTGTTCAATGCACGACGGGTACGCGATAGGCCTTTTAAATGACGCTTTACAGCAGCTGCGGCTTTACGCTTGCGTTCTGCAGTTGGTTTTTCATAAAACTCACGTTTACGTGATTCAGCTAATACACCAGCTCTTTCACACGTGCGTTTAAAACGACGTAAAGCAAAGTCAAAAGGTTCGTTATCTTTAACGCGTACTGACGGCATGTATTTCTCTCTCTTCTTAAATTTTAAGTTTCTATAAGGATCGCGGATTATACATGGACTGCTTTTGCATGCCAACACTTATAATCCATCAATATACTTAGATTTTACGGCCTACTTCCTCTTTTTCATCATCCAGTTAAAAACCCGTCAGTCGTTACCACCAATTTCGTCCCTATAGTTAGGTATAATAGCCACGTTAACCACCGCCCACCTTAACTAAACAAATGAGCAAAAAACATCGACTGGTTCTTGGCATCGAAACATCCTGCGATGAAACCGGCATCGCCATCTACAGTGACAAAGGCTTACTCGCTGACACGCTATACAGCCAAGTTGCCATGCACGCTGAATACGGTGGCGTGGTTCCAGAACTGGCATCTCGCGACCATGTGCGAAAAATCATTCCCCTTGTCAAGCAATGCCTAACGCAAGCAGAAATAAACACGAATGAGCTATCTGGTATCGCCTACACCGCAGGGCCAGGGTTAGTTGGCGCTTTATTTGCGGGTGCCAGTGTTGCGCGAAGCCTCGCTTATGCTTGGCAAATACCTTCTATTGGTGTCCATCACATGGAAGGTCACTTATTAGCGCCTATGCTAGAAGCTAACCCCCCAAGCTTTCCTTTTGTCGCCTTACTTGTTTCTGGCGGGCACACTCAGCTTATTCACGTTAAACAAATTGGCGATTACCAATTAATGGGCGAGTCACTCGACGATGCGGCCGGTGAAGCCTTTGACAAAACGGCCAAGCTTCTCAATTTAGGCTATCCCGGAGGGCCCGCGCTTGCTCGTTGCGCCGAAGACGGCAACCCCAACCGGTTCACCTTTCCCAGACCTATGACTAATCGAGCGGGCTTAGATTTTAGCTTTAGCGGCTTAAAAACCTTCGCCTTAACAACCAGTCAACAACATGAATTAGACCCGCAAACTCGAGCAGACATCGCGCGCGCCTTTGAGGATGCCGTCGCAGACACACTCGCTATTAAATGCAAACGTGCTTTACAACAAAGCGGTTTATCTACCCTTGTTGTCGCTGGTGGCGTCAGTGCAAACAAACGCTTACGCCACACCCTAAACAGCATGTGTGCAGAGCAAAAAGCGACAGTTTTTTATCCACGTCATGAATTTTGCACCGACAACGGCGCGATGATCGCCTACGCTGGCTATCAGCGTTTACTCGCTGGCGAACACGATAAACTTAGCATTCAAGCCCGTCCGCGCTGGCCCTTGTCTGAACTCAAGCCACCCCAATTAAGTTAATTTAGGCTTGTTTGAAATGCTGCTCAGGTCATAATAGCTCGCTCACTTAACTTACTTTATTGTCTTATGGATATTATCTTTTTGCGTAATTTACGCATCGAAACGGTCATTGGTATTTTTGATTGGGAACGTAAAATCAAACAAACCGTGTTCTTTGATATTGAAATGGCCACCGATATAAAAAAAGCCGCGGCGAGCGACCATATTGATGACACCTTGGACTACAAATCACTGTCTAAATCGGTGATCGACTTTGTCGAAGCCAGTGATTTTCAATTGGTTGAAACCTTGGCAGAAAAAGTCGCTGAGCTTATTATTAACGACTTTAATGTGCCTTGGTTAAGGCTGACCTTAAACAAAAAAGGTGCACTGCGCCACGCTGACGACGTGGGTATTATTATAGAGCGTGGCAACAAGCCCTAAATGACACGGGTTTTTATTAGCATTGGCAGCAATATTGATCGCGAAAAAAACATTCGCGCGGCGATACTGGCTTTAAGAGGCCGGTTTGGTGAGCTGCAACTGTCTAGCGTTTACGAAGCGGACGCCGTTGGCTTTGACGGCGAAGCCTTCCTTAACCTTATCGTCGCGTTTGACACGGATAAAACAGCCTCGCAGGTAGACCGCTTATTGGATGAGATCGAAAAACAAAATGGCCGCACCCCTGAGCAAAAAAAGTTTAACCCCCGTACATTAGACTTAGACTTAGTTTTATACGGCGATTACGTTAGTCAAGACCCCAATCTTGAAATTCCGCGTGGCGAAATTACCCGTTACGCTTTTGTACTTGAACCGTTAGCCGAGATCGCAGGTGAGTTAAAACACCCGATACTGAAACAACGCTACGACCAACTTTGGCAAGCGTTTGATAAAACTCACTTGGCGCAACGGCGCATTGAGTTTGAGTGGCGTTAAACCAAGCCCTTGCCACCATCAACGGCAATCACTTGACCCGTTATATAGGGCGCCCGTGTCGATAAAAACAACACCGTTTGCGCAATATCTGAGGGCGACCCCTTTTTTTGCAGTGGAATTTTTTTAAGCATCTCTGATTGCGCTTCGACTGGCAGCTGTTCTGGCCAAAGAATGACCCCCGGCGATACGCCATTAACCCTCACATCAGGGGCCATTTCCACAGCAAGGGATTCCGTTAAAGCATACAGCGCCGCCTTTGCAGATCGGTACACAGGGTAGTTTGAAAGCGCTGATTCGGCATAAATATCAACCATATTGACGATGCAACCTTGGGCCTCTTTTAAGTAAGGAAAAGCCGCCTGGCTAACAAAAAAAGGCGCCTTAAAGTTACTGCCAACCAAATCATCCCATTGACCTTCAGTGGTCTCACCAAGAGTGGTCGGGTAAAAGCTTGATGCATTATTGATTAACAGGTCGAGCTGTCCCGTTTGCTCAATAACCTCGCCCATCATTTGTTCTATTTGTTTTAACGACAACAAATCTGCTTGTACCGTACAAGCAGAATCTGCGCGTATGCCGTTAAGGGTCTCCGCTAACGCTAGTGCTGCCTGCGTTGATTCCCGATAATGAATGACCACATCAAACCCCTCGCTGTGCAAGGTTTTCGTTATTTCTGCACCAATTCGCTTAGCGCCGCCCGTGATCAAGGCTATTTTTTTTATATCACCCATGCTTTTCTCAAAATAAACTAAACTTTTAGTTTTTACATAGTACTCAAACAATCATGTTACACCGATTTTTTTTAACGTTAATTGCACTTAGCCTATTAAGCGCTTGCGCCCAAGTTCCGGATAAAAAAGGCGGCCATTATGAGTATTTTAATATTGAGACCATGGCTAAAACCGATATCGATATGGTGGCCGATACGCATCTTCAACAAACGCTAGATCAACTCAGACTATTAGCGCTTAAACTCTATAAACGAAACCCGAATGAGTTAAAAAAATCCCGTTTATCTTCAAAACAAGCGGCCATTGAGCGAATCTTTAAACGCCCTGTCCCTTCAGTCAATGGCAAACGCAGTGTAGATAGTATTCGCTTAGCCTTCGACCCGCGTTACAAGGGTGATCGAGTATTTGCCTACGTCGCTGGCATTGCCAGCATGTTAGATACCTCATACAACGGGAAGGACGACTTTTATTTATTTGACAGCCTAGACGCGCAAAAACTTTATAACGCCGCTAGAAATATAGAAGTTGCGGCGTGGCTACTAAGAACTAAAAAGGACGCTAACGGCCGGCTTTTTTTACTGAGTTCTACACAAAATAACGTCATTATCAACCGCAGCTATGACCGCCTTTTCGGTAAAATCATTGGCCAACAAGATACGCTGGCGCAAATAGTGGCGCGTAAAAACCACCGTGCGATAAAAAATGTTTTTCAGTCCGCCGCACAGTTGGTGTTTCTACCCGTTTAACAGCTGACAACCTGATCTCTTTGCGCAAAGCACCGCTTAACAACACCATACTTATGTGTAACCGATACACACAATAACTAAGTTTCTTGTTGATCTGTGTTAATCGTTTTTATTTAGCTTCGCAATAATATCAACGCGTTTGTTAAAGACTGCATCACCAATCTTTTTACCTGTTAGACCTTGCTCTACAAATTCATCAGCAGTCACCCCTTTTACCGCCAAAAAAGCTCGTCTAACCCGATCTGCTTGTGGGTATTCGCCGTGCTCAAGTCCCAACCGACCCTTTGAGTCCGCCTCACAAGCTAAAAGAAACAGCTCTACTTTTTCGGCTTGTCGAAAAGCCCCAATCGAATCAAGCATCTTCAACAAGGTAGCAGGCTTTAACTCTAACGCTCGGTGGCAGTGGGTATGAAACTGCATGACTTTTTGCGCTAACTCTAAAAAATCATTGGGCGTACGTAAGCGAACTGCCAACTGCTTTAATAGCGTTAGCCCTTTTACTTCGTGCCCATGATGACTAGGCCACTGCTCTGCCGGTGTTAGGCCCTTGCCTAGATCATGCGTTAAGGCCGCAAAACGCACCGTCGTTAAACTAGATAATAAGGCCGCTTGCCGCAATACCATCAAAGTATGAATGCCCGTATCAATTTCGGGGTGGTGTTGTGCTGGCTGAGGCACACCAAATAAATTATCAATTTCTGGCAAAATAACGGCTAATGCACCGCACTCACGTAATGTTTCAAAAAAAACCCAAGGCGATTGCTCGGCTAAAGCGCCTTCTATTTCTTGCCATACCCGTTCAGCGACAAGCGATTGCAACTCATTATTGCCAGTTATTTGGCGCATCATCGCCATTGTTTCTGGTGCAATGGTAAACCCTAAATGAGCATACCTTGCAGCGAAACGCGCTACTCTCAGTACCCTGAGTGGGTCTTCTGTAAACTTATCAGATACATGCCGAAGCACTTTTGCATCAAGGTCTGCCTTGCCACCGTATGGGTCAATTAATTGGCCATTGCTTAATGCCATTGCATTGATGGTCAAGTCGCGGCGCTGTAAATCTTGCTCAAGCGTTACCGTTGGAGAAGCAAAAACCTCAAACCCTTTATAGCCTACGCCAGATTTTCTCTCTGTTCGAGCCAACGCATATTCATCTTTGCTTATGGGGTGAATAAACACCGGAAAATCTTTACCTACCGGGCTAAACCCTTGTTGCAACATATCGTCTACGGTTGCCCCTACCACCACATAATCACGGTCTTTGATTGGATAGTCTAATAATTGATCTCTGACCGCGCCACCTACGAGGTATATTTGCATTAACACATCCTTATACAAGCTATAATTGACTATTATTTAACCCACGGTAACAGACAGTGCTTGAGATTTTTTTATATTGTGCGGCCTTTGGCGTTATCTCTGGCGCCCTATCTGGTTTATTGGGTATTGGCGGCGGCATCGTCATTGTACCGTTTATCGCCTGGCTACTTAACCAGCATAGTATGCCAGCCGATACGATCATGCAAACCGCTATCGCTACTTCTTTAGCCACAATCGTGGTGACTTCAATCTCTTCGATATTAGCACAGCATCGACGTGGCGCAATTCAATGGCCCATTGTTAAAACACTCACTCCGGGCATTGCCATTGGTGCTTGGTTTGGCGCGGACTTAGCCCACTTTCTTAGCAGTGAATTATTGGCAGGGATTTTCGGCTGCTTTTTACTTTTAAATGGCATCCGCATGATATTTAACTTAAAAACGAAACCACACCGTCAACTGCCATCGACCGTACCATTAGCTATAGCAGGCTCTATCCTAGGGTTGTTATCTACCTTGATTGGTATTGGTGGCGGCACACTCACCGTCCCTTACATGAGCTGGCATAATGTACCCATTAAAAAAGCCATCGCCTTAGGTAGCGCATGCGGCTTACCCATTGCTGTTTTTGGCGCCCTAAGTTTTATTGTTATTGGCTTTCACGCAACGGCGTTACCGGCAGGTAATATCGGCTATATCAACATTCCTGTTTTTTTGGGTATCAGTAGCACCAGTCTATTTTCCGCAACGCTTGGGGTTCATTTAGCGCACAACTTACCCACTGCCACGTTAAAAAAGGTTTTTTCGTTGATTTTAATTTTTGTCGGTTTGAAGATGCTAATCGGATAATACAACGACTAGGTCGCTTAATTAATGCAAGGCCTTTAACTTTAACCTATAGCCGAATCTTATCAGCGCTCGTCAGAATCCTTATTCAAACACCATCTCTATAATGCGACTAGGCTTTCACTAAGGCCTTGTGCAACAGCATTCCAGCTAATAATGAACCCACTACTATCAAAGGCTCTTCAAACCCAAACCCCAAGCTGGCAACAACCGGCCCTGGGCAGTATCCAACTAAACCCCAGCCAATACCAAATAAACTTGAGCCAATCAACAGCTTAGCATCTATTTTAAACGCACCAGGCAGTTGAAACTCATTGTCAAATACTGGTTTGCCTTGAGCAAAAATAAACCGATATGAAACGAGTGTTACCATCACCGCGCCGCCTAAAACAAACAATAAGCTTGGATCCCAGTGGCCCGTGATATCTAAAAAATTAATAATTTTATTCGGGTCAACCATAGCAGATAAGCTAAGACCAACACCAAAAATACTACCCGCCAATAAAGCACTTAAGATCTTATTCATCATTAAGCCCCTATAATATGTTTAACGACATAAACGGTGACAATACCGCTGATTAAGAAAACCCCTGTCGCGGTTATTGATCGCAATGAAAAACGCGACACACCACAAATACCGTGCCCGCTAGTGCAACCACTACCCAGAGCAGTACCAAAACCAACCAATAGGCCGCCTACTACCAGCAAGGGCGTCGTTAGGCCTTCTCGGGCCTGAATACTAATCGGGAAAAAGTGGTTGTACACAAAAGCACCCACAATGAGCCCCACTATAAAGGCGAGCCGCCACATTTTTTCTGTCGCTGACGGGTTATTGAAAATACCACTAATAATGCCACTGATGCCGGCTATACGACCATTTAAATACATTAAAATACTCGCGCTAATGCCGAGTAGAATGCCACCTGCCAGTGAGGTATACGGTGTAAAGTTTTCCATGTTTTCCATCCAAATGTCTAAAAGGAATATAGTTATTCCTATATGATATATCTTTTTTACGAATAAGTAAATAGGCCGCTAGTTTAACAACAATATTGGCTAATGCTTTACCGATAAGCCGATTAAATTTATGTAAAATACACCGCATGAATAATAAAAGTGAAAAGTGGCATGCACTGCATGCCGAAACAGCCGAAATTAACTGGAAAGATTTAGAGCGTTTTTTTGCAAAAGGTAATTTATTACGCGTATCGCAAGAACTCGATTTAGTCGATGCCGCTTTAGCATTGGCCAACGACAATACGACTCAAATTGAGCAATGGATCGTTGAAAACCATCTGGCTGGCGTATCTAATGACGAAGCGACCGCTTGGTCCAAGGGCGATGCAGAACTTTGGTCTGTCATCGTGTTGCCTTGGATTCTTGTTCAAAATCGCCGTTAATTAGCCTTTTAGTTTTTGCCAGGCCTTCTGCAGTCGCTTTTCAGAAGTAGGCTGGGTAGTTTTTATCTGCTGCGCAAACAGTGAAATTCTGTATTCTTCTAACATCCAGCGAAACTCAGTTTGTTCGGGGGTAACCTGACCACCGGCAACATATTTCCAAAATTGATCTTCAAAAGGTTTTACTAACGCCACCTTGTCGAGGTCTTTTTGTAGTTGCCCCTTCGCTTTATCTAAACGCGTTTCAATGGCTTTTAGATAACGCGGATAGAGTACCAATTTATCCGCTGGAACATGGCGAATAAAGCCTTGATAACACAGACAATTTAACTGTTTAGTTACATCCTTATGCAAGGCCTGCCCTTGCCACTGGCTTAGTGCTTGCCGAACACTTTGCAGCGCCATCAACAGTTTTTCAACCGTATTCGACAACGCATAACCAGCCGCGTAAACCCCCACCTGTTGTTGCTCAATTGCCTGCTCAAATTCATCTTCACTACGTATATCATGAGTCAAAAATAGTGTTGATATTAGCTGATGCTCTACCTCATCAAACACATCATCGCCCGCTTTCAGTTGGTAATGTGGGTGTGTCGTTAACTGTTGATAACTAATCGCTTGCGCCGTGCTAATCGCCGAATTTCGTTTTAACCGCTTTAAGTCTTTTGCAAACTTAAAACGAAACAGTCGAATTAAACCATCTTGATGCAATCGGTCCGCTTCTTCTTGGGAGTCGACCAAGGTTAACCCGACGGCATTTTTTTCATCCACTAAGGCCGGAAAACCCTGTAACGCCTGCCCTTTGTACTGAATAGTTTGTTGTTTTGGAATCTCTTCAAAGTCCCAGCTGGTTGCACCCGTCACAGACAGGGCCTTGGTTAAGGCCGATTGGAACTGCTGCCCCGCTTGTTGGCCGTACTTGGCTTTTAAGCTGCCAAAATTTTTTGATGACGCAAGCACCTCGGCCCTATCATTCAATAGATTGAAGCGCATTAATAAATGCGTTGGCAGTTTTGCTAATTCAAAATCATTTGTCTTAAGCGCGCCCGCCACTTGCGAATTAAGGCACCTTGTTAATGCCCCTAATAGATCACCTACTGCATAATCAATCTCACTTACGCAGCGCTCAATAAAAGGTGCTGCCGGTATGAATTGTTTACGTAAGTTTTTAGGCAAACCTTTGACTAAGGCTTGTATTTTTTCTTTGTACAAGCCGGGCACTAACCACTCAAAACCCTCGCTTGATAACTGGTTCAGCTGGGCGAGGGGTATCTGCGCCGTTACCCCATCTTCGGGATGCCCGGGCTCAAAGCGATAACTGAGTTTAACCACCACGCCATTGATAAGCCGTGTGTCGGGGAACTCGTCTGGGTCAATACCCGTTTTGTCCTCTGCCGACACATCCGCCAAACCCAAGGTTAATAACGCATCGTCTTTTTGTAATTTTAGCCACTTATTTAAATCCGCTAAGCTGCTTATATTTAGTGGCAATTTACTGGCATAAAATTCAAACAACACCTGTTCATCGAGCATTAAATCAACCCGGCGACCTTTTTGTTGGTCGTATTCGATGGACGCCATTAGTTGCTGGTTTTGCTTAAAAAATGGGGCGTGACACAGCATGTCTCTATCAACCAGGCCATGGCGAATAAACAATTCGCGTGCCAGCGCGGGATCGGTTCGGGACAGTGGCACTTTTCGACCTTTGCTAAGCGTCAAGCCAAACAATAATGCCTGCTCATACACCATCGCGCGAGCCGACTTTTTCGACCAGTGTGGCTCGTAATAGTGATACTTTATGAGGTGTGACGCCGCCTTTTCTATCCACTCTGGTTTAATGCTGGCTATTGTTCGTGCATACACCCGTGTGGTTTCCACTTGCTCTGCGGCCATCAGCCACTGCGGCGACTTTTTAAACAAACTTGATCCCGGATGAATGTGAAACTTGAGCTGTCTAGCCCCTAGGTATTCTGACTGCTCCTGCTTAACGCCAATTCGCGTTACCAAACCGCTCAGCAAGGCTTGGTGTATGGCGTCATCATCTGCATCGTTCGTATTAATTTTCATGCCCAACTGGCCACTAACAAGGTCGCGCAATTGTTGGCGTATATCTTGCCAATCCTTTAAGCGCATATAAGACAAAAAGTTCTGCCGGCAGTATTGCCTCAATTGATTATTCGACAGCGCTTTTTTTTGTGTTTGAAACTCACGCCAAAGGGTTAAAAAAGACAAAAAATCCGAGCTTTCATTTTGAAATGCCTTGTGCTTTTCATCGGCATATTTAGCTTTGTCACTCGGTCGCTCGCGCGGGTCTTGAATGGACAGAGCCGAGACAATAGTTAACACTTCGTTTACGCAGGTAAACTGCTCTGCTGCTAATAGCATACGAGCAAATTGTGGGTCGAGCGGAAGCTGGGTCAGGCGCTGGCCAATGGCTGTTAGTTTTTCGTTTTCGTCCAACGCCCCTAGCTCATGCAAGCTGCGGATACCGCTACGAATCATTTTATCGTCGGGTGGTTCTAGAAAAGGAAATCGGCTAATATCGGATAGCTTCAGCGCCTTCATTTGCAAGATCACCGAGGCTAGATTGGTACGTAATATCTCTGGCTGGGTAAACTCAGGACGCTGCTTAAAGTCGTCTTCGGAATATAAGCGAATACAAATACCGGCTGCTTCACGACCGCAACGCCCACTACGTTGGTTTGCGCTGGCCTGTGAAATCGGCTCGATCGGTAGTTGCTGTATTTTACTACGCCGACTAAATCGACTTATTCTGGCGAAACCGGTATCAATTACGCAGCGAATACCAGGGACGGTAAGCGATGTTTCTGCCACATTGGTGGCCAATACGATACGTGGCTTTTTATGCGCTTTAAAAATTTGCGCCTGCTCTTTGCCTGCCAAGCGAGAGTAGAGGGGTAAAATATCGTAACCCGGTGGGTGGTGCTTGATGAGCGCCTGCGTTGCCTCACGAATTTCACGCTCACCACTCAAAAAAACCAATATATCGCCCACCCGTTCACGGTGCAGCTCCGCCGCCGCATCAACGATTGCTTGCGACATCTCTTGTTCATCTTGCTGCACACCCATGCCTAAGGGTCTATAACGTAGCTCCACCGGATACGTTCGACCAGACACATTAATTACTGGCGCTTGGTCAAAGTGCTTAGAGAAACGCTCGGGGTCTATCGTAGCCGAAGTAACAATAAGCTTTAAATCGGGTCGCCTGGGTAGCAACCACTTCATATACCCCAATAGAAAATCGATATTTAAACTGCGCTCATGCGCCTCGTCTAAAATAATCGTATCGTAATGACTGAGAAAAGGATCGGACTTTATTTCTGCCAACAAGATGCCGTCGGTCATTAACTTAACTAGCGTTTGCTCGCTTTCCTTGCCTTGAAAACGGATTTTGTAGCCTACCGTTTGCCCCAGTTCAGTTTTTAATTCATCTGCTATCCGCTGCGCTACGCTGATGGCTGCCAAGCGCCTCGGCTGAGTATGGCCAATTTGGCCCTTAAAGCCACGCCCGAGGTCTAAACAAATCTTGGGCAGCTGGGTGGTTTTACCCGAGCCTGTCTCACCGCACAAAATAATAACCTGATGTTCGCTAATTAATTTAGCGATCTCCGCTCTTTTATGGCTAATCGGTAAATCGGGGAAATCAATCGTCGGGCATTGCTCAAGGCGCTGCTTAGCAAGCTCAACCGACGCTTCAATTTGCGTGGCGAGCCGCTTTAATTTGTCAGTATTGGAGTTTTTAGAAAGCTGTTTTAAGCTACGTTTAAAATGAAATTTCTGTTTTGTTAATGCGCCGTCAATCTGCTGACCGAGCCGCTTATACTCAAGGCTATCTGACATAGGGAAAACGTTAATATGGTAGCTAAAAAAGCCACGTAGCCGGCTCGGGGTGGCCTCGGTTTTGTTGTAATAGTTTTAAACCCTTTAGACAACGAATAATTAACCAAATTACCACCAAAGGTACGAGCAGATAACCGATAACAATCAAACATAAACCCGCGGCGACAATGCTATATAGCAGCGCAATCCAAAATGTTCTAATTTGATAATGGTAGTGTGTTTGTAACCAATCTGGCCCCTCGTCTTTATTCAAATACGCCATAATCACGGCAATAAGGCTGGTAATACCCACCACTAAACTGGCCAAATAGAGAATATAAATCACCTTGGCCGAACCGCCGGATTGGCTTTGCTCGATATCTTGTAAATCAGTCATCGTCGTCGTATTAAGGCGTAAAGATCAGGCTAAATGTCACTGGCACCGCGGTACTAATAGACGGCAACTTCGCCACCTCCATCAGCTGTTGGATGCCTGTCTCTAATGCAAAATCAAACGCATTGATCAATATCGGTTGCGTTGGGGTCACCAATAAACTCCCTTGTTCGATACCGGTTACCCGCAGGTCGAGCGCTATCTCTTTGGAATGCCCGTGTAGCTCTAGCGTTAAGGTCGCCGCTAACACTGACGATTGTCCCTGTGTAATACCAGCTAATGCATCAGCATCAAAAGTAACATTAGCCGTTGCCGTTGGGTAACTATCCGTTTCTAGTAATAGGCTTTTCATACGCTCATTACGAATGGGGATGGTTGTTTCAACGCTGATTAGGTCGATAATAACGTTTGCCGTACCCGCATCATCAATGCTGCCGCTAAGTAACTTGAACGAATGTGTTTCGGCAATGTTATCTTTTTTAATCGAGATGAAATTTAGCGTAGATTGCGTACTATCCAACTGATACGCCGCTTGCGCAGATACACTAAACAAGCAAGCGAGCAATAACCATCCTAGTTTTTTTAAATCCATCTTGACGCACTCCTTAAATTAAACAGGGGGCAATTTAAGCACGATTTTAGTAATAACTCATTCGGTTTTTAAACCTATCTAAAACAATAAACGAGATTTCGGTATGCATCGCAAAGATAATTTCTTTCGTTCGCAGCAGCAATAAAAAAGCCCCAACTACAAAAATAGCTGAGGCTTTAGAACACGTGGTGCCCAGAGACGGATTCGAACCATCGACACGAGGATTTTCAGTCCACTGCTCTACCGACTGAGCTATCTGGGCAACAAAGATGTGGTCGCGTATTAAACAGCGATGAACCTATTTAGTCAAGGACGATATTAAAAATGGGCTTATTTTGCTGGCGGCACATAGCCAGCCGGTGCTTCTGCATCGTCGCTAAATAAAAACTTTTCCATTTCTGCTTTCAACAAGGCGCGCGCTTCTGGCTCAAAGGGGGTTAAACGATTTTCGTTAATAAGCATCGTTTGTTGCGTCAGCCAAAGCTGCCATGCCTCTTTCGATATGTTGTTTATAATCCGCTCACCCAGTTCACCGGGGATCGGCGGTTTGTCGAGTGCTTCGGCTTCACGTTTTAGTTTTTGACAATACATATTTAGACGTCTCTGATGATCATTAATCTGCCAGTTGAGCGATTAAATCGCTCACCGGTTTAGGAAGGCCTATTTTCACACGACTACTGATCTGATACCAGTGCGACGTATTCGCTTCAGCTATTTGCGAAGGCGCGGCTTGTTGCGTGTACACAAGCGGCGTGTAATCTAAGTGGTAATGAGAAAAGGTATGCCGCTTTTGCGGTAACCGCTCCGCTTTTTCTACATCCAACCCGTTTTTTGTGCACCAAGCAAGCAGTTCATCATAACTGTCAAACTCCGGAAAAGACCATAAGCTCCCCCATAAACCGGTTGGTGGGCGTTGATTTAGCAGCACCGCATTTTGTCTTTTTGATACCCACCAATAACGTTCCTTTACAGGCATGGCGACCCGTTTCTTTGGCGTGGGTAGCTCTGCTACTCTACCTTGCAGTAATGCTACGCAGCGGTCGCTTAGAGGGCAGCGCTCACAACTGGGGCGTCCTCGTGTACACAGCGTCGCGCCCAGATCCATTAACGCTTGATTAAAGTCATTCGCACGCTTTTGTGGCGTAAGTTGCTCGCTCAATTGCCACAATTGTTTTAACACACTGGCTTTACCGCTCCAGCCCTCAAGCGCAAAGAAACGGCTCAGCACACGCTTAACGTTACCGTCTAAAATTGGTGCCGACTGCCCCATCGCAAGGCTAGCAATAGCCCCCGCCGTTGAACGCCCAATACCTGGCAACTCGACCAGCCGTTCAACCGTATTGGGGAAATTGCCGCCGTATTCAGTTGAGACAATAACCGAGGTTTTATGTAGATTCCTCGCACGGGCGTAATAGCCCAAGCCAGACCAATGGTGCAATACGTCGTCTAAGGGTGACTGGGCTAGATCACTCAGCGTCGGAAACGATTGAATAAATCGGTCGAAATACGGTATCACTGTGGCAACCTGCGTTTGCTGCAACATAATCTCAGACAGCCAAACGTGATAAGGCGTTGGTGTTTGTTGCCACGGCAGATTCTTTCTACCGTGGCGGTCAAACCAGGCCAATACTAACGATTGGAAACGCTCAGGCTTGAGACAGCTATCGACCGTTTGCTCTAAAACAAGCCCTTTAATAACTCACCCGCCTTACCTTTTAATAATTCGCCCGCAGGTCCCTGTAGCTTTTCGTCTAGTTTTTTATTTACCTTATCCGTTAACACCTGTTTTTTAGCGTCAATTTTTTCTTTTTGAGTTGCCATTAAGATCGCCTTTGCATCTAAGCTAGTATTAGGTTTAGCGAACGTTCCCCTCACATTAACCGGAATTAATAGGTTTTTCAGGTCTTTTGCATCATTCACCTCAGCATCACTTTGTGCTTTAGTGCGTTGCAGTGTTAAACGATAATTAATTTGCTCAGTTACTAAGTTAGCACTACCCGCCCCGGTAATATTGACCAACGGAGAGGCCGCCAGCAAGTCGGTATTATTGACGACGCCATTGCTGATTTGAGCTGTACCCGAGAGGTTTGAAAACGCCGTTTTCCCTTCACCCTTAACCATGGCAGCCGCTAGATTACCGCTTAAAACCGCCTGCGCTTGATTCATTAACGCCGCAACATCAATGCCGGTCACCGCGCCCTCTTGTAGGCTAAATTCCGCCTGACCATTTAAATCTGATTTAAACGCCGCAATACTATTGCCACGCGTCGTCAAATCGGCTTTTATATTGGCTACACCCGAGATTGATGTTTTACCCGTTAAGTCGGTCATTAAGGGTGCGATATTAACCCCCGCAACCTGTTCTCTAACGCTTATGAGCGGTGTGTTTTGTCGTGCATCAACGGTTGTTTGACCGTTATAACGCCCGCCATAAAACGCCTTTATCCCCTGTTCGGTTCTTAACACACCATTTTTTGCGGTTAGCTTAACGCTTGCTTGCTCCGCCGTTAAGCCATTCACCCGTAACGATTGCACCTCAAACACACCATCAATGTTTAGTTCTCGTAGCGTTTGCACTGGAATCAAGGCCACGGCTGCAGGTGGTGGGGCAACAACTTTATTACTCGATGAAGAACCCGCTGCTTGCTTTGGCATATAACGATCTAGGTTAATCGTGTCGACCGCCAAATTGAAATTGATCGCGGGCTTAGCAAAATTTTTCACTGCCGCTTTTCCACTTAACGTTGAATCATCAAATTTTATCGTTAAAGGGTTTAATGTTAGGCTGCCTGCTTGTGTTAAATCAACCATCAAGTGACTTGTAATATCCATTTTCATTGCACCTGCGGGTACTGGCTCTCCCGCTGCATCAATGGCTAAACTTAAGTTTTGAAAATCAAACTGATTGAGCGCTGCATTAATCAATAACTGTCCATCTAGCTTTAATCGTACGGTTGCTTTTGGCTTATCGCTATCAACAGTAAAAGCCAAATCAATGGCCATGGGATTATTGATGCTGAGTGCATCGGTTGTTAAATCCAAGTCTGTTAAGGCATAGCGATTATTAGTACTCGCATCAAACCAAATGACATTCGCATCCACCATTTGTAAGCCGCCCACGGCAATAGCACCTAAGGCTGTGGCGGAGGCTTGACCGTCTTTAGGCTGAGCCGGTGTTTTTTTGGCATCACCTGACGCAGCAGCCATATCAGCCCAATTAGTTTTTCCAGCCTTATTCTT
>JAGPVU010000081.1 GCA_018066825.1 Cycloclasticus sp.
CAATGTGAGTACTCGGTCGAGGCCTTAGCTAAGTTGATGGACTTAAGCGTGGCAAACACATCGCATCATCTGCAACAGTTACGTCAGGTGGGTTTAGTTCGATCGCGTAAATGCGGCCAGCGCGTTTTTTATCAACGTAATGGTAGTGAGGTCTTTGAGTTAATCATTAGCCTAAGAACGGTTACCGAAAAGCATGATGGTGAACTAAGCCAGTTAGTGGCTAATTACTTAAGCAATAAAGACACGTTAGAACCTATATCTAGGGACGGGTTGATGAAACGAGCGAAACAAGGCTCGGTAATGATTATAGACGTTCGTCCGCCAGCAGAATTTAACGCGGGACACTTGCCTAAGGCGGTAAATATTGAAATGGCTGATTTAATCAACCAGATCGACGGGCTAGGGAAAGAACAAGAGATCATCGCGTATTGCCGAGGCCCTTATTGCGTATTAGCCTTCGAAGCGGTCAAGTTTTTACGTGTAAATGGTTTTCAAGTGAGGCGCCTAGAAGGCGGGTATCCTGAATGGGAACATGCAGGCTTACCGATAGAAAGAGCTGTTAATTAGCACGTATTGATTCTATCTGGTAGATAAATACTGTATCCCTGCTAGTATTAGTAGTAACCTGGTTTGGCTCAGTTTGTGAGTCTAATCGATTGTTAAAAAAGGCATTTATGACGACGACAGTACTTATTTGCGATGACTCTAGTTTTGCTCGTAAACAAATGGCAAGGGCACTACCTCAAAACTGGAAAATGGAGCTTAATTTTGCTGCTAATGGTGTGGAGGCGCTCGACTATATCCGTAAAGGCAAGGGTGATATTTTATTCCTTGATTTAAATATGCCCATAATGGATGGATACCAAACACTTGCCGAAATTGTAAAGGACGATTTACCGACGTTAACCATCGTCGTTTCAGGGGATATTCAGCCCGAAGCAAGAGCTCGAGTAAAAAAACTGGGTGCCTTGGACTTTATAAAAAAACCCATCGTTGGCGATCAAATTGAAGCGATATTGAATAATTATGGCATTGCCTTAGAGCAAGACGATAGTGATAAGCCAGAGAAAAAACAAACGAGCAAAATAGGCGTAGACCTTGTGGACTGCTATCAAGAGCTGGCCAATGTCGCGATGGGCCGAGCTGCCGACTTGTTGGCAAGATTTTTGGGTGCTTATGTCGTAATGCCGATACCCAATGTAAAACAAATTGAGATCAATGAGTTACAAATGATGCTTCAACATGTTAAAGCTGAGGACTCGATTTCGGCCGTTTGCCAAGGTTTTATTGGCTCAGGTATTGCGGGTGAGGCTTTGTTGATTTTTAATGAAACCAGTTACGCTGATATCGCTGATTTGTTGCATTATGAAGGTGCCGATACTGAGTCTGGGCAGCTCGAACTGCTGATGGATATATCAAGTGTTTTATGTAACGCTTGCTTAAATGGTATAGCAGATCAGTTAGATATTAGTTTTAGTCAGGGACACCCGAAGGTTATCGGTCAACATATTCATTTTGATGATATTTTGCAAGGTTCTTCAAGCCAGTGGAAACAGATATTAACGATTGAGATGGGTTATAAAATAGAAAATAAAAACATTAATTGTGATCTGCTACTCTTAATAACCGAAGACTCGATTGAGGCCCTTAATGATAAAGTTATTTTTTTAATGTAACATCGAATGACATGATTAAAGACACAATGGAACAAAGCATCGCTCTGGGGCAAGTAAACATTAAGGATATCCATTGGATGATGGATATGATGCAGTCAATTGACGTTGGCTTAATGGTATTGGATCGAGACTTTAAAGTGCTAGTATGGAATTCCTTTTTGGAAAATCACAGTGGTGTTCAAGCGTCTGATACGATTGATAGCAACCTGTTTTCTTTATTTCCGGACATTCCTGAACGTTGGTTTAAACAGAAAGCAGATTCTGTTTTTTTATTCAAAAGCAGTAGTTTCACTGTTTGGGAACAACGGCCTTATCTATTCAAGTTTAAAAATTATCGTCCGATTACGGGTTCGGCGGATTATATGTATCAAAATATGACCCTGATCCCGTTACTATCTAGTGATAATGAAGTGCACCAAATTGGCGTGCTTATATACGACGTAACGGATATAGCGGTTAATAAAATAAAGTTAGAAGAAGCCAACGTTAAGCTATTAAACCTGAGTAGAACAGACCATTTAACACAACTTAATAATCGGGGTGCATGGGAAACTAGTTTAGAACAAGAGTTCCACAGAATTCGACGTAGTAAACACCCTTGTTGTGTGGTGATGTTTGATATCGATCATTTTAAAAAGGTTAACGATACCTATGGCCACCAAGCAGGGGATGAAGTGATCCGCCGAACATCAAAATTATTACGAGAAACGATGCGGAAATCTGATGTGCCGGGTCGATACGGCGGTGAAGAATTTGGTGTTATTCTGCCAGATACAGATGCAACAAACGCCCTCATATTTACTGAACGTTTGCGCAAACGAATTGAAGCTGAAGTGGTTGAATACGAAGACTTTAAAATAAACATCACCATCAGCTTGGGTGTTTCTCAACTAAGTGATGAATGTGACTCATACCAAACCTGGTTGGAACAAGCGGACAAGGCTTTGTACGTTTGTAAGGAATCAGGTCGTAATCAATCGCAGCTTTTTTCTAACAATAGTTGATAATTATAAAAAGTATCAAACCACAGCAGCTTTAGGGTTTCCCCCAACGGGCGCGATAACCGCGAGAGTCTACATGAACAAACGGGCCGTGTGCATGGTTCGCTTCATACTCACCCAGGCCACCTACAATCCAACCTTGTTGACGGTTCAGTTGGTCTATTAAATCGTAGAGTACGGCAGCGTCTTTACGGTTAATCTGTTTGTCGTTGTTCAAGTCATCCATCATCTCGTCCTGAGGGGCTACATCAATATAGATATCAGCAGCACCTCCGTATATATGCCGAGAGTTGCGCGAACTGCGAATAGAGCGATTATAAAAGGGGGTACGATAGCCGCTCATGACAAAAAAGCTATCCGTACGGAAACCTCTATCATTAACAGCGCTGAGAATTTTTTCTAATTTTAATAACAAAGTCGTCTGTAGAACGATAAATTTTTTGCCATTGACCGCAGGTAGTTTGCATAAAAACTGTTCAAGAGTGAAGTGTGGCGAGACAAAGGTAGACCTGTTTGTTTCATTCACCTCTATATACCCCTTCGGTTCGCGGTAAGTCGGTAAGCCCTTGAAGGGTTTGTCGGGATAAGCGCCGATTCGATAGCCATCCAGTTTGCCTTTTTTTATCTCCGATGCAGGTCGTAAAACGAAGACGTTCAGAGTCATACGGTTTCCCTTTGTGGTGCTAAGGCTTATCGGGTAGAGGCCGCTTTTAGCCGGTGCTGTCCAATCCCAACTAAGCCCCCTGGTTTTTTTTAATGAGCCAGCGTTAACGACAACAGTGGTTTGGACAGCGGGTTTAATATGCAGTGTTTCATTCGGCATAACAGATAGGGTCAACACATTGTAGTGATTATCTAAGCCTTGTACCGTTACTTT
>JAGPVU010000093.1 GCA_018066825.1 Cycloclasticus sp.
AAAAACAAGCTTCTTGGACGCACCGAGCTGCTTTAAACTGCTTGCCCCCAAAGCACCTGACTCAACAGCCACCTTGATTGCACCATCAGAGACATCATAAACAGTTAAGCGGTGCCCAGCCTTTAATAGCCTACTGACAATAGCCTGCCCCATAGCCCCCAAGCCAACAAAACCAATCTCAAACGAATCCATTCATCATTCCCTTAAAAAATTTCAGATTATTTAAACACACGTCGTTTTGATAGCGCTCCTTAGCACAGCATTAACTATAAAATTAATTCGAGCACACCCACCTTAATGTTTATGAGAAAATACGACATTCATCCTTTTAGTATTTATACCGCATGCCACTTGCTACACCCGTTTTACCCACCCACCAGAAGCAAACCATAGATTGGGGAACCTTTGACGGCTGCGCGGATGCGTTAGCCATTGCTAATGCAGGGCAAAATTCCGAGCAATTATTACTGGTTATTTGCTGCGACACCCAAGCGGCGCTTCGGTTAGAGCGTGAAATTCCTTTTTTTATCACCAACGAAACCCCCGTCATTCACTTTCCTGACTGGGAAGTACTGCCTTACGATAGTTTCTCCCCGTTAGCTGAAATTATTTCCGAGCGACTTCACACTTTGTATCACCTACAAACCCTAAGCAAAGGCATTCTAATCATTACCGTTAGTTGTTTATTGCAACGCCTTGCACCACGCGATCAGCTACTAAATGCGTGTTTTTTATTACATAAAGGTGACACGCTAAATATTGAACAAACGCGGTTAAACTTCGACAAGCTGGGCTATCAAAACGTACCTGCCGTGCAACAGCATGGCGAATATTCCGTACGTGGCTCTATTCTTGATATTTTCCCTATGGGGAGCAAACAACCTTACCGAATTGATCTGTTTGCCGATGAAGTCGAGTCTATTCGGACCTTTGATACAGACAGCCAACGATCCATCGAGCTAGTTGAATCGATTCAATTATTTCCTGCGCGAGAGTTTCCGGTTAATGATGATAGTATTCAGTTGTTTAGACGAAAATTTCGAGAACTTTTTAGCACCGTTTCGGATAAAAACCCTCTATACCAACAAGTATCTAAAGGCAATATGCCTAATGGGATCGAAAATTATTTACCGCTCTTTGTCGATCGAACTGAATCTTTTTTTGACTACATTCCAAAAGCCACCTTAGTGCTACACGGTGATATCCACACAGCCCGAAAAACATTTATCGCCCAAGTCAACGAGCGATTCGAGCATCGACAAAACGACCTTCAACGCCCAGCATTAAGCCCCGACTTGTTGTTTCACACCGTCGATGATTTCCAACATAGCATCGACCAATACCCAAGCGTCTCGTTGTATAGCCACTTGCACGAGTCCGACAAACCCCCCTTAATTAATGTTAAACAAGATCACAATGCCAGCGCTCTGCATGCCCTGCTGTCGTTACCGGAGCATAAGACCTTATTCGTTGCCGAATCAGCGGGGCACCGCGAGACCATGCTACTGCAATTAAACAAGCAGCAGGTTCGACCGAGCGTGGTCAAAAGTTGGCAACAATTTATCGCTAGTGAACAATTAGCTTGCATTACTGTTGCTGCCATTGATGAGGGTTTAAGCTTACCCAGCCTGAGCATCGTGACAGAAAACAACCTGTTTGGTACTCGCGTACAACAGCGCAGGCGGCGACGCGCCTCGTCCAGCCAACGCCTTGAAAATATTTTTAATAGCTTAGCCGAGCTAGAGCTTGGTTCGCCGGTTGTCCACCAAGAACACGGGGTGGGACGCTATATCGGTTTAAACCATATCGTTATCGATGATATTGAAACCGAATTCCTCACCTTAGAATACGCTAATAACGATAAACTCTACGTGCCGGTGTCGTCACTTAACTTGATTGGCCGGTATATGGGAACCCAGGGCGACACCGCGCCGTTGCACAGACTAGGCAGTGATCAGTGGGAAAAAGCACGTAAGAAAGCGCTCAAACGGGCACGCGATGTGGCGGCTGAGTTATTGGATATTCACGCTAGGCGTGCTGCCAAACCGGGACGTGCAATGTTGGTCGATACGGACGACTACGACACCTTCGCACGCGCGTTTCCATTTGAAGAGACCGAAGATCAGGCCACCGCGATCGAACAAACATTACACGATATGAGTCTGGCTAAGCCGATGGACCGGGTAGTTTGTGGTGACGTTGGCTTTGGTAAAACTGAGGTCGCAATGCGCGCTGCTTATACGGCTGCCTCTAACGGTTATCAAACAGCCTTACTGGTTCCAACAACCTTATTAGCACAACAGCACTATCAAAATTTCTCTGATCGTTTTGCTGATTGGCCGTTTCGAGTAGAGGTATTGTCGCGTTTTATTAGCGCCAAACAACAAAGTCAAATAATAGACGACACCGCCGCTGGCAAGGTCGATATTTTAATTGGCACCCATAAGCTACTGCAAAAATCCGTAACGTATAAAAACTTGGGGCTGGTCATTATTGATGAAGAACAACGGTTTGGCGTGCGCCATAAGGAGCACTTTAAATCCATGCGCTCTGAAGTCGACATGCTCACCTTAACCGCCACTCCTATTCCTAGAACGCTTAACCAGGCCATGTCAGGTTTGCGTGACATTTCGATTATCGCTACCCCGCCGCCGAACCGTCACGCGATTGAAACCTTTGTTTCGGAGTGGAATAACGCGCTTATCCAAGAGGCTTGCCAACGTGAAATACGCCGGGGTGGCCAACTGTTCATTCTGCACAATGACATTGCTACTATGGACAGAGTTATTCGCGATATCAAGGCCTTAGTACCCGATGCATCAGTACAAAAAGCGCACGGACAAATGCGCGAAAGCGGGCTAGAACAAATCATGTTGGATTTTTATCACCACCGGTTTGATATTTTAGTCTCGACCACCATTATCGAAAACGGCATCGACTTACCCAACGCCAACACCATTATTATTAATCGCGCAGATAAACTGGGCTTATCACAATTGCACCAATTACGGGGGCGGGTTGGTCGCTCTCATCACCGTGCTTATGCTTACATGATTGTACCGCCTGAAGGCGTGATGACTAAAGATGCTATCAAACGCATTGAGGCAATACAAAGCAGTGCCGATTTAGGCGCTGGCTTTAGCCTATCGACCCACGATATGGAAATTCGTGGTGCGGGTGAGTTATTGGGCGACAATCAAAGTGGTGAAATTCAAGAAATAGGCTTTACTCTCTATACCGAACTGCTCGATAACGCAGTCAATGCGATCAAATCAGGTAAACAACCTGAACTTGAGCAACGTATTGATACCGGCCCCGAAATTGACCTGCACGCCAGTGCATTAATTCCTGACGATTACCTACCTGATGTGCATACCCGCTTGGTGCTCTACAAGCGGATTGCCAGCGCTGATAACAACGATGAATTGCATGACCTGCAAATAGAAATGATTGATCGTTTCGGCTTATTACCTGATAGCACAAAACATTTATTCGGCATTAGTGAAATAAAACTTCAAGCTCAACGTACCGGAGTGGATAAAATCACCTTTGCTAAATCAAACGGTCGGCTGCAGTTCTCGGATCAACCACAGGTTGACCCAGCAAAAATTATCCAATTAATTCAAACCCAGCCTCAGGTGTTTCAACTGGATGGCCCGCAAAAACTACGTTTTATTAAAAAACTCGATAGCGTCGAACAGAAAGTTGCGTTTATACTCGAACTCTTAGATTCAATAACTTTAGCCTCAAATTAATATGATGTTATTCAAATCCAAAATAGCGCTTATCACACTAGCCCTACTACTAAGCCAGCCCGCCTTTTCGCTTGAAAAAATGCGCTGGTACAGTATTGAATACATTGTATTTGAACACAACAATGTCCCCAGTCAGCTGACCGAGAAGTGGACAAAAGAACCCTTACAAATGCCGGAGCACGCGAGAGAATTAAATACCCGCAGCGGGCAACCAGCGTTTAGCCCGTTAGCAATCAACCAACAGCAATTACACGGCGTGTATAAGCGCCTAATGCAACTTAGCTCTTACACGCCACTGCATCACGGCGGTTGGATTCAACCCGTGGATGAAACGAGCTCGAAACTTGGCGTTCAAATACTTCAACAACTCGGCCATAATCGACTTGAAGGCAGCATCACCTTCCACCGTGGCAATTACTTGCACTTAGATATTGACCTTCAACTCAGCGAACCTAGCCCTGTATCAGCGATTCAAAATGAGAGCTCTTATCCGACTATTGCCGCACATCAACGTTACCGTTTGATTGAGAGTCGACGAATAAAAAGCAGTGAAAGCAATTATTTTGACCATCCCCGTCTTGGTGTGATCGCCATCGTCGAAGCGATTGATTCGCCACTAGCCGCGGTAGAAACGAACGATTTAATTAACGAAAAACAGTTGCAAGCGGGCGCCTTTGAAACACGCGGAACAAATGCTGGCAGTAAAATTAATGAAAACTAGGCCTGATACGCCTGTTTAGTCATATTGTAATCAGACACAATCACATCTATCTCAGACTGCTGGTAGTCGCGTAAGCCACTTACCACCATATCTTTTGTACCGTGACCAATCGACTGTCCATCTACGAACAAGTCAAACTCAAGTTTGACACTCCCTTTTTTGCCATCAACCTCCATCGACGCACCGGCAAACTCTAGCGTTAACTCACCGGCAGGAAAGTGATCAATATGTACGGCCATATCTTTATAAATAATCAGCGGCCGCGCTGGGTTAATCATGACGTTATTTTTTTTCATTAAATCGATTAAAATTTCAGGAAATGTTCGACCTGAAAATTGCACGTATTTTTCGATTAAACTATTAACGAATATTGCGTCGTCTGTCTTTTCGCCCGAACGGTGGACCGTCATTTGCGGCTTATTATACTGATCGACTAAGCAACAAACAGCCAAACTTGGGACAGGCAGGCTGATAACCGTCTGTTCGGTGACCATGCTTTCAAAGTCGAAGCGCATGGTTTGGCTAACACCCAACTCAACTAGCGCCACCGCAAATAATAAATCGCCCGGCACACAAAAGCGTCTAGCGTCTATATCGTGGATGGGGTTAAAATCGCCAGCGACTGATTTTGCAAAACGACTGGCTTGTTGTCGGCTAAAACTAACTTGTTGCCCTTGTTTGCTATAAAACTGTTCTAAATTCATTTTTTTGTCTTATTATTTTTTTGTATAGTACACCGGACACCGTTCTAATGTAGGCCTTTACTGGCCAACGCAGTGATCAATTTTTCTACCTTGAGCATACCACTTTCAGCGAAAGCCTCAATGTCATGCATATCAATACTATCACCGTCTAAGCCGGCCGCCCAATTTACAACAACCGAACAACAGGCGTAATCTAGTTCCAATTCTCTAGCCAACGAAGCCTCTGGCATGCCGGTCATACCCACCAAATCACAGCCATCACGTGCTAATTTTTTAATTTCTGCGGCGGTTTCCAGTCTCGGCCCTTGCATACAGGCGTACACGCCTTTATCTACCAGAGTGAGTTTGGCTCGTTGCGTCGCAGTTAGCATATCGGCTCGTAGGCGAACCGAATAAGGGTGAGTAAAATCGATGTGAACCACTTGATCCAAGTCATTTTCAAAGTAGGTCGACGGCCGTCCCCAGCTGTAATCAATCAGTTGATCTGGCAATACTAAATTACCCGGGCTCATCGTACGGTTGATACTCCCCACGGCGGCAACAGCAACAATATCTGTCACCCCCACCTCTTTTAACGCCCACATATTGGCGCGATAATTAATTTTATGCGGAGGGATGGTATGGCCATAACCGTGCCGAGCCAAAAAAACCACCTCACGTTCTTCAATCTTACCGAAGGTAAGTGGCGATGAAGGCTCACCATACGGCGTTTTAACCACGCGTTTATGCACCTGCTTCAAGTTGACTAGTCGGCTTAAGCCTGTGCCGCCAATAACGCCTAATATTGACATAATAACTCCTCTAAATTACTTGGACAGGCATACAAACCGTTAGCGTTGCGCAAATACCCTTTATAGTCCATACCTAAACCAAATAAGTACTCGTCTGCCGCTTTATAACCTACAAAGTCGGCTTGAATTGGTTTTTCTTTATTAATTGCTTTATCGACTAGAACCGCCGTATAGCAACGTTCGGCACCCTGCTCCATACAATAGTTTTTCAATTGTGCCATGGTGATGCCTTCATCCAATACATCATCGACGATAACCACTGTTCTGTTCAACAAAGAGATACTCGGCCATTGCTTCCAAACTAAGTCTTCGCCGACCAACTGACCCTGATAACGAGTTGCGTGAATGTAATCTATTTGCAACGGAAAAGCTAACTTTGGCAATAGCTTGCCTAAGGCGACGACCGCACCGGTCATTACACACAAAAATATCGGGTCTTGATGCTGGCAAGTCGCGCTGATTTTTGCCGCCAAGGCGTCAAACATTAATTCAGCCCCTGCCTCATCTAACAAGCACTCACTGTGCTGCATAACGCAGTTAATTTCACCTATGCTAACGCTCATTTACTCAACGCCTCAATGGTTTTTCGGCTCTGTTGCCACTGCGGATTGTCTTCCAGCTGCCCTT
>JAGPVU010000109.1 GCA_018066825.1 Cycloclasticus sp.
CGTACCTAGGGTATATTCAAGTTGATGAAACCATGATTTCTTCGGTCAGCCTACAGTGTCCGGCAGTGCTACTGAATCCTGAGTCTAAGGCCAGTGTCTGCTTTAAACAGTTGGCACAAGAGCTTGAAGAAAAAATGGAAGGCCAAACAATTGATTCATTTAGTGATTTTTGGCGCCAGCAAGTGGTAGAGAGTAAAGTGTTAGAACCTACGCCAAGCAATAACCTAAACCCTGATTTTTCGGTTAAAAAAACGCAAACTTACAGCCCGCCTGCATTGACCAAACCTGCAATAATGGACTTTGAACAGGCATCCAGTTTCTGTTTGCAGCAACTTAAAAGCGGTACATTAAATGATGAGAAAAGGGCTGCATTTATAAATGCTATTAATGAGATTAGTCCACCTTTGGCGAAACCAGGCAACTTAGTTACTGATAGTTCATCCATTCGTGCGTTTTACAACTATTTAGAAAAAAAAGGCTTTCCTCAAGAGGAAATTCGTGACGTCGTTTCTACCCTCGAACAAATTTACACCGAAAAGTATCACCAAGGGATTCATTCGTTTGAATCGAGCGTGTTAAGACTTTTTTCTCGTTTTAGTGGCTCGGAAGATGAGTTGCGTTATGTACACTCGCAATTGACTGATTCCTACCAGCGCCAATTCGATCAACCCTTGTATAACGTTATCGATGAAATTAAATGCTTGGCTCAGAGTAAAAACCTTGAGCAAACATTTTTTGATGACGTTCTAAGTGAATTATTGTCTAGTTATCAGCAAAGTTTTTCTAGCCGTTACAAAACCAAGGCAGACGAAGAGTTGCAACTAACAAAACAAGAATTAGCTCGCTTGAAACAACAATCTCAACAACAAGAAGAACTTTTACAGAAAGAAGCGAGCGCTAAAAAAGACTTAATTGCAGTCTTTCACAAAATCCAAAGTTTATTACCTTTCGATAAAAAAGGTATTTAACCCTGCCATTTAGCGGTTAAACAACTGCTCGTAATTATGGCCACTGATTTCAGCAACCTGTTGTGTCGATATACCACGAAGACCAGCCAGTGCTTCTGCCACATATTTGACATAGTTAGGGTAATTGGGCTTGCCGCGCATTGGCACGGGTGCCAAATACGGTGAGTCGGTCTCGATTAAAAAACGGTCTCTGGGGACTTTTTTTGCCACGTCTTGTACTTGTTTTGCATTTTTAAAGGTGACGATGCCAGAAAACGAAATATAAAAACCTAAGTCGAGTGCTTTTTGAGCCATCTCCCAGTCTTCAGTAAAACAGTGTAGCACTCCGCCAGCCTTATCGGCACCCTCTTCTTGCATGATGCGAATGGTATCCTCTTTAGCATCCCTGGTATGAATAATAATGGGTTTATTGGTTTCGATACCGGCTCGTATATGTTGGCGAAAGCGCTGTTGTTGGATATCAATGTCAGCATCGCTAGTCAACCTAAAGTAATCGAGCCCTGTTTCACCGATAGCAACCACTTGGTCTTGTGTGGCGAGCTTAATGAGTTCCTCACTGCTGGGGTCATACCCATCTACCTCGTTGGGGTGAACGCCCAGTGAAAAAGAAATAGCGGCGTGTTGTTGCACTAAATCACGCATGGCTGGGTAGTCTTCCCAGTTGATCGAAACACACAGCATATGATCGAGTAAATCTGCTTTTGATGCGGCGAGGTAGTCACCCATTTCATTATTGTAGGGCGACAGGTCAACACGATCTAAATGGCAATGGGAGTCTATAAACATAATGTGATAATTAAGAGTAAAACTAAATTTAACCGTTAAACGGTTTACATCGTGTGGGTTGCCCGGCCAGAAGCGGATGAACCAGCAAGGTATGTCTCGATTTTAGCCCGAGCGACACCACCATCTTGTTCGCTAAATTGCACACCAACGCCTGTAGCTCGTGAACCTTCTGCACCAATGGGTGTTATCCAAATAATTTTACCAGCTACCGGTATGCGTTCACTTTCACCGATTAAGCTTAATAACATGAAAACTTCGTCGCCGAGGTTGTATTTTTTATTCGTAGGGATAAATAAACCACCGCCTGAAACGTAGTCCATATAAGCGGCGTATAAAGCATTTTTATCTTTGATTGTTAAGGATAAAATTCCTTGGCGTGTATTGCTCTCATTGATGCTCATTTATTTTAACTTTTACCTTTATTGACGGTTAACGAATAACATTGAATAGCCATTTCTTCTAACATTAGTTGTTGATTGACCTGACTTTGTTCTAATTGATTGATTTTTGTCAAGCTGTCCATTATCTCGTATATCGACTCCAAGTGTAGCCTTTCTGCGATAACTTTCAAGTCAGCCAGTAAATCAATATCAGCAATGCGTTCAGTTTTTGTTTGTAAAAGTACTTTGATGACATCTGCTAACCAAGATAACATCCAATTAATCATGGGTAATTGTTGCTGGGAAAAACAATGTTCAGCAAACAATAAGGGATCCACTTGACCCTTTATTAATTTTACAAAGTCGTTAAAAAGCGCATTATGCGCTGTTAAAGCTTCTTTCTGCCATAACTCTTGTGCGAATAAAGGGGCATTGTTAGCGAGGCGAAGGTACTGCTTTGCACTGTCACAGCCCAAGCTTTCAAGCCATTGTTGTGCTTTTTTAAGCTCAATATGGTTGACTACCAACAATTGGCAGCGGCTACGTATAGTGGCTGATATGTTGGATAAATCGTGTGTAACGAGAATCAAACAGGTGTTATCACTGGGTTCTTCTAATGTTTTTAATAGGCTGTTGGCGGCCTGATGGAGTAAGGCATCAGCCGGATTGATAATGACGATTCTTGGTTTAAGGTATTGATTATTCAATGATAACGAAGCCGTTAACTGGCGAATGGCATCGATACGAATGGAGCTTTTACCTTCTTCGGGAATAAGATGGAAATAGTCAGGGTAACTACCCGCCTTAAATAACAAACAGGCTTGACAGCTACCACAAGTTAAGCCATTTGGATCCAATTTCGCACAAAAAACCGTACGGGCAAAGTCTTCGGCTAGTGTGGCAAGGCCTAAACCCTTTTCGCCGACTAACATAATGGCACTGGGTAAGCGGTCTTGCTCTATATACCGAGCAAGTTGGGCGCTGCATTCATTTAACCAAGGATAGCGGCTGCTGATTCGTTTACTCATAACGCAATAATTTATCTAAACAAGCCGCTATTGAGTGTTGTACATCAATGATAGATTGCGATGCATCTACAACGTAAAAACGCTCGGGTTCATTTTGCGCCCGCTGTATATAGACATTACGGACATCGTCAAAAAATGCGCGTTTTTCAACTTCAAAACGATCAGGCGCACTGCGATCTGAAGCACGTTTGAGACCTATGTCGACGGGCAAGTCCAGTAAGATTGTTTTATCTGCTTGCAAGCCCTTTTGTACAAAGCTCTCTATCCACGCTATGTCATCAGTATTAAACTGCCTACCCCCGCCTTGATAGGCATAGGTCGCGTCAGTAAAACGATCACAAACGACCCATTGCCCTGCTTCTAAGGCGGGCCTTATGACCTCTTTTATATGTTGTGCTCGGGCTGCAAACATTAATAGTAACTCTGACTCATTACACAATGATTCGTCACTGTGTTGTAACAAAATCGAACGAATCTTTTCAGCAATAGCCGTTCCGCCGGGTTCGCGACTTGTAACCACCGATTTACCAGCAGCCTTAAGGTAGTCGGAGATAAAGTTTAAATTAGTACTCTTACCAACCCCCTCTACACCCTCTAAGGTAATAAACTTTCCACTTTCCATTATTATTTTTTCCGCTGGTATTTGTTAACAGCGGCATTATGCTGTTGTAAGGTTTCTGAAAACACATGACTACCGTCCCCTTTAGACACAAAAAACAAGCTATTCGTCGTTTCGGGATGAAGTACCGCTTCTATAGACGCCTTGCTTGGTATGGCGATAGGCGTAGGTGGTAAGCCATAGCGTGTATACGTGTTATAGGGCGTATCGGTGCGTAAATCACGGTACCTAATATCACCTTTAAACTGATCCCCCATACCATAAATAACCGTTGGGTCTGTTTGCAGTTTCATACCGATATCAAGACGGCGCATAAATAAACCGGCGATACGTTTACGTTCGTTAGCAACGCCCGTTTCTTTTTCGACAATAGAGGCCAAAATAAGTGCCTCATAAACCGTTTTTATGTGTTCATTTTTATCTCGCTTGGGCCATTGCGTATTAATAAACACTTGCATCGCGCGATACGCTCTTTTGATAATATCGACATCAGGCGTTCCTTTGATAAAGAAATACGTTTCAGGTAATAACAAACCTTCTAAGTGTTTTTCTGGAATGTTAACAAGCTCAACATAACGGGCCATATCAGACTGTTTTGGCAGGGTTGATTTAATGGCAGGGTGTTGCTGGATATCGTTTAAGATTTCTTTAAATGTTTGCCCTTCAATTAGGGTGATGGCGTACTGGTTGACCTTACCTTTAATCAAAAATTGTAAAATTTGCTTGGGTGTTGTACCGGCAGAAAACTCATACTCACCCGCTTGTATTTTATTGGCTGCCGACTCAAAACGAACCAGCCATTTAAACCAACGCCCATCAACAACTGCTTGTTGTTCAAGCGTATCAATGATCTCATTCAGATTTTGACCTTTCTCAATACTCACGACAACGGCGCCCATTTGCTCTGTAATGTAAGATTGTTGATTAGCATTTTGATAGAGCATCCAAAACCATCCTAATGATAGGCTGGTAGCAATAATACTAATGGCAAATAATTTTCTCATATTGCTTTCGTTATACTTATTTGTCGGGCCGTCTCGTCTAAAACCTTATTCAAGGCCCAATTTGCATAGTCATTTTTGTTTATCAAAAAGCTTTCACCACCTAAGTGTAAGTGCTTAACTTGTCTGATGGGCATTAAACTATTTGTCATGAAAATCTCATCGGCGCTCTTTAAATCGTCTATGTTTAATTTGGTTTGTAGACAGTTTACCCCATCTAATTGAGCGCTTTTAATCAAAAAATCCCGAATAATACCTTTCACGCCACAATGCTGTAGTTTAGGCGTTTTTAAGGTGCCATTTTTGACAATAAACAAGTTACTCATGGTGCCTTCAATGGCTATGTCATCAAGATCAAACATAAGGCCTTCTGTCTTGCTGAGTTCGGCAAACTCACGTCTGGCGAGGATGCGTTCTAATTGATTCAAATGCTTAATTCCGGCCAGCACTGGTTGATGGCTCAAACGCGTTTCGCAAGTAACTAAGTCTAGGCTAAGCAAACGGTGCTCAAGTGGTTGACTGGTGGAGTTAAAAGAGATCATGCGTGTGATCTTGGGGTCTTCAGGTGGTAAAAGCCCTCTATCAGCAACGCCTCTGGATAAAATGAGTTTTAATACGCCATGATCACGGTCACCAATCAATTGTTGAGCCTCTGCTTGGATTAACGATCGATCAAGCGGCGGAAAACCCAGTACGTCAAAACCCCACTGCAAACGGTTAAGGTGTTCGTGAAGAAAAATGGGTGTTGAAGACTCAACCCCTATTGTTTCAAACAAGCCATCGCCGTAATGGAACCCCCTATCCCGCACGTCAAGGCAGTCTGAGGCACGTCCATTGATGAGTGTATCAGTCTGCATTTATGTTCAACGCCGCTAACAAGGCCTTGGCTTTATGCCGCGTTTCTTGCAGTTCGCTATCGGCCACTGAATCGGCCACGATGCCGGCCCCTGTTCGAAAACTCACAGTGTTGCCTTGTAACGTAAGCGTTCTTATTAATATATTAAGGTCCATGTCGCCATTTCTGTTGATATAGCCCATAGAGCCGGTATAAGCGCCTCTATGGCTTGCCTCCAGTTCATTGATAATTTCCATACAGCGGATTTTGGGGCAACCTGTAATCGTGCCGCCAGGGAAAACGGCTTTAATGATATCCGAAGGGCTTATGTTGTCTAATAAATGGCCGCTGACATTTGAAACAATATGATGGACCGAGGCATAGGACTCTAAGGACATTTTCTCATCGACATGCACAGAACCTGTGGTGCAAATTTTCCCAAGATCATTCCGGATTAAATCGATCAACATGATGTGTTCAGCATTTTCTTTAGCGTTAAGAAGCAATTCATCTGATAGTTGTTTATCTAGAACATTGTCATCACAACGTGGTCGTGTGCCAGCTATCGGTCGCATTTGAACAGAGTCACCCGAACAACGAATTAAACGTTCTGGGGAGGATGAACAAATAACCGTCTCATTAAAGCGTGCTAAGCCAGCAAATGGCGACGGATTATGCTGCCTAAGCGAACGATAAACATCAAGGTAATTAGTCTCCGCTAATAATTCACCGTGCCATTGACGGGATAAATTGACTTGTAGGGTGTCACCTTCACGCAAATAATGTTTAATCTTTTCGACACCATCCATAAATAGCTCAGACGGAGCTTCTTGTAAGTTCACCTGAGGGGTGTGCTTGTTATTACTGTGCCCCATTAAACGCTGATCATCCAACATACTGCGAATAAGCGTTTCTTGGCCTGTTTCACAAATAATTGAACAGCTTTTGTCTTTATGGTTTTTGATGATGGCTGCAGGAATCCTAACAACACTCGCGATCGGTAAACGTGTATCGACTTGAATAGCGGCTAATTTATTTTCTATTGCCGCTACCAATTCGTAACTTAGAAAAGCAAACCAACCACCAGTAAAAGGATACGAGGATCCACTTGGTAAATCATGCTGTTTATTGACAGTAGTAAATTGTTGATCTAATTCGGAAAAAAAGTTGTTGTTTGTGATGGTGGTCAGATCGATAGATTGACCAGGGAATGCAAATAAAATATCTGCGCCTTCATTGGGCTGATGTAGTTGATGGCTTTCAAGTAAAAAAGGGTAGCGTTCTGGTCTGTACGCGTGAAAGTCCAGTAAGTCAGTCTCGTAGGGGATCTTAAATGAAGAAAACCCGCCGTGATCTTTAATTGCCAGTGCCACCTGGATTAGAGGTATCTAAAGACGTTTGAATACAAGCGTGCCGTTAGTACCACCAAAACCAAATGAGTTGGAAACAACAACATCTATTGTCATTTGGCGAGCTTCATTCGGCACATAATCCAAGTCGCAGTCAGGGTCAGGCGTAAATTGATTGATTGTTGGTGGTGCTACTTGATCACGAATGGCTAAAACGGAAAAGACTGCTTCGACACCGCCCGCTGCGCCAAGCATATGACCCGTCATCGACTTAGTTGAACTCATGGGTACTTTGTAAGCAAGGTCACCTAAAAGCGTTTTAGCTGCTTGTGTTTCAGCGGCATCACCAGCTGGCGTAGAGGTGCCATGCGCGTTAATATAACTAATTTGTTCAGGATTTAATGATGCGTCTTTTAATGCGTTTCTCATGCAGCGAAAGGCACCTTCGCCATTTTTAGCAGGCATCGTCATATGATAAGCATCTGAACTCATTCCGTAACCGGCAAGTTCAGCATAGATGGTTGCACCACGTTTTTTAGCGTGCTCATATTCTTCAAGAACTAAGACTCCAGCGCCATCACTCAATACAAAACCATCACGGTCCTTGTCCCAAGGTCGGCTTGCCGTTTCAGGCGAGTCGTTACGGCGTGACAGCGCACGTGCAGAAGAAAAACCACCGTAAGAGGTAACCGAGGTGGCCATTTCTGCACCACCGGCGACCATGACATCTGCGTCGCCATATTGAATAATTCTTGCTGCATCACCAATGTTATGCGCACCTGTTGTACAGGCCGTAACAATAGCAAAATTAGGGCCTTTTAAACCTCTCAAAATAGACAGGTTGCCAGAAATCATATTAATAATATTAGACGGTACAAAAAAGGGGGAAATTTTTCTAGGTCCGCCTTTCATAAATCCATCATAACCGGACTCTATACCCGATATACCACCGATACCGGCACCGATCGCAACACCAATTCGTTCGGCATTCTCTTCAGTTACTTGGATGCCAGAGTCATCTAAGGCCTGCATACCAGCAGCAACGCCATAATGAATAAAAGGGTCCATTTTTTTTGCATCTTTCGGAGACAAGTAATCATTAACGTCAAAGTTTTTAACAGCACCACCAAAATTTGATGGGAAACCGCTGGTATCAAACCGAGTAATCGCTGTGATTCCACTTTGACCGTTTAAAATATTTTCCCATGATTCAGCTGTATTACCGCCCACTGGCGATATTAAACCTAAACCTGTTACGACGACTCGGCGTTTAGACACGGATTTAACTCTCTAAAATGAAAACAAGCACGGTTTAATGAACAAACCGTGCTTATCTATAAGATATTGATTTATTAATCGTTATTATTATTAACGTAATCAATCGCTTGTTGAACTGTTGTAATACCTTCGGCTTGCTCATCGGGGATTTCACAGTCGAACTCTTCTTCAAGAGCCATAACCAATTCAACTGTGTCTAATGAATCTGCACCTAGATCATCAATAAACGAAGCTTCGTTTGTTACTTCTTCTTCTTTTACACCAAGCTGTTCGGCAACGATTTTTTTGACGCGTTCTTCAATGTTACTCATTTTTGTCTATCCTCTATTTTATATGAACCGTAAGCTAAGCTCACGAAAGCCG
>JAGPVU010000118.1 GCA_018066825.1 Cycloclasticus sp.
CGCACCTATTGAAGATTCTTTTTCTGACAATTGTTCTGACAGTCTTGAAAGCACACCTACTTCTTCAACATCCAAACTCAACGTCGTTGTGCCCATTTATCCCAGAGTCAGCAACCATACCGATCTTGATCCACTGGCCGCACACCCACAAGTTGATCTGCAATTAGTTGGCCCTTCTATTACTAATTCTGCTACTAACTCCTTGGATACAAAAAACGCTAGACCGCCGATTCCTGCAGCGGATCTTGTTATTTTACCCGGTTCAAAAAATACCCGCGCCGATTTAGAGTGGCTAAAAGAACAAGGCTGGTTACCCTATTTGCAGCAACACTTACGCTATGGCGGGAAAATATTAGGCATCTGTGGTGGTTTACAAATGCTCGGCAACAGCATTCATGACCCACTCGGTTTAGAAGGCGACGCAGGCAGTAGCGAAGGTTTTGGTTGGCTCAATATAGAAACCGAGTTGCTGGCAGATAAAACCTTAAAAAACGTATCGGGTCAGTTGAATTTACCGAATCAGCCTGCTTGTGATATTCAAGGTTATGAAATACATGCGGGGCTGAGTATCAACGCCAGTGACGCTTTTGCAACTCATAACCATCAATCTATTATCGCCACCCGCGACCAACATATTTGTGGGCTGCTATCCGACGACCAACAAATTATGGCCAGCTACTGGCATGGCTTAATGGATACTCCTGAATCCTTGCAAGCTATCATGCGTTGGGCAGGTAGCGCCAGCCAAGTAAACGCTTTCCGCCAAGTCGATTATCAACAACTAAGAGAGCATAGTTTAGAGATTTTAGCAGCAACGATTGAAGAGCATTTTGACTGGCAAAAACTCGTGCTTGCGTTAGACAAATTTCACGCTCAATAAATAGATAAAGCTCACCGAAGGCTATATTTATAAAACCAGAGCCGCCAATAACAAAGCTTCTTGAACTTCAATTAATGCACCGGCAGTATCGCCGGTTGTACCACCAATGCGCTGCATCATGATTCTTCGCGCCCACACAAAAATAACGGTAAAAATAATGAATACAAACAACGCTTTTTGTTGCAAAAAAATAACCGATAATACGGCGCAAATAACCGTCGTTAAAAGCAACAAGCCAGCCGAAATTGAGCGTTTAATATCACTGCCTAATCCTTTATCTCGAACATAAGGTGTGAAATAAAATAACGGTAAAATACTGAATCGCGCCAACATGGGAATTACCATTAATGCCCCAAATAATAAAAATCCATTTAACGTATCCACCAGCACAACTAAAGCGGCAAACTTCACCAACAGAACTAATACCACTAGCATGGCGCCCATCGGGCCAACGGTTGGATCTTTCATAATATCCAATGTACGTTGACGGTCGCCATAACCACCAACCCAAGCATCCCCAGCATCCGCCAAACCATCGATGTGCAAGCCACCTGTTATTAAACACCATACACTGAGTATAAAGGCGGCGATTAACAAACTAGAACTGTGAAAAACCGTGGTAGTTTGGCCCACCTGCCAGCTAAAAACAGCGTAAATAAAAAATAGTGCTAAACCGATTACCATGCCAACAAGAGGATAAAAATATAAAGAACATTGACTGATGGTTTGATTGTTTTCTGTCAGTGCTTTGGATAAATTGGGCGTAGGAATTCGTGTTAAAAAAGCAATCGCATACCAACATGAAAACCAAGCGGTTTTAAGCGCGCTCATACATCAACCCTAGATTTAGGTTCAGGTTTAATTTCGTCACTAGCATGACTGATCAAACTCGGCCAATGCTGAATATTTCCACTCGATTGAGAATGATCTACTCGAAAACGCGTCATCGCTGCATAAGGAATGGCAAAGCGATTCATGCCTTCTGGAGACATCAACAATAACTGCTGCAATAACACGCGCATCACACCACCATGGCACACTAATAAAATACGCTTACCCTGAAACTCAGACAGTAACGAATTCCAAGCGTGATTAATACGCTGGCTAAATTCTTTTACTGGCTCGCCATTTGGGGCACAAAACTCTAACGGTGCTTGCCACATTTTTTCCATAATTTCAGGGGAATCTTGCCAAATTTTTTGCGTGCTCAACCCTTCCCAATCACCGTAATCCAGTTCACGCCATGGGTCTTTAATAAACAGCGTAGTAGTAGAATTTTTAACTAACGCAGTGGCAAACTCAGAACAACGACGTAACGGCGAAGTAATAACAACGTCCCAGCAATTGGCGCCAGCCTCTAAATTATTAGCCTCTAAATTATTAGGCCCTAAACGACTAGAAAATAAATTCCCCGTCACAGACATAATACGCTGCTCTGCCTGCTTCCAGCCTTTTGGTGTCAATACATGATCAATACTGCCGCGTAAAATAGTACCACCGTCTGGGCAGCTGCCTTCGGGTTCGCCATGACGCATCACATCAACAAAAGTTGGCTGGAGTGACATTCGTTTTATCCTAATGTTAAGTTTTTGGCAGAGCTAATTTACAGAGCTAATCTATTTCCGCAGATGAATCAGCCCCAGAAATGGCGGCTTCAGCAAAAGTTGCCATCTCACTGTGCAACGCACAGGCTTGACGTAATATTGGCAGCGCTGTCGCAGCACCACTCCCTTCTCCTAAACGTAAATCTAAATCTAATAAAGGCTTGGCGTTAAGCGCTGTCAAAATTAACTGATGCCCTTGCTCTTGCGATTGATGGCTAAACAACAGCCAATCAATCACTTGTGGATTCATTTTATAAGCCGCTAACGCTGCGGCAGTGGTAATAAAACCATCGACTAACGCGGGAATACCTAATTGGGCGCATCGAATATAGGCCCCGGTTATTGCAGCTATTTCTAAGCCACCTAATTCTTGCAAAATTCTTTTAGAACTAACGCCTTGCATCGTTTTACCCACCGATGCCTCTTTTATCACACGCTCTAAAGACCGTTCAATAACCGCTATTTTATTTTTCAATCCAGCGTCATCAATACCCGTTCCACGCCCGGTCATTGCTTCGACAGAATGCTCTAAATAGGCACAACCCAAAGCAGACGCAGACGTTGTATTACCAATGCCCATTTCTCCAGCTATGAATAAATCAATGCCGTTTTTTTTTGCCTGATCTACAATACTGCGGCCTAAGCGCAATGCTTTTTTCAGCTCATCTTTAGTCATAGCACTTTGCAGGCTAAAGTCTGCCGTGCCTTGAGTCACGGGGGTATTAATCAACGTTTGTTTTTCTTGAGCTGCGCTGGCATTAATAGCACTGGCATCTGTTACCGCATCGGTATCCGCAAAATCAATATCAAAAGCAGTGCCACAATTGACGACCGACAACTCCGCCTGGTTAAACCGAGCTAACACAGAAATCGCCGCTCCACCGTTTACAAAGTTGCGAATCATCT
>JAGPVU010000132.1 GCA_018066825.1 Cycloclasticus sp.
TAAAGAAGAACGATATTGATTTTGAAATGTTTACAGCGGGTGAGTACAAACGCACAGTCACCATGTTTGGTCATAACAGCGCCAAAGCCAAAGATAAGTTTCGCGATGACTTAGAAGAGACTCACGTATTATTTAAAAACCACGTTACTAACTTTCGCCCAAGTGTGAATATTGAAGAAGTGGCAACCGGTGATGTTTGGTATGGGCAAGATGCACTCAAAAATAATTTGATCGATGAATTAGGTACGAGTGATGATTACCTAGTATCGGCGTGTAAAAATTCTGATGTGTTTGAAGTCAGTTATGAATTCAAAAAAAGCCTACAAGAAAAACTGGGTATCGCTGTGCAGATCGGTATAGAAAAAGCAGCGACGCGCTTCTTAACCTTAATCAACACACAAACACATACCAAAGGTTAGAAATAAATAAGAATAGGCTATACCGCATTTAAAGCCTTGTTTATTAACGCTCAGCAATAGGAATAAAAAATATGAATCAATGGCTCGCTTTTCGTGCAGTTGAAACAAATGATGAGAAACCCGTTGTTAAATCTTCATGGCAGCTGGTAGACGATTCTTGCCTACCTCAAATTGGCCATGAAAAAGGCGAAGGTGAGGTTTTAATTAAGGTTTGCTATTCATCGGTTAATTACAAAGATGCATTGAGCGCCGCTGGCAACAGAGGCGTTACCCGTGATTACCCACATACACCAGGCATTGATGCTGCAGGCACGGTAGTCAGTGATGCATCAGGCCAATTTGAAGAAGGTGCTGCTGTTGTCGTTTTTGGCTATGATCTAGGCATGAATACCTGCGGTGGTTATGGCGAGTATATTCGAGTGCCTTCTGCTTGGGTTTTGGCTAAGCCAGAAGAATTAAGTTTTGAAGATTCCATGCGCTGGGGAACAGCAGGTTTTACCGCGGCGCTGTCGGTAGAAAAATTATTGAAAGCCGATATTAAACCCAGTGCAGGGAAAGTCATTGTTACTGGAGCAACAGGGGGCGTTGGTTCGGTTGCTGTTGCCTTATTAGCCAAACTAGGTTTTGAGGTTGTTGCAGTGACGGGCAAAGAAAGTGCTAAAGAGTGGCTGCTAACCCTTGGCGCTAGTGAAGTATTAAGTCGAGATGAATTACTGCCCATGGCTAAAAAGCCGATGACACGCCCTCTGTATCAAGCTGGGGTCGATACTTGCGGTGGCGATATGATTGCCGCGGTTTTACCTCAGTTGCAGTACGGTGGTGCATTAACCACTTGTGGCATGGTTGCTGGCGCTGACTTCAGTGCGAGTGTGTTTCCGTTTATCTTACGCGGCGTCGATCTGTTGGGTGTGGATTCAGTTGAAATTCCACAAACCGACAAATTATTATTACTTAAGAAAGTCGCCAACGAATGGCAGTTACCCAGCTTGGCTGATTTCACAAAAACAATTGGTCGTGCTGAGTTAGCTGAAGTACTTGCCAATGTTTTGTCAGGCAAAGGGCAGGGGCGTTACTTGCTGGACCTTGCTCAGGATTAATTAATAGCTAGAACAAAAAAAGGTCATTAACGAATAAATCCGTTAATGACCTTTTTTGTTGCCTACTTATCGCTTGACTAACATCTAAATTAAGATTTAGCCACGACGACGAAATAGCGGGCGAGTATCGTTCACATCACCTTGATACGGTGCAGAAAAAGTCTCAAAGCCTTTAACGGCTAATTCAAGATCCTGATCTTCGCGCAGTGCCATGGCATTAAAGCCACAGCGCATCATAAAGAACAATTGATCGAATAACACATCACCCACAGAACGCAACTGACCAGTGAAACCATAGCGTTCGCGTAATAAACGCGCAGCGGAATAGCCACGGCCATCAGCAAATTTAGGGAACTCAACGTTGATCAAGGAAAAACCTTGGCTATCGTTGGCTAATAAATCAGCGGTGTCGCCAGCATTTAATTGAATACCTAAAGTACCGGCATCACGCTTAGCGATTAGTGCATCTTTATCAGCACCTTCGGCAGCAGCCCAGCGGCTGAAGTTAATCACTTCTTTATTGCTGGACAAGGCAGCGTCGTCGGCTACTAAGGTCCAGTCATCATTGGCGATTTGTTTATCTAATATAATCTGAGTCATGAGAGATCCTTAGTTTATGCCTTAGTCGTTTCTTTGGCAGGAGCTGGATAAGCGGCTGCTTTAAACGGCGCCATGCCAACGCGGCGGAAGGTTTCAATAAAACTTTCACCTTCAATGCGCTCAGATACATACACATCTAAAATAGTGCGAATGATGTCGGTCATGCGATCACGAGCAAACGAAGGCCCTAAGATTTTACCAACTGATGCATCCGTGCCTGACGCACCACCTAAAGATACTTGATAAAACTCTTCGCCTTTTTTATCAACACCCAAGATACCGATGTTACCAATGTGGTGGTGACCACAAGCGTTCATACAGCCAGAGATGTTGAGATCTATCTCACCTAAATCATGCAGGTAATCTAAATCATCAAACGCATTTTGTAATGCTTCAGCAACCGGCAACGACTTAGCGTTCGCTAGAGCACAGAAATCACCACCAGGGCAGCAAATCATGTCTGTTAACAAACCTAAGGTGGGTGTCGCTAAGCCTAAGACTTTGGCTTCTTTCCATAGGTCGTATAATTTTTCTTGCTCAATGTCCGCTAAAACAATGTTCTGTTGGTGAGTTGTGCGCGCTTCACCGAAGCTGTATTTGTCAGCTAAATCAGCAATGGCAAACAACTGGCTATCGGTAATATCACCCGGTGCTGTGCCTTTTTGCTTTAGAGCAAAAGTAGCAATCGCGTATCCCGATTTCTTATGAGCGCGAACATTACGCTCAACCCAGCGTGAAAACGCGGTGTCTGTAGCCAATGCATCAGTATAGCTTTGAGGGTTAGCTTCAATATCTAAATAAGAAGGTTCAGTAAAATGAGACTTGATGCGTGTTAGTTCGTCTTGAGTCAGTTTGCCGTCGCCATCTTTAAGATGTTCCCATTCGGCTTCAACCATTTCACTGAAACGCTCAACGCCTACAGCTTTTACCAAAATCTTGATACGAGCTTTGTACTTGTTATCGCGACGACCAAACTGGTTGTAAACGCGAACAATGGCATCTAAATACGTTAATAGATCTTCTTCTGGAAGAAACTCACGTACAACAGAAGATAGAATAGGTGTACGGCCCAAGCCACCACCAGCAAAAACACGATAACCAAGCTCACCAGCATCGTTACGAATAATCTGAACGCTTACATCGTGCATACGCGTTGCAGCACGGTCTGCGTCTGCTACTGCGTTTACAGCAATTTTGAATTTACGCGGTAAAAAAGCAAACTCCGGATGAAAGGTCGACCACTGGCGAATAATTTCGCAATATGGGCGCGGGTCTACTAATTCTTCAGCAACAACACCAGCGTATTCATCTGTGGTGGTATTACGAATACAGTTACCACTGGTTTGTACTGCATGCATCTGAACTTCTGAAAGCTTACCGAGAATCTCTGGGCACTCTTCCAGTTTTGGCCAATTAAACTGGAAGTTCTGGCGCGTACTCACGTGAGCATAGCCTCGATCGTAATCACGGGCAACAGTGGCCAATTGACGTATCTGTTTGCTATTAAGCATTCCGTAAGGCACGGCTATACGTAACATTGGCGCGTAGCGCTGAATGTAGATGCCGTTTTGTAGGCGAAGTGGTAAGAATTCATCTTCAGGAATTTTACCGTCTAAGTAGCGGTCCATTTGGTTTTGGAACTGCGCAACGCGTTCATTAATGATGCGTTGGTCAAAATCGTCGTATACGTACATAGCTTTCCGAATTATTAAGCCA
>JAGPVU010000147.1 GCA_018066825.1 Cycloclasticus sp.
GGCACAACGGTAGAAATAGCGTGCTTATAAACCATTTGGTTGACCGCATTTTTTAAGATCACTACATATTGGTCAAAAGAGTCGATTTGGCCCTGTAACTTAATGCCGTTGACCAAAAAAATGGCAACAGGTATATGTTCTTTTCTAAGTGTGTTTAAAAAAGTGTCCTGTAAATTATGTCCTTTAGACATACCTTGCTCCTTGTTTTGTTTTTTTTATTTAGTAACAAACCTTATACGTCAACTCGTTGCCACTTGGTTTGCAATGCAACATATCATAACCTAAAAGAGTTTACTACTCTTAAGCCTACCCCTTGGTTATGGTTATGGTTATGGTTATGGCGATAATATAACGTGATTTCAAGGGCAAAGGTATTATTTTAATCAATCAGCGCCAGTATCTTATCCTTGGCTAATTTATCACTGCTATCTAAGTTCAAGGCATCCGTCTGTCGCCGCAGCCAAGTAAATTGCCTTTTTGCCAATTGTCGTGTGGCAATAATGGCTTTATCGCGGAACGTTTGTTGATTATAGTCACCCTCAAGAAAAGACCATGCTTGTCGATAGCCAACCGCTCGGATCGCTGGCATAGCCGCTGTTAAGTCACCTCGCTGGCGCAGTGCTTTCACTTCATCCAAAAAACCCGCGGCCAACATCTGGTCAAAGCGCAGAATGATTTTTTCATGTAACAACGAACGATCTGCCGGCGCGACAGCTACTTTAATGGCATTAAACGGTAGGCCATCGAAAGTTTGCTCGCTTAGCCACTGTGTTTGTGTTTTTCCGGAGCTTAAGTACACTTCAAGCGCGCGTTGAATCCGTTGTGGATCATTTGGATGGATACGCGCCGCCGCCACTGGATCAACCGCTTTCAATCTCTGATGAATGACAGCCCAGCCCTCGCGCTGCGCCTGTTCATCGATATCTTGACGGATCACTGGGTTTGCATCCGGTAATTTAGCCATGCCCTGCAGTAGCACATGAAAGTACAACATGGTGCCGCCGACGAGAATAACTTGTTTACCTTTTTCCTGAATCTCTTTGATTAATGACAGCGCCCGATCCTTAAATTGTCCGGCTGAAAACACTTCTGACGGATCAATAATATCGATTAAATGGTGCTTTATTCCTTGGCGCTCTTCTGTATCAGGCTTTGCCGTCCCGATGTCCATGCCGCGATAAACTAAGGCTGAATCCACACTGATAATTTCAGCATCGAGTGACTTTGCTAGTTCTATGCCCAACGCTGTTTTACCAGACGCGGTAGGCCCCATTAACAAAATAACGTCCGCTAAGGACTTAGCCAGCATGCCTTTATTGACCTCTTAAAAACAGTGCATCGAGTTGCTGTGCATTGAGCAATACCCAAGTCGGTCGACCATGATTGCATTGACCGCTATTTGCGGTTTGTTCGATGTCGCGCAGCAAGGCGTTCATTTCCACTTCGGTTAAACGGCGATTGGCGCGAATTGACCCATGACAAGCCATGCTGGCCAATACGGCATAACAGGCCTCTTTAATGCTATCACTTTCCCCAGTATGAGAAAGGTCTTGTAATAAATCTCGCACCAGCTTTTCTGGGTCTTTGGTGGCTAATAACACCGGTATTGCTCGCACCAGCAGCGTATTCGGCCCAGCCGCGCTCAACTCCAACGCCAAGCCGTCAAACAAATGATGATATTCTTCAAATAACAGCATCTCCTCGTCAGACAGCTGTATTTTTTGTGGTATCAACAAAGGTTGCGATGGCATATGCCCTGTATCGTATTGCGACTTTAGTTTTTCATAAATAATTCGTTCGTGCGCCGCATGGGTATCCACTAAAACCAAGCCTTTATCGGACTCGGCCAAAATGTAGGTATTGTGCAAATGGGCGATAGCAAATCCCATGGCAGGTATCGCCTGCCCCTCAATAGCTCGATGATTTTCGACCCTAGTGCTAGGCATCCGACTATAGGCTGAAGCAGAGGAATAAGAAGGGGTGGTAGGATAAGCTGACGACGACTCGGCAATCGACATGGTCAACGGCCTCTGCTGCATGTCCTTATATTCCGCACCTATGTTTTGCGAGAATGGCTCAATGGTTTTAACCGCATAACTATCAGCCGGCCTAACATCAGACAGCAATTGTTTTACGCGACGATAAACAAAGTCATGTACCGCTTTACTTTCACGAAAACGCACTTCTAATTTAGCTGGATGGGCGTTTACATCGACCAAAACGGGGTCAATCGTTAGGTATAACACATAGACAGGATGACGACCATGGAACAACACATCTTGATAGGCTAACCGAACGGCATGATTAATTAACTTATCCCGTATCAAACGCCCATTAACATAAAAAAACTGCATGTCTGCTTGTGAACGGGAAAATGTCGGTAGACCGACCCAGCCTTGCAAGCCTAAATCACCATTAATAACGTCAACTTCCAACGATTGTTCTACGAAACTTTCACCGCACAACAAGCCGACCCGTTGGTCTTTTTGTGAATTAGTTAAAGCAGGCTTAAGATCGACGACCAGTCGTTGATTGTGTTTTAACGTAAAACCAACATCAAAACGACTGAGCGCCATTCGCTTGATGACTGTTTCGATATGACCGAATTCAGTTTTTTCAGTTTTAAGGAACTTTCTTCGTGCCGGCGTATTATAAAAAAGGTCTCGCAACTCGACACTCGTACCTACCGGGTGAGCGATCGGCGTGGGTTCTAATTCGGATTCAGTGCCATCTGCTTTAACGCTCCACGCTGCAGACTCGTCGGCCATTCGTGAAACCAGTGTTAAACGCGAGACAGAACTCATACTGGGCAAGGCCTCACCACGAAAACCAAAACTTAACACCGCTTCTAGATCATTTAACGAGGCAATTTTACTCGTCGCGTGCCGACTAAGCGCCAAACCGAGCTCGGCTTTATCGATCCCTGATCCGTTGTCACGTACCCGAATTAAACGCGAGCCTCCCTCTTCGATCTCAATGCTAACGTATGAAGCACCAGCATCTAAGGAGTTTTCGACCAACTCTTTCACTGCCGAAGCCGGTCTCTCGATGACTTCGCCAGCGGCGATTTGATTAATCAGTTGTGGGGGGAGTTGCTTAATTGCCATTGCGGTTCAATACCTTAAAAATGCGTGTTAGCTTACACGCATTGTATCGAAAAAAAACTAGCTGGGTATTTGAATTACCTGTCCTATTTTAATCCGGCTACTCTGTATCCCGTTGGCTTTCTTCAAAGAAGAGACCGAGACCCGATGACGCTCAGCAATGGCTGACAAGGTATCGCCTTTTTGAATTTTATAACTGGTTTGTGCGATACGCGTTGCAGGTGTTGAATGCTGATGCTGCTGTGCAAAGTAGGACTTAATGCCACGTAGTATGGCGCTGGCCGTTTTCGCTTGATGCCGTGTATCACGTAATTTCGCCTCTTCTTGTCTATTTGAAATAAAGGCAGTTTCCACTAAAATAGAAGGAATATCGGGTGATTTAAGCACCATAAAACCGGCGTGTTGAACACGTTTTTTATGGACATGGCCAACCCCTTTTAGGTTTTTTAACACCTCAGCCGCCACCGTTGCGCTAGCATCCTTGGTTGCGTTCTGGGATAAGTCGAGCAATACCGAGGCTAGCACGTTATCTTTGTCGTCTAAGCTGACCCCACCCACTAAATCTGCTGCGTTCTCACTGTCTGCTAACCACCTCGCTGCCTCACTACTTGCACCACGGTTTGATAAGACATAAACAGATGAGCCCTTTGCGCGCTGGTCCTTAAACGCATCAGCGTGAATCGACACAAATAAATCTGCCCGCGCAAGACGCGCTTTTTCCATCCTTTGACGTAAACCAATATAGTAATCACCTGTCCGAACTAGGTAAGCTTGCATATCAGATTGTTGATTAATGAGCGCAGCTAGTTTTTTAGAAATCGCTAATACTACGTCTTTTTCACGTGTTCCCCGACTCCCTTTAGCACCTGGATCCTCGCCGCCATGCCCTGCATCAATCGCCACAATCCATTTTTTATTGGTTACTATTTTGGCCGTCTTTTTAATCACAACCGGCGTTCTAGCCGACCTTGCCTTTTTAGGGTACAAGTCAACCACTAAACGGTGGCCATAATTCGCATTCGGTTTTAATAAAAAGCTTTTAGCTGTGACCCCTTGCTTTAAATCAATAACAACGCGCAGGTCTTTTTTGTTTCTCGGCGCATGCCGCATCTGCTTAACGACTTGATGGTCAGTGGAAAACGTCGGCATCGGAGTATTAAGCGCCACCGCATCTAAATCCAAGACTAAACGAGGCGGGTTATCCAAGGTGAACACTCGGTGTTCAATGGGTAAAGTAATGCCTAGTACCAAACGCGTGTGATCAGGTGCTGTCCAAAACCTTAGTGAGTCGACCTGTTTAGCACCGCCCGCTAATACAGATTGATGATTCAGCAATAGTAACAATGCTGAAAAAAGCATCTTAACGACACAGCTTTTAATACTTATTCTCATAGGGCTTATTGAGTTATAAATACAAACTCATCCTCACTTAAATCCAAGGTTTTTTCGAGAATAGTTCCTTAACTATCTGTTTGTCAAGTATTTTTATAAATCAATGCTCGGAAATATTTGAAGATCGCGCTCACTTTGATGTATTTTTATATAAATTTGTAAATCAGCAGCCGGTAATAGGCCCTCGCCCCTATCTGGCCACTCAATAAAGCAAATGGCGCTTTCGTTTATATAATCACGAATCCCCATATACTCCAACTCTTCAGCGTCGTGCAAACGGTACAAATCAAAATGGAAAACCGCCGTTCCGTTAATTTCATAAGGTTCAACGATATTATACGTCGGGCTTTTTACCGCGCCGCTATGCCCCAAACCTCGCAAAACACCCCGTACGAAAGTGGTTTTTCCTGCGCCTAAGTCACCAATTAAAAAAACCAGCATACCCGGTTTAAGTTGTTCTGATAAAGCCGTGCCGGCTGCCAACATCGCCTGTTCATCTTTAATATTCATTCATTAACTCTTTAATATAGGGCATTAAATCACTGGCTAATAAGCCTTTTTCCCCTGATGCTATGGCTCGATCCGCTGCCACAGAATGAACCATAACGCCTAATTTTGCTGCTTCAATAAGACTACTCCCTTGTGCAAGCAAGGCTGCAATAATGCCCGTCAGCACATCACCCATACCACCTGATGCCATGCCGGGGTTACCCGCGGCACACACATAGACATTACCACCACCACAGATTAAACTGCCCGAGCCTTTTAAAACAACGACGCCGCCATACTGTTGTTGCAATTGCTTTACTGCCGCAAAGCGATCGCATTGGACTTGTTGCGTTGTACAAGCCAATAATCGCGCTGCTTCTGCAGGGTGCGGCGTTAAAACCCAGCTGTTATTCTTACGCGGCTCTTTTGCTAACAAATTAAGCCCGTCAGCATCCACAACCATTGGCTTATTCAAGTCTAACGCTACTTCAAACAGCTCGTAGGCCCAAGGTGTTTGCCCTAAACCCGGCCCTACTGCTAATACAGTAGACCAAGTCGCTAGTTTTTTAAAATCCGCGCGTCCGCTGATACCGTGACTCATTAATTCGGCACGCGCCACACTGATGAACGCCGCGTGTTCTTTTCGTGTCGCGATACTAACTAAGCCTGCACCCGCGCGCAAAGCAGCTTCACCAGCAAGCCGAATAGCGCCGCTAAAACCGTGATCACCGCCCACCATTAATGCGTGGCCAAAGTCCCCTTTATGTGAATTCTTTTCACGCGGCTGATGGTTTTTTTTAAGTTCAGCTAAGGACAACATTTCTGTCTCTACAGGCTGGATTGCAAACAACGATTGAGGCACGGATAAATCGTCCAGCATTATTTTTCCGCTATAGCTTGGCCCATCAGCGGTATACAGCCCCCTTTTTAGGCCGATAAAACTCACTGTTTTATCCGCCCGTACCGCGTCGTCTTGTACATAGCCTGTATCGGCATTTAAACCCGACGGAATATCAACAGCCAGGGTTGTCAGTTGTGCACGATTAATCAGCTTGACGGCGTCTAAATAAGCCCCCATCAAGGGTTTATTTAGCCCCGTCCCAATCAGTGCATCAACAATAACACCCGACGAAAGCTCCGTAGGTAATACGTTATTTACTGAACCAAGCTGGCTGTACGCCTTAAACGCGCTTAACGCATCCCCAGTTAAATCAGCGCCCACTGACAGGGCATAAACATGCGGCGTAATGCCCGATTCAAGTAATAATTTAGCCAACACATAGCCATCACCCGCATTATTGCCTGCTCCGCAAAAAATATGCACGGCTTCTTTGTGCGCCGACACCTGCTTAAGTTGTTCAAATAATACTAAGCCAGCACGTTGCATTAAATCGTAACCGGTAATGGATAGTGTTTGTATCGCTTGCCGGTCTATCTCGCGTACTTGTTCAGCGGTAAATAAAGGTTGTACCATGATCATTAATTAACAAATGAATAGACGTTTAATTCTAATGTATCGTTGCCCAGTAAGTCTTGTTAAATACCCAGCAATTACACTAAAAAATCGGCTTTAACTAAGATCGGTATTTTGCGCCTGTTATCATAATCTCCGCTTAAATTTCCAGAACCAAGAGCAGGCTGCAATACCAACGGTTAGCGATCACTTCTTTTAACAAAGAAGCACTTTATACCTGGCCATGGAGCGACAAGCATCTTTGAAGAAGAACGCCTCTAGCGACTCTTTCGTACTACAATAAAAGCTCACCCGTTTAAGCCATATAATTTACATGCTTGATGCTGCCAATTGGCATAGAACCTAATAACACCCTTTTAGCTTACCAAGATGATTAAAAACCCAATTGATTTACAACAATTAGCCGACGACATAAAGTCATTGGGGCAGTCGTTAGGCTTTCAACAAGTAGGTATTACCGATACGGATTTATCCGAGGCTGAAAACCAATTAAGCAAATGGCTTGACGCCGGCTTCCATGCGGATATGACGTACATGCATAAGCACGGTTCTAAACGCACTCGACCGGCCGAGTTACACCCCGGAACTGTAAGAGTTATTTCCTGCCGAATGGACTATTTACCCGAACCAATGGCTCAAACCGATGCCTTAATGCAAGACCCTGTGCGCGCGTATATTTCTCGTTATGCCTTAGGCCGAGATTACCATAAGGTGATGCGTAAAAAATTGCAGCGTTTAGCCGATTTAATCGAACAAAAAGTCGGCCCTTTTGGCTATCGCGCCTTTGTTGATAGCGCACCGGTAATGGAAAAAGCGATTGCTGAAAAAGCCGGCTTAGGCTGGATAGGCAAACACAGCAATGTGTTAAACAAGCAGGCGGGGTCTTGGTTTTTTTTAGGCGAGCTCTACATTGATTTACCTTTACCCATCGATCAAGCTGCTGATGAGCACTGCGGCGAATGCACTCGCTGTATTGATATATGCCCCACCCAAGCCATTGTCGCACCGTACACGGTAGACGCCAGTCGCTGTATCTCGTATTTAACGATTGAATTAAAAGGTGCCATTCCAGAAGAGTTCCGTCCGTTAATGGGCAACCGCATTTATGGTTGCGATGATTGCCAGCAAGTCTGCCCATGGAATCGCTTTGCCAACATAACTGAGGAGCAAGACTTTATGCCCCGCCAGCAATTAGACACCACCGGGTTACTGGACGTTTTCAAATGGGACGAGGCCACCTTTTTAAAGAAAACCGAAGGTTCTGCCATCCGTCGTATTGGTTATACCAGTTGGATTAGGAATATTGCTATTGCCCTTGGCAATGCACCAGCAGACAGCGGCATTGTGGCTGCTTTAAAACAAAGGGTGTCCAGCGAAGATGCCGTTATTCGTGAACACGTTAGCTGGGCCATTAAGCAACAACACCTTAAAACCAATCCACCTAGTACTTAAGAAAGTTCTCGCGGTAATATTTAAGTTCTTCTATCGATTCGATTACGTCAGCTAAGGCTTGATGCGTGGCCTTCTTTTTAAAGCCAGCCATAATACTGGGGGCCCAACGGCTGGCCAATTCTTTTAGCGTACTGACATCTAAGTTTCGGTAGTGAAAAAACGCTTCAAGTGTCGGCATCGTCTTGGCCATAAAACGCCTATCCTGACAGATACTATTACCACACATAGGCGATGCACCTTCGGGCAGCCATTGTTTTAAAAATTCAATCGTTTGTTGTTCAACATCTTTTTCACTGAGTGAACTGCTCAATACCCGCTCAATCAAACCCGATTGCCCATGGTGCTTTTGATTCCATGCATCCATAGCATCCATGGTTGCTTTGGATTGATGAACCGCCAATACCGGCCCTTCAGCCAATACATTCAGTTCTTTATCAGTGACAATCGTAGCAATTTCAATGATAGAATCGGTTTCAGGATCTAGACCGGTCATTTCCAAGTCGATCCATATTAAGTTTTGTTTATCTAGCGCCATCTGAAATACCTTTTTAAGTTTTATTAAGTTACTCGAACAATAATGACATTATGAATGAATTCAGTTATCTATTTTTAGTTTTTCTTATTGCGTCAATGGTGCTAAAAATTTGGTTAAACCGTCGCCAAATAGCCCATATAACAAAACACCGGGATGAAGTTCCTGTTGATTTTATAGGAAAAATTGACCTAAAAGCCCATCAAAAAGCTGCTGATTACACACTTGAAAAGACCCAACTATCCACTTTAAGCACGATCATCGGTAGCGCATTATTAATTTTATTAACGTTGGGCGGCCTGATTAACTTCATTGTTCTCCAGTCACAAGCCATGATTAATCACGACTTGTGGTCTGGCGTCGCGATCATTATGTTCGTGTTCATTCTAGCGCACCTCGTCGAATTGCCAATTCAACTATACCAAACCTTTAACGTTGAACAAAAATACGGTTTCAACCGATCAACCCTAGGGCAGTTTATTAAAGACCAGGGCTTACAACTTGGCTTGATGTTTTTAATCGGCAGTCCCTTGCTTTACGCCCTAGTCTGGATAATGGGAGCAATGGGTGATTATTGGTGGCTTTATGCGTGGATACTGACCATTAGCTTTACTTTTTTTATGACCTGGTTATTGCCCACGGTGATTGCCCCTTTGTTTAATACCTTTACCCCGCTAGAAGATGAACAGTTAAAACAACGAATCCAGCAATTGTTAGAACGTTGCGGCTTTAATAGTAAGGGTGTTTATGTGATGGATGGTTCACGTCGATCTGGCCATGGCAATGCGTATTTTACCGGAGTCGGCAAAAACAAACGTATCGTTTTTTATGACACCCTGCTCGACTCTTTAAATGCTGATGAAATCGAAGCCGTATTGGCACATGAATTAGGCCACTTTAAATGTAAGCACATCAATAAGCAGATGCTGGTATCTACCCTGGTCACCTTAGTTGGATTCGCCTTGCTTGGCTGGCTTAACAATCAAACATGGTTTTTTGATGGTCTAGGCATACTACAAATAAATAATGCTGTTGCACTGCTACTATTTATTCTCGTTACGCCTGTTTTTACCACCTTTTTACAACCACTGAGTAGCCACCTGCAACGTAAATTTGAGTTTGAAGCAGACGCCTTTGCCAGCACCATGACTAAACCAGAGTTCCTTATTCAGGCGTTGGTTAAATTATACCGTGATAATGCTAGCACCCTAACCCCCGACCCTATCTATTCAGGCTTTCACCACAGCCATCCACCCGCTGGTGTTCGAATTAATCATTTGAAAACCTTGGACTCCAGTGCTTAAAAAATAGCAGGCGCCCTATGAAAAACCATTTGATCGTAATCACCCTCATTAGCCTGTTTCTTTTAGCAAACTTTCAGGCGCACGCCGTAGATATTGAAAACGGCCGCTCGTTACATGCCGAAAATTGTCTAGCTTGCCACGGTGTTGATATTTACCAGCAAGACAAACGAAAATTGCACGACCTTGCCGCATTAACAGCTCAAGTGAAACGCTGCGATTTCTCCTTGGGCACACAGTGGTTTGATGAGGATATTGAGGACGCCGTCAGTTATTTAAATAACGAGTTTTATCATTTCAAATAAACCATTAAACCCATCTAAGGTTCAACAGCAACCACTTAATCGTGGCCGAGTTGTAGCACACGTAGGCAAGGCACTGATTATTGAAGATGCCGAAGGCAACACTTCGCGGTGTAAAAAACGCACCCAGCTAGAAGCAGCTGCAGTAGGTGATGACGTTGAGTGGATGGTCACGGAAGAAGGCGCTGGTCGGGTTGAAAAAATATTACCCCGCCGCTCGCTACTGTCTAGGCCGGCAAAAAGTGGTGCCACCCGACCCGTCGCCGCAAACATCGACCAATTGGTTGCCATTTTAGCTGTAAAACCCAATATAGACGCCCTGTTACTCGACCAATACTTAATTGTCTGTGAGCTACAAGACATTACGCCGCTGATCGTTTTAAATAAAATTGATCTGCTTGATGAAGCTGCAAAGCAAAAGATCGACGAGCTCGTAGCAAACTACCGACACTTAGGCTACGACCTGATAAAAGTAAGCGCAAAAGACAAATCGGGGTTACAACAATTAAACCAACAACTCTGCGACAAAACCAGCATACTCGTCGGTCAGTCGGGGGTAGGCAAGTCCAGCATTATTAATGCTTTAATCCCTGATTTAGCACTACAGACCAAAGTGCTCTCCACCGTCTCAGGCCTAGGAAAACATACGACTACCTCATCGACCCTATACAAGTTAGCCAACAGTGGTGAGGTTATTGATAGCCCCGGGGTCAATATTTTTGGTCTGGCTAATATTACGGAATACAGTTTGGCGAGTGGCTACCGTGAAATCAGACAACTGGCCGATCAGTGTAAATACGCGAACTGCCTACACCTCAGAGAACCCAAGTGTGCAGTAAAAGAGGCAGTGGAAAATGGCGCTATGTCGCAAGCGCGTTATGCAAGGTACCTTAAGTTAAGAGAAAAGCTGAGTACTTAACCGGGCGGCCATTGCATGGCTCTGCCACCTAATAAATGCAAATGGATATGGTACACCTCTTGCCCTGCATCGCGTTTACAGTTAAACACTGTTCTATAGCCTGACTCTGCCATACCTTCTAATTCTGCTATTTTTTTAGCCGCCTGCATTATTTCGCCCATTAACACCGTATCCTCGTCTCCTACATCTGCCAAGGTAGCGATGTGTTTTTTCGGGATGATTAAAATATGCACTGGCGCTCGGGGGTTAATGTCTCTAAACGCTAAAACCGAGTCGGTTTGATAGACAATATCGGGCGTAATATCACCCTTGACCATACTGCAAAACAAGCACTCACTCATTACTATTCTCCTTTATGAGCCTAATGTGGTCACCCACTTTAAGGCTTAGTTTAGATTGTAAGACAGGGACGCTACCTTGAGCTTAAACTTCGCTTCGACCACTAAAGGCATGTGATAGCGTGCCGCTATCGATATACTCTAATTCGCCGCCAAAGGGTACCCCGTGCGCAATACGGGTTGCTTTTACTTGATGCCTTTTAGCCATATCGCTTAGATAATGCGCCGTTGCCTCACCTTCAACCGTAGGGTTAGTCGCCAAAATAATTTCTTTAACTTTCCCTTGTTGCATCCGAAGCGCCAGTTTATCTAAGCCAATTTCAGCCGGGCCTAAACCATCTAATGGTGACAAGCGACCATTCAGTACAAAATATAAGCCCTTAAATGAAGTCGCGTCTTCTATGGCCATTACGTCAGCGGGTGTTTCGACGATGCACAATAAATGATGCTCACGCGAGTTATCAGAACACAGGCCACAGATGTCGTTCGAACTTAAGGTCTGGCAGGCTGAGCAATGACCAATTTTATCCACCGCCTCGGCGAGGCTTTGTGCTAGTTGAAAAGCCCCTTTTCGATCACGTTCTAACAGATGAAAAACCATACGCTGGGCTGATTTTTGACCCACCCCCGGCAAACAGCGTAGGGCTTGCATTAGCTGCTGTAATATCGGCTCTGATTGCATGTTAAAAAGGTAGCTTAAAGCCTGGTGGCAAAGGTATACCCGCGGTCATACCCGACATACTGTCTTTATTTTCGTTCTCTACTTTATGCACTGCATCGTTAATCGCCGCGACCACCAAATCCTCTAACATTTCTCGATCGCCTTCGTTACACAAACTAGGATCAAGCGACACCTTCTTAACTTCATATTTGCCTGTCATCACTAATTTGACTAAACCACCGCCCGATTCGCCTGCTACTTC
>JAGPVU010000156.1 GCA_018066825.1 Cycloclasticus sp.
TGGCTGATTGTGGCGGTTTTCTGCTTAGGGACTATCTACAAACGGGCCAAACAAACCCATTGGGCGATGATGTACTTAAGCAAATTGAACGCGTTTGGGGAATGATGGGGCACCCCTTTATCGCACTTCACGTGGCTGCCCTATATGCTACAGCAGGCGATATAAAAGGGCTTAAACGGTGTGAAGAAACCATCTCCGCCGCACCCAATGGGGTAAATCGCGATGTGTCACTTGCACTGGTGTCATCATTGAGTGATTTCGTAACAGCTAACTATCAGCGCTCGGCACAGACCTTGGCAAGCCTTACCCCAGGAGCGCGTATTGGTATTGGTGGCAGTAAAGTTGAGCGAATACTTATCGACTTAATCGAAACAACGTGCAAAACGCGGCACTAATAATGCGTCCGTTGGTTTATAAATAAACCCTAACACGATAATCAGGCCCAAAACTAAACAACTCGGTTCCACTTAATTGATAACGCTGCACAGCTTAGCTGGCTCTCCACTATCGATTTAGCGCCTTCTTATGGCTTTGGGTTGTGATAGATACGATGAAGAGCCAAATTACTTACTAAATACCGTATCATACCGCTTCCCATCATAGAATTACGTAGGAGACAGTAACCATGGCTAAAACCAATTACGCGTTTGAAAAACGCCAGAAAGAAATCGCAAAAAAGAAAAAGAAAGAAGAGAAACGTTTACAAAAAGCAGGGGTAGATGAGACTGAGCAGCAGGACGATCAAGCTATACCAGCAAGCGACGATAAAGGCTAACCGGTAACCCATAGAAAAACAATCAACGGTTCAAGGGGCTTAGTCAGTTTGACTTATTTTATTACTCCTTGTGCTCGTTGTTATATTTAACTGCAGCAAGCAATAACCCCTTCTAAAACACGCTAAACACCACGCGCAAAAAGCGCGCAGATTTGTTTAACAATTTACTCGCCCTTCCGTCTTTTTTCACCGGCTTCAAACGCGGCTAACTGTTCAGCTGTAGCGGGTTTTTGGTGTTTTCCCTTCCATTCGTTAAACGGCATGCCATACACCACTTCACGCGCGGCGTCGTAATCTACGCTAACACCCCGTTCGTTGGCTTCGGCCATATACCATTTAGAAAAACAGTTGCGGCAAAAATCTGCAAGATTCATTAAGTCGATATTTTGCACATCGGTATGGGTTTGAAAGTGTTTGATAATACGCCTAAAGGCCGCTGCTTCAATCTCTGTTTGGGTCTGGGTATTCATGGTTTTTCTCCTGATTTACGGTAAATGGGGGCGCTCTAGGTAGTCGTGTGATTGCATTTCTAACAAACGGCTCACCGTGCGCTCAAATGGAAAAGCGAGTTTTTTACCTTGATATAACTGTTCTGCCGGCACTTCTGCGGATAAAACTAGCTTAACATTATGCGCATACAACTCATCAACCAAATTAATAAAACGATTTGCTAGGTCGTTAGTTAAATCATCCATAACGGTAACATCCGACACAAGGACGGTATGAAAGCAGCGTGAGACCTCGATATAATCGGCTGCGCCACGTGGAATATTGCAAATAACGCTGTAATCAAACCACACCACGCCTTCGGCGCACTGTTTAACAGGAATGATCCGCCCTTCTATCTCTAGGCTGGATTCAAATTCAATATCTGCCGCTGTCATGTGCTGGTACAGCTCGGACAACACCACATTGGCTTGCTCGTCTAAAGGAGAGTGATAAATTTCTGCTTGCTCCAATTCGCGCAGGCGGTAATCGGTGCCACTATCGAGCTTGATCACCTCACAATGGTTTTTTAACGCCTCAATCGCAGGCAAAAAGCGCGCACGCTGCAGGCCGTCTTTATAGAGGCCATCGGGTTCAATGTTTGACGTTGCCACTAAGCATATACCCCGCGCAAACAAGGCCTCAAACAAACGACCGAGCAACATCGCATCGGTTATATCGGAAACAAAAAACTCATCAAAACATAATACTTTGCTCTGTTTGGCGATTTGATCCGCGACTTGTTGCAAGGGATCGCTGACATTATTCAGTTCATTTAACTGGCGATGAACCTTTTGCATAAAACGATGAAAATGAGTGCGGCGTTTTTCTTTGAAGGGTAATGAATCATAAAAAATATCCATTAAATAGGTTTTACCCTGCCCTACACCACCCCATAGGTACAAGCCTTTAGGTATTGTTTGGATCGACTTTTGTGGGGATAGTAATTTGGCTAAAAAACCCGTTGGTTTGTTCTGCTTAGCCCCTTTATGTTTTAATAAATCGGCATACAAGTCATCTAAACGCTGAATAACCACTGCTTGCGCTTCGTCTTTTATAAAACCTGCATTGGCCTGATCAGACGAATATCGTTGTAATGGATTCATAGTGCATTTATATTAATTGTGTTAGATTGCGACGCGTAAATAAAATATAGTTATCTGGGTCTATAACCAATTGCCATTGTAACAATTATCGTTAATGAACATTCAAGCAAATTTAATCCAGTCCAACCTTCTTGTTCCTGCTAAGAACGTTGCTAACAATAGGCTGGCTAACAATGATAACGTCGAGAAAAAATCGGCGGATAGCAGTGCTAGCAGCACGCTTATCCAAGCAAAAAAATCAAACCGAGCCGAACTTTTTGAACACATTGAATTGCTTGATAAAAAGCAAAGTTTAACTTCACATACGCAAGCCTTGGACTATAAAAGCCAAAAAACCATTCAATCGTATTTAGACAATCAAGCGTTGGCTGATCAACCACTACGAGATGAATTACATGAACAGCTCGGCATTGACCTGTTAGCTTGATCTTATAAACATGAAAGCTATTACGGATTTTTTTCCTATCATTTTATTTTTTATCGCCTATAAATGGCAGGGCTTATACGCCGCCACTGCGGTTGCGATAGCCGCCTCATTTGTTCAAGTTGGCTGGCATTGGTTTAATACCCGTCAATTTGAAGCCAGCCATATCACCACCCTAGCCATTATTGTTGTTTTTGGGGGTGCCACGTTGTATTTACAAGACGAGCTGTTTATTAAATGGAAACCCACGGTTATTAATTGGCTGTTTGCTTTGGCTTGTATATTGAGTCACTTTATCGGTAACACACCGTTAATTAAACGAATAATGCGTGGAGGCCTTAGCCTACCTGATACCGTTTGGACGAAATTAAACGTTATTTGGGCCAGTTTTTTTATCGTACAGGGCGCTTTAAATCTATTTGTTATGTACAATTTTGATACCGATACTTGGGTTAATTTTAAATTATTCGGTATGCTGGGTATGACCTTGATGTTTATTGTTGCTCAAGGCCTGTATTTGATGAAATACCTAGAAAACACCCAACCGACATCTAACAAAGACCCTTAACAAACGAGCTAATTTTTAACACTATGACAACAACTGACAAAATAAAAGACACCTTGACCAGCGCGCTACAACCTAAGTTTATTCAGGTACTCGACGATAGCCAGGCCCACGCAGGCCACGAAGGGGCTAAATCAGGCGGTGGGCATTATTATTTAACTATCGTCTGCGATGAATTTAACAATAAATCCCGCATTCAACGTCACCAAGTGGTTTACAACGCCTTGGGCGATATGATGAAAAGCGAGATTCACGCACTCAGCATCAAAGCACACACACCCGAAGAACAACCTCAACAACAGGAGATTTAAATGAAGGTAACATCAGCAATTCTTGCCTCACTATTACTGGCATCCGTTTCCCAGTTAGCGTTAGCTGAAGAAGACCCCACCGTAGCAGTGGTAAACGGTGTTGAATTAAAAAAATCCACCTTACAATTTTATGCGTTAGAACGGCGGCAGTCTAACGAGGAAAGCAGTCTTCCTATAGAACGGCTGACTGATGATATCGTCAATATGCAACTACTTAAAGAACAAGCCTTTAAGAAAAAGCTCGATAAAACACCCGGCTTTGAAGCCAGAATGGAGTTTATAAACTTAAGCATGCTGTCTCAAGTTGCCATGATCGACTACCTTGATAACAACCCGATTAGTGAAGACATTATAAAAAAAGAATACGACGACAAAATCGGCCAAATGAAAATGACCGAACTAAAAGCCAGTCACATTCTAGTTAAAGAGGAAGCCATAGCAAAAGAAGTGATTGCAAAATTGAACAAAGGCGGCAAATTTGCCGAACTCGCCAAAGAATACTCGACTGGGCCTAGTGGTCCTAAAGGTGGCGAATTGGGTTGGTTTACACCCCAACGTATGGTGCCTGAGTTTTCAAAAGCCGTACTAGCGATGAAAGACAATGAGTACACCAAGCAACCGGTGGAAACCCAGTTTGGCTGGCACATTATTTTACGCACAGGACAACGCGAAGGGACACCGCCTACGTTTGAAGAAGTTAAGCCCAGCATTGTTGCCACGTTAGAACAAGAGCATATTCAAA
>JAGPVU010000162.1 GCA_018066825.1 Cycloclasticus sp.
GAGGCCGTTATGAGTGCAATCCCCGAAGCGTTTCAGAAAAAAACAGAGGCGATGGAGGCCGCGGCCATCCAGCCTTTACCCAACTCAGAAAAGATTTATATCCAAGGCTCGCGAGACGATATTCGAGTGCCAATGCGCAAAATTAAACTCGCCGATACGACTAGCAGTACCGGTATCGAAAAAAATCCAGATGTATTTGTTTACGACTGTTCAGGCGTTTATACCGACCCTGTGGCCAAAATCAATTTACGCAAGGGTTTGCCCGATGTGCGCGGCGCTTGGATTGACGATAGAAATGATACCGAGCAATTGAGTGGGCCGAGCTCTAAATTTGGCCAATTAAGACAGGGCGACCCTGAGCTGGCGAGGTTACGTTTTGAACACGTCCATTCGCCCCGACGCGGAAAGGTGGGTGCCAATGTTAGCCAAATGCACTATGCCAAAAAAGGCATTATTACCCCAGAAATGGAATATGTCGCGATCCGCGAAAACATGAAGCGTTCCGAAGTGAATGCACAACAACATCCGGGTGAGTCGTTTGGGGCGAGCATTCCGCCTGAGATTACCGCTGAGTTTGTGCGCGATGAGATTGCCCGTGGTCGGGCGATCATTCCCGCCAATATTAATCACCCCGAATTAGAACCGATGATTATCGGGCGTAATTTTTTAGTAAAAATTAACGGTAATTTGGGTAATTCAGCCGTTACCTCGTCGATAGAAGAAGAAGTAGACAAAATGGTTTGGGGTATTCGTTGGGGTGCCGACACGATTATGGACCTGTCTACGGGTAAAAATATTCATGAAACGCGCGAATGGATTTTGCGTAATTCGCCGGTACCGATCGGCACAGTGCCGATTTACCAAGCGCTAGAAAAAGTTAACGGTAAGGCAGAAAACCTAACCTGGGAAATTTATCGAGACACCTTAATTGAGCAAGCCGAGCAAGGGGTCGACTATTTTACTATTCACGCCGGTGTACGTTTAAAACACGTGCCAATGACGGCCAAACGAGTGACTGGGATCGTATCGCGTGGTGGTTCGATTATGGCCAAATGGTGTTTGTCGCACCACAAAGAAAACTTTCTTTATACCCACTTTGAAGACATCTGCGAGATCATGAAAGCCTACGATGTATCGTTTTCTCTGGGTGATGGCTTACGCCCAGGTTCAATTGCAGACGCCAATGATGAGGCGCAATTTGGTGAACTAGAAACCTTGGGTGAGCTAACCAAAATCGCGTGGAAGCATGACGTGCAAACCATGATCGAAGGCCCTGGCCACGTGCCGATGCAGATGATTAAAGAAAATATGGACAAGCAGCTTGAATGCTGTGATGAGGCGCCATTTTATACCTTAGGCCCTTTAACCACCGATATCGCGCCGGGTTACGATCATATTACGTCAGGCATTGGTGCGGCGATGATCGGTTGGTACGGCTGTGCGATGTTGTGTTATGTCACACCGAAAGAACATTTGGGTTTGCCTAATAAAGAAGATGTACGGGTTGGGATTATTACCTATAAGATTGCCGCTCACGCAGCCGACTTAGCGAAGGGTCACCCGGGTGCGCAAATTCGTGATAACGCCTTATCCAAAGCGCGCTTTGAGTTTCGCTGGGAAGACCAATTTAATTTGGGTTTAGACCCTGCTCGTGCGCGTGAATACCACGATGAGACGCTACCAAAAGATTCCGCTAAAGTAGCGCATTTTTGTTCCATGTGCGGCCCGCACTTTTGCTCGATGAAAATTAGCCAAGACGTGCGCGATTACGCAGCAGCGCAAGGCATTAAAGCTGAAGATGCATTGGCCGCTGGGATGGCGGAAAAATCTGCGGAGTTTACAAGCAAGGGCGCTGAAATTTATAAAAAGGTTTAGTTAGCAGCGGCTTGATAGGCCTTAATGGCGTTGATCAATTCACGCCTTAGGGGATGGATAGTGTTTATTTGACTGATCTCGTACACACAGTCCTTAGCATCCAGAGGAAAGCCTAGCTGCAAAAAGTTGATGCCTGCTTGATAATATAATTCGATAGCCCTTTCCTTGCTTGGGGCTACACCGTGGCCTGATTTATAAGCAAAGGCTAAGTTTAATTCGGCAATGGGGTTGTTTTGCTGGTGGGCTTTTTCAAGCCAGATAATCGCTTCGCTAAAATCGCCTTGTTTTTCTTGGGCACGGGTGTAGAGAAATGTACCAAGTTTATTTTGAGCCTCAGCATTCCCCATTTTTGCTTTAGTACGCAGTTTGTCAATGACGTCGTTTTGAATGGTCGATTGAAAGTGCTCGATCGGGTTGTATAGACCGAGCAAGGCTAAAACACTGAAACCGATGATGATAATCAACAGTGAGCGAAAAGCGTTTTGTCGGTATGTTTGAAATGTATTCATGCATTAATGACTCATGTTTTTAAACTGACGAGTGCCAACCAAGGCTGCTGATCGAGTGGCTTGCCTTGCGGACGATAATAATGACTTAATACTTTAAAACCAACGTGTTCTAGATACCGTTGAGTGGATTCGAGTTCAAGATAATGCCCATAGCGTTGACCTTGCCAGCCGTCGCTATTGCCACGCGGGTTTGAGGTAAATAGTACACCGTTAGGCCGTAACGCCTGATGTAATACCTTTAACACGTGGGGCAAATGATTTTTTGGCACGTGAAACAACGACGCATTGGCAAAAATACCATCGAATGTGAAACCTGTTAAGTCGATTTCGCTAAAGGTTTGGTTGAGTGTTGGGCAGCCGCTGTATTCCTGGGCCATTTTGCAAAAAGCTGCCGAACCATCCAGCCCTATCGGGCGGTGGCCTAGCTGTTTGAATTGCTGTAGGTCTCTCCCTGGGCCACAGCCAAAATCCAAGATATCCAAAGCCTTGTCTTTCGGTAAGGCATCCAATAAGGCGTGAATGTTTTGTGACACATCGTGGTCTTTTGTACCGTGCCAAAAGGCATCTGCACTACGGTCGTAATGCGCGATGGTGCGTTGTTCTTTTTCATCGGTATCGTTCATCGTTTCATAGTAAAGCCAAGCGTATGAATGTCAAACAAGCAAAGCTAAATTAGGCGATACACGTTAAAATAATTGCTATGGATATTACACATATATTAGACGGTTTAAACGACGCGCAACGTGATGCGGTCAGTGGTTCAGAAAAAGCGGCGCTTATTTTAGCCGGTGCGGGCAGCGGTAAAACCCGGGTGCTGGTGCATCGAATCGCATGGTTAATGCAGGTGGAGGGGGTATCGCCTTTCGGCATTTTGGCGGTAACGTTTACCAATAAAGCGGCCGGCGAAATGCGTGAACGCGTACAGTCTATGCTGCAGACACCTGTTGGGGGTATGTGGATTGGTACCTTTCACGGTATCGCGCATCGTTTGTTGCGTATGCATGCACAAGAGCTTGGCTTGCCGGATGCGTTTCAAGTGCTGGATTCCGATGATCAGTTCAGAATGATTAAGCGCTTGTTAAAAAGCATGAACGTGGACGATTCGCGCTGGCCGCCACGGCAAGTGCAGTGGTTTATTAACGGTCAAAAAGATGAAGGCCGGCGGGCCGCGCATATTGCGCCGTCGGGTGATCATTTTGAACAAAAAATGCTAGAAATTTATGCCGAATACGAGCGTGGCTGTCAGCGTTCGGGGCTGGTCGATTTCGCCGAGTTATTACTCCGAGCGCATGAGCTGCTGCGTGATAATGATGAGCTAAGGCGGCATTATCAACAACGCTTTAAATACGTATTGGTGGATGAGTTTCAGGATACCAATACCATTCAATACGCTTGGCTAAGGTTGCTCACGCAAGAGGACGATAATCTATACGTGGTGGGTGACGACGACCAGTCAATTTATGGTTGGCGTGGCGCTAAAGTAGAAAATATTCATCGTTTTCAAAAAGACTATCCCTTACATAAAATCGTTCGCCTAGAACAAAACTACCGCTCAACCAAAACCATTTTACAGGCCGCTAATGCCGTTATCACCAATAATGACGGACGGATGGGTAAGGAGCTGTGGACTGATGGCGACGACGGCGAACTGATATCACTCTACGCGGGGTTTAACGATCAAGACGAAGCGCGTTTTGTGGTGGATAGGATTAAAGATTGGGTTAGTCGTGATCATGCGCGAGCAGAAACGGCCATTTTGTATCGCTCGAATGCACAATCACGTTTATTTGAAGAATATTTAATGAGTGCTGGGGTGCCCTATCGAGTGTATGGCGGGCATCGATTTTTTGAACGGCTCGAAATAAAAAATGCCCTGGCCTATATGCAATTGGCTACGCATCATGAAAATGACGCTGCCTTTGAGCGCATTGTCAATACACCCACACGCGGTTTAGGGACGCGAACCTTAGATATTGTTCGTCAGCACGCTCGGGCAGCTGACAGCAGCCTTTGGCGAGCGGCGAATACCTTATGCCAAGGCACGGAGTTGAGCGGTCGGGCGTTAAGCGCACTATCGGGCTTTTTGGGTTTGATCCGGCAACTCGCTAGTGATACACAATCGGCCAGTTTGCACGAACAGGTTGAACAGGTGTTAAGCCGGTCGGGGCTGATCGAATTTCATAAAAAAGAAAAAGGTGAAAAGGGCGAGGCGCGGGTAGAAAACTTAGAAGAACTGATCAATGCCGCGAGGCAGTTTTCTTATGAAGCGGAGGCCGATGAGAACCTCAGTGAGTTGGACTCATTTCTAGCGCACGCGGCACTGGAGGCTGGTGATGCACAAGGTGATCAATTTGAAGATTGCGTGCAATTGATGACCCTGCATTCAGCAAAAGGCCTGGAGTTTCCGTTAGTATTTTTGACCGGTATGGAAGAGGGCCTTTTCCCCAGTCAGCGTTCGGTAGACGATGTGGGCAAGTTAGAAGAAGAGCGCCGTTTAGCCTACGTGGGTATTACCCGTGCTAAGGAACAGTTGTATTTAACTTATGCCGAGTCGCGGCGTTTGCACGGTCAAGAGACTTACCCGATGCCGTCGCGGTTTATACGTGAGATTCCGGCTGAGTTAATGCAAGAGGTGCGTCTAGGTGCGCGGGTTGCAAGGCCGGTAGCCGAAACCTATAGCTCAAGTTTAAAGCAAGCACCAGACAACGGCTTTAAAATGGGACAACGGGTGTCGCACGCTAAATTTGGTGAGGGCGTAGTACTAAACCACGAAGGTGGTGGTGCGCAGGCCCGTGTGCAAGTCAATTTTTCAAGCGCAGGATCAAAGTGGTTAATGCTGGCGTACGCTAAGCTGGAAAAACTGTAGCAAAGAGAAAAGCTCAGCCCGCCTTTAACTTATGCAGGCTGAGCGGTAGCTATTGTTAGAACGGGTAATGTACGTGATTGGGTGCAACGGTTACCCAACGCAACTCGGTAAACTCATCAATCACCGCACGGCCGTCAAAACGGCCATAACCCGTGGCTTTAGTTCCGCCATAAGGTGCTTGCGCTTCACCATTAACCGTTGCGCTATTAATATGACAAATACCGGATTCAATGTGCTTTGCCAATTTCATTGCCCTAGGGAAGTTACCGCTAAACACCGAAGCGGATAGACCGTACTCGGTATCATTCGCAACCAATAAAGCTTGCTCATCCCCCGTGACGCGAATAACGGAAATAACTGGGCCAAATGACTCTTCATGGTAGGCGCGCATGTCGCTCGTGACCTTGTCAAGAATAGTTGCCGGCATGGTTGCACCATCTGCACTACCCCCGGTGACTAGCTGAGCGCCTTTATCAACCGCGTCTTTAACAATACTGTTTAAGCGTTCGCCGGATGAGGCTTCCACCAAAGGGCCAATAATGCACTGTTCATTACCAGCAACGGCAGGGTCACCTTGCGAGAGCTGTTGGGCGGCTAGAGCGAATTTTTCAATAAATTCATCGGCGACCTTCTCGTCTACAATAATGCGACCGGTGGTCATGCAAATTTGGCCTTGATAGAGGAAACAGCCAAAAATAGCCGCTCTAACGGCTTCATCAATATCTGCGTCGTCAAGAATAACTAATGGCGATTTACCGCCCAGTTCTAATAAACAACGCTTTAAATACTTCCCAGCCTGTTGCGCGATAATACTGCCCACACGGGTTGAACCGGTAAAATTAATACGACGGATAGCTGGGTGAGCGATGAGCGCTTCGGTAATGCTTGCCGCGTCCTCAGTTGCATGCGTGATGACGTTGAGTACACCTGGAGGTATACCGGCTTCCAAAAAGGCTTCAACCACGAGCATATGTGTTTTAGGACTCACTTCTGAGGCGCGAAAAACAACTGTATTGCCGCAAGCAATAGGGTAAGCAATGGCGCGGGCTGCTAGAGCAACCGGGCCATTCCATGGTGCCATGCTGAGGATAACCCCGACCGGTTGGCGAAAGGTCATCGATAAGGTATCAGGCTTATCAGTAGGAATGGTTTCGCCTTGGATTTGGGTGGTTAAGCCCGCGGCTTCTCTAAATAAGCTGGCGGCCATCATGACATTAAAGCCGGACCAAAGCGGTGAAGCGCCCACTTCTGCCGCCATGGCTTGAATAAAGTCGTTGGTTTTGCTCTCTAAAATATCAGCGGCCTTAAGCAGTAGCATGCGGCGCTCAGTCGGGCCTGTTTCTGACCATGTTTTAAATGCGATAGCGGCAGTATCGGCCGCCCTATTAGCGTCTTCTATCGTGGCAGCAGCGCCTTGGGTAACGACCTTTCCAGTCACAGAGTTAAGACGCTCGAAGGTTGCGCCAGATGAAGCATCGATGGCTTCATTATTAATAATAAGTTGTGTTTTCATTCGGAACCTCATATATATAAGCTTTTAATTATGTATTAATTTGCTGAGTCTTTCAAATAAAGACAACAATAAAAGTGATTTAAAGCCTTTTTAATAAAACTTAGTTTGAAGATAGTCGTTTGGATTGTCATAAGGGGGTGATTTTCTATACTATAGCGGTGGATAAAACGTGAAGGAA
>JAGPVU010000166.1 GCA_018066825.1 Cycloclasticus sp.
ATGACAAAGCGCTAGGCGCAGATGTTATCAATAAAATTAAAGAAGGCGCTTGGGCTCCCGGTGCTTTGCGACAGGTTGTGCAAAAGTACATTGGTCATTTCGAAAAAATGGATGATGCGTATTTACGAGAGCGCTCTGCCGATATTCGTGATCTAGGTGTCCGTATTTTGGCTTACCTACAAGAAACTGAAGACCAAGGTCATGTCACCAAATATCACGATAATACAATTTTAGTGAGTGAAGAGTTAACGCCTGCGATGCTAGGTGAAATTCCAACGGATAAGCTAAAAGGATTGGTTTCTATACAGGGCTCTTCCAACTCTCACGTTGCTATTCTCGCTAGAGCAATGGGTATTCCCACGGTTATGGGGGTAGTTGATGTGCCTTATGCTCAGCTAGACGGTTTAGAGCTGGTGGTCGATGGCTATCGCGGCCGTGTATTTTCTCGGCCGTCGAAGCGATTGCGCGAAGAATATGAAAAACTGTATCAAGAAGAGCAACTGCTTAATAAAGATCTTGAGTGTTTGCGAGATAAACCAGCGGTAACAACCGACGGCTATCGTATGCCGTTATGGGTGAACACCGGTTTAATTACGGATTCAGTGCGCAGCCGTGAGCGTGGTGCAGAAGGCGTAGGTCTTTATCGCACAGAAGTGCCTTTCATGATTAAAGACCGTTTTCCTAGCGAAAAAGAACAAGAAGCTATTTATCGTCAGCAATTAGAAACTTTTGCACCGAACCCTGTAACGATGAGAACGCTGGATATTGGTGGGGATAAATCTTTGCCGTATTTCCCTATCCAAGAGGCGAATCCATTTTTGGGCTGGCGGGGTATTCGAGTCACGCTGGATCACCCTGAGTTATTTTTGTTACAAATTAAAGCCATGCTAAAGGCCAGTATTGGTCTCAATAACTTACGCATTATGCTGCCAATGGTTAGCAGTGTGGGTGAAGTTGATGAGGCTTTGCATTTGATTTATCGCGCTCATGCAGAAACCGAAGAAGAAGGCATAACGGTAAATATGCCAGAAGTCGGGGTGATGATTGAGGTGCCTGCTGCGGTCTATCAAATAGAAGAAATTGGCCAGCGAGTTGAGTTTCTATCGGTGGGTAGTAACGACTTAACTCAGTACTTGTTAGCGGTCGATCGCAACAATCCTCGGGTAGCGGATATTTATAATTCCTTTCACCCTGCGGTATTGAAAGCGCTGTACAACATTGCTCAAGATGCAAAAGCCATTAAAAAACCCATTAGTATTTGTGGTGAATTAGCAGGTAATCCATTAGGCGCTTTGTTACTAATGGCAATGGGTTATGAAATGCTGTCGATGAACGCTTCCAATTTACCCAAAGTGAAGTCAGTGATTCGGGGTGTGAGCTTAGCTTGGGCACAAGACCTTTTAGCCGAAGTGATGCAGTTAGAGAACGCTCATGTCATTACTGCAACAATTGAACTGGCCTTAGAAAAAGAAGGCTTAGGCCGAATGATTGGCCCTGGCCGCAATTAGCTCGACTGAATTACATATTGGCAGCGGCTGCGTTCCGAGCCGTCTGCATTCCAGCTGACTTCTGAAATTTCAATCTGATCTTCTGCTTTACCAGCAACTCCCAATTCCGTTTTATTTACCACCTCATCTTTATTGCCACGGATACAGCGGTTCCAAATCACGCCTGTACTGCAGCGTGTACCGTAGTTTGGGGTTATGATTTTTTGACTGGACAATATTCGCTCCATTTCTATACCTATGCCGGTTACTGGCAGCTGTTCATCTGCCGCCACTGAGGTAGACGCTAACAAACCGGCCAGCTGTGGACGTTCGTTTTCATGCTCATATTCATCAGAGTGTAGCCATTGATTAAGTGAAGATTTCGCCTGAGTGAGTTTTGGCCACGGCGTATCTAATAGCGCATTGCTGAGACCATAGAGTCCGGGTTCTAACAGTTTGGCGGGTGCATCTGAACGATTAGAAAAGTAACCGAGGTTGTCTCCTTCCGCCACAACAATGTTGTAGCCATCGTATTGCTGTGATGTTACTTCAAGCTGTTTTAGGTAGTCGCTGGCTGAAATATCAGAGGTTAAAAAATTCAAGACCAGCTTACCGCGAGAAATTGGATTCGAGGGTGTTTTCTTTCGTGCTGCTGGAGACATGTCTCTGTGATTGGTTAAAAAAGCAAAGCGGGGGCTTTTCTGCGCCGTCTTTTGTACGCCGAGCCACGTGCCGCCGTGGGTCAAATCTTTTCCTGCAAACACGCCATCAGCGTCTTCCCATTGATGTAGTTCAAGGGCCGGGCGATTTAAAAATTCGTCACGGTTGGCGCTAATAACGAGCTTTTGCTCTGAATTAGGTTGCCATTGAAAGGTTATTAGACACATAAAATTAGACACATAGGTTTGGACTTGGTTTTAACATCAGATTGATCAAGTTAAAAATATCAAAATAATAACAGCAGTAATTTTCTCTATCGTCCATAATGTGCCATTTTATTTTTTAGATGTATGCATATAAATAGATATGATGTGCATATTTAGGTTAAATTTTTATAGGAAAAAGGCTAACTCCATATGACATTTTTAGTTTATCTATTGGTTGGTTCCGTAGCGGGCTTACTGGCAGGCTTATTTGGCATTGGTGGTGGATTAGTGATTGTTCCTGTGTTGGTGATTACTTTCGGCCTGATGGGAATTAGTGATTCTGTTTTAACTCATATGGCGTTAGCGACTTCTTTAGCAACGATTATTTTCACTTCTTTAAGTTCGATCAAGGAGCATCACAAGCATGGTGCGGTCGATTGGGAACTTGTGCGTTGGATTGGCTCAGGAATTGTCGTAGGAACGGCTATTGGTGTTTGGTTATTAGCTGACGTTGCTGGTGAACACCTGCAAATGGCAATCGGTGTGTTTGCTTTAGTGATGGCCGTTAAAATGGCCTTTGATCTTAATCCTTCAAATACGCGTAAAGTTCCAGGGCATCCTGGGCTTCTAACCTCTGGCGGAATTATTGGTTTTGGTTCTGCTTGGTTTGGTATTGGTGGTGGCTCGTTTGCCGTGCCTTTTTTAACTTGGGTTAATGTGCCGATGAAACGTGCGGTCGCGACCGCCGCCGCTTGTGGTTTACCAATTGCACTTACCGGAGCAGTGAGTAATATGGCGACCGGTTGGAATCATCTGGATTTACCAGAATGGACAACGGGTTTTGTCTATTGGCCTGCAGTTTTAGGTATTGTTATTACCAGTGTGCCTTGTGCAAAAATAGGTGCTCGGTTAGCCCATAAACTAGATGCAAAATTACTGAAACGTGGCTTTGCTGTTTTGTTATTGATCGTTGGTTTGAAGTTTTTATTTCTATAGTACGATAGCAGTACAAAAACAGTGCAAAGCAAAATAATAAGCATGATTCAAAAGGGGAAGGTATAGATGTTAACGTATCCGGATATTGATCCAGTTGCTTTATCCATTGGGCCTATCGCAGGTTATGGCCCATTAGAAGTTCATTGGTATGGTTTGATGTACCTTATCGGTTTTGCCGCCGCTTTGTTATTAGCGAATTATCGTGCCAAGCAGCCCGGCTCCAACTGGAATAAAGATCAGGTCAGTGATTTGATTTTTTACGGTGCAATGGGGGTCATTATTGGTGGCCGTGCGGGCTATGTATTATTTTATAATTTCGGTCAGTTTTTAGATAATCCAGTTTGGTTATTCCAGATCTGGACTGGCGGAATGTCGTTCCATGGAGGTTTATTAGGCGTGTTAGTTGCCCTCTGGTTGTTTGGCCGAAAATACAAAAAAGGCTTCTTTGAGGTTGCCGATTTTACCGCGCCGATTGTCCCCATTGGTTTAATGACTGGGCGTATTGGTAACTTCATAGGCGGAGAGCTCTGGGGTCGTGTAACCGATAGTCCTTTGGGCATGGTGTTCCCTGGTGGTGGTCCTGATCCTCGCCACCCGTCTCAGTTGTATCAAGCAGCGTTAGAAGGTTTGGCATTATTCATCGTTGTTTGGTGGTTCTCTAGTCGCCCACGTCCGCAAAAAGCAGTGGGTGCGGTATTTATGATTGGATATGGTTGTTTCCGTTTTATCGTTGAATTTTTC
>JAGPVU010000170.1 GCA_018066825.1 Cycloclasticus sp.
AGGCTGAAGTGTAAATAATGTTTAACCGGTTGATTAAGGTAATTGGCAAGAACCAGGCCCATGCGTTTTAATAATAAACTTAAAAGCCTACCTGGTTTTGGCATATCGCAGCGCTAGCTTGCGCTTACTCTGTCGGTTGAAAAATAGTGCTGTAAAAAACGTTCAAAGGACGCGGTATCTGTCTGTTCAATCTGTCGTTGTTGCTCAAGGGAAGTGGCGCTGGCTAGCTCGAAAGTCTGCATTTGAGACGCGCCCATAGGCTGGCTTTTAAAATACTCAAGATGCCGTTTCGATTGGCTCATGGCAAACTTAAAAAAAGGCAGTTGCTGCTGCGACATTGATTGTAGAACGATGGCAGACGGCGTGAGTTTTACGTCATTAAATTTGGCTATTTGCTCATCCAGTGATGAACTATAGGGTTTATCTTTATTGTCGGCATCCAGTGTTTTACATAACTGGGTCATTGCTTGGCATAGTTCTAAGCCCCAACTAGTTAAGTCAATTGCCCGACCATTTTTTTGTAATAATAAATTGGGTTTTCTTCCTTCGGAAGCGACCAGGGTTAGGTTTTTATCGACGCAGGTTTTTTCTTTTGGCGACATCGTTGGGCTATCGGCCAATAGACAAAAAATCATAAAGGCTTCAAGAAAATATAATTGCGTTTCGCTAACACCGGCGGGGTCGAATGGACTTAAATCAACAGACCGTAATTCAACGTAGCGTACACCACGGTTTTTTAATGCCTCGCTAGGGCGTTCCCCCGATTTAGCTACCTGCTTAGGGCGTACGTTGCTGTAATACTCGTTTTCTATTTGTAGTATGTTGTCATTGAGTTGTTGGTAGTTCCCCTCGGTGTCTTTAACCCCAAAACGCTGGTAATCAGCATACGGTGTTTGAGTTGCCGCCAGCAGACGAGAAACATAATCGTCAAGGTTGTTATACGAAATATTAATATTAGATTGGCTGTCGTTTTTGTAGCCGATGTCACTCATTCTAAGTGAAGTGGCGTAGGGTTTAAACAAGGTGCCTGCATCAAACTCTTCAAAGGCATGGCTGCGGCCTTTTAAAAAAGATTTACATATCGCGGGTGAGGCGCCGAACAAATACAGAATAATCCAGCCATAGCGATGAATGTTACGCGTCATATCCATATAAGACTGAGAAATAAAGTCTTGGCTTTGGCCCGTATTGTCTTCTATTTGTTGATAGACAGGCCAAAAATTATCAGCCAAAGAATAGTTAAAATGAATGCCAGCAATGGCCTGCATGCTTCTGCCGTAACGGTGCCATAAACCAATCCGGTAAATGTGTTTCATTTTGCCGATATTAGACTGACCGTAATCAGCAATGGGGATGCTCATATCACCGTCGACAATACAAGGCATACTGGTACCCCATAACATCTCGTCCTTTAGATGTCGGTAGGTGTATGCGTGAATCGACTCCATAAAATTTAGGGTGTCTTTGGTGTCGCTAAACGGTGGGGTAATAAATTCGAGTAAGGCCTCTGAATAATCAGTGGTGATATACGGGTTAGTCAACGCCGACCCTAGCGCAAGGGGATGCGGTGTTTGAGAAATTTTACCCTGCGTATTGACTCGAAGGCTTTCTTTTTCAAGGCCTTTTAAACCACCACTTAGAAGGTGGTCTTGCTTAAGGGCTTTTAATTTGTCGAGTCTTGTTTGTATGCCTGCGTACAAATTGAACCTGCCTGTTATGATAAAACGTGAATAAATGAGTTTCAGGGTTAATACTATAGTTAATTATAAGCTAATGGATAGCAAATGATTCAAGTGGATAGCGATAAAAGTGTATCAAACTGTCAGCGAACACGCTTTGCTTGTGCGGTTAACCTAATCAAAACGTGTTTTCTCGTCGTGTGTGTCGTTTTTTTTTATGACGTTTATGCTAAGCCGATCAAACAGGTGATTAAGGTGATTAAGGTGATTGATGGCGATACGGTAGTGTTAAACGATGGACGAACAGTTCGCCTATTAAGCATTAATACCCCCGAAATGGCGGGTAAAGGTAGACTGGCTGAGCCAGGGGCTCGGTTAGCAAAAAGAAAATTAACCAACGTGTTGTTAAATCAACGGGTTTATCTTGAGTATGACGTTGAAAAAAAAGATAAATACGGACGTACTCTGGCCTTTGTTTTTTTACTTAATGGGGTTCATGTGAATGCCTTGATGCTGCAAGAAGGCTTGGCTGTGTTGAGTTTACATCCGCCAAACTTAAAGCATATGAGTTCATTAATCAGAGCTCAGATAAATGCTGAAACGGCTGGTATAGGTCTTTGGGGGATGGCGGACTATCAACCAATCGCTGTTAGTACCCTGGGAACCAAGGCAAAGGGCCATTGGCGACGTATTAGTGGAACAATACAACGAATAGAACTGTTCAAATCGGGTGCTAAGCTATGGTTGGCGCCCTCTACGTATATTTGGTTGTATCGTTCAAACATAAAATATTTTCCAGCAATAGAACACTATCAAGGAAAAAATATTGAAGTGAGGACTTGGGTTAAAAAACGTCAGAATGTGTGGTCTTTGCCTGTCAGGCATCCAAGCCAGCTTATTGTTAAGCCTTAATCAGGCAGACAACGATTTTTTAACATGTCGATTAAAGTCGAGGGTTTATCAAAATGATAACCTTGGCCGTAGTCAATGCCTATGGTGGTTAAAACATCGGCAATGTCTTGGTTTTCAACCCATTCAGCGACCGTTTTTTTGCCCATAATATGACCTATTTCGTTAATGGATTTAACCATGGCTGCATCGATAGGGTCATCTAAGATATCTTTTACGAAAGAACCGTCGATTTTTAAATAATCGACAGGGAAATTTTTAAGGTAGCCAAATGATGATAAGCCGCTGCCAAAATCGTCCAAAGCGAGCTGGCAACCCATATTTTTTAATTCATTAATAAAGGTATTAGCAGCCGTTAAATTAGTAATAGCAGCTGTCTCTGTAATTTCGAAGCAAATATGGGTGGGTGCTACATGGCTTGATGTGAAACTTGCTTGCACGAAGTTAAGAAAGTTTGGTTCGGTGAGGCTGGTGGCTGATAGGTTAATATTGAAGATATCGTCAGACCTTAATTTATCAGCGTGAGTATTAAGAAGGGTTAAGGTGTTTTTTATCACCCACCGATCAATTTGGCTGGAGAGATTATAACGCTCGGCTGCGGGTAGAAAAGCACTGGGTGGTATTATTTCTCCGCCTTCATTTAAGCGGATCAGTATCTCAAAATGCGAGGCAGCCATGGTAGGTGTTTGTAGATCGATAATCGTTTGCACGAACAATTCAAAACTATCTTCTGCCAAGGCTTTGTGTAAGCGAGGAACCCAGCCCATCTGTCCATGGCTAGAGGCGTTATGGTCGTCTTCTGCGTGGTAAACATGGATTCTATTGCGTCCTTGCTCTTTAGCTGAAAAGCAGGCAGTGTCGGCATGTTGCATGGCGAGTGTAGGCGATGTAATGGGGTTAATGGTGGCTAAACCAATGGAGGCGCCTAATTTAAATGTTTTATCCTCCCAGTGAAAGGTATATTCCGAAACGGTTTTTTTGATTTGCTTAGCGATCTTAGTGGCGTGCTGAATGTCACAGTGCTGCATCAAGATGCCGAACTCGTCGCCTCCCAATCTTGCAAAAACATCTGTTTTACGAATGTTTTTAGCAAGTTCGGCTGATAATTGTCTGAGTAACTCGTCACCGGCTACGTGCCCGCAGGTATCATTCACGATTTTAAATTGATCTAAATCGATGTAGCAAAGGATATGCTCAAAGGTTTCAGTTTGAATGCTATCGGCCAGCGCTGTTTCGAAGGCATGTCGATTATAGATGCCCGTTAACGAGTCGTGTTGTGCCCGATGTTCAATTTCTAACGATAGCTTGCGAGCGACGGTAACATCTCGAATAACCATGACAGTTCCCACCGGTTTTAGGCCATCGTAGTGGATCGGAGAGACTGAACATTCAACGTTAAACCGTTCACCAGAGGCGTTCATTAGCTTTAGTTTGGTTAAGTTGAACGCAGAGTCTGATTGTAAGCTGAGCTGGCTCAGGTCGAGAGGGGTATCGTTACTATCTTCTTCTTGGATGGTACAAATTTGGTTTAAACGCTTACCAATCACTTGGGTTGAATTTAAGGACAGTAAGCGACTGGTTATAAAGTTAATAGACGTAATAATGGATGACTCGTCAGTGGTTATAACGGCGTCATTAATAGATTCTAAGGTAGTTTCCGCACGTTCTTTTTCTTGGGCCAGGGCCAATTGTGCATGCTTGAGTTCTGTTATCTCGATAATGGTTCCGATCACTCGAGTAGGCCGGCTCTTTTTATCCCGTTTAACGACCCTGCCTTCCACTTTAACCCAGATCCACTCTTGGTTTTTAATTTGCAAACGGTGGGTTAGGCTAACGTTTTGACTAGAATTGTATGCTTGTTGCTCTAACTGGTATTTAAAGTCTGATACATCATCGGGGTGAATCAGTTCCAGCCAACTGTCTATGCTTTCTCCCCATGTAACGTTTCCGGTATTGAAGGTTAATTTATCGATCATGTGTTCACTGAGAAAAACAAACCCTGTTAATGGGTGCCACTCCCAAACCGAATGCATGGAGCTTTCATACGCAATAAACTCCCTTTCTCTATCCATGTCTCTTTGTAGACTCGTTGCGTAGGCATCATGAATATCTTGTCGAATACCAATAACTTTAAGCGCGCGACCTTTGTTATCTCGTTCAACTACGTGCCCCTTGGTGTGGTACCAACGGTACTCATGGTTAAATATTTTGGATCGCCATTTTGCTTCTTTTAGGGCGGGCTGCGGTTGATCAAAAGCCTCGATAAAGGCCTGATAATTTTCGTAATCTTTGCTGTGAACAGTGGCAGGGCGAGATTGCATTATATTGCAAGCTGTCTGTGGTGTTACTTGATTATCGACGAGTGAGTAAGTACGGTGAGTCACCTGTTTTTTCGTTAAATCATATTCCACCAAGCTGCTCCCCGTGCTGAGCATGGTAAGCCCAATTTGTTCGTCACGTTGTTGCAGTTCTTCTTCTTTCTTTTTTAATCGATCAATATTGGTGAGTACACCAATAATTCGTTTGGTCCGGCCAGCCGCCGTTTTTTCTGATACATGACCGCGCACTAAAATCCAGTAGTAATCACCGTTAGCAACACGAATTCGGTACTCAAAATTTAAAAATTCAAACTCACCTTTTAACAAGGCGACTATATTATTTCTGGCGTGTTGTTGGTCCTCTTGGTGAATTAACGGATTCCATGTTTTCTTTAATAGAATGCCTTTTTCAGAGTCTAAGCCTAAGGCTTTTTTCCAGTTATCCGAGACGTCAATAACGTCGTTATCTAAATTCCAATCCCAGACTGTATCGTAGGTTCCACTAAAGGCTTCGTTGAGACGTTGGTTTGATAAATCAAGTTGTTTTTCTAGTTTTTTTTGTTTGCCAATAAACGCACTATAAAAGACAAGTGATAAGGCTTTTCCTTGTTTGTCGCGTCTAAAAATACGCCCTAAAGTTTGGTGCCAAACCCATTTTCCGTTACTGTTTTTTATACGGTATGTATGTTGGGCGGTTTCAAGTTGGCTCAGAATGAGGGCTCGATTTGTTTGTGCCATTAACGTCAAATCGGCGGGATGTACCAGTGTTTGCCAAAAGTCGATAGCTGTAAGGTCGTTTGGGTTGGAAAGGCCCAATGCCTTAGTGGGATCACCAAACCAGTCAATATGGCCAGAGGGTAGATCCCAAAGCCATACCAAGTTATCGGTACAACTTAAAGAGAAGCGATAAATATCGAGTTCGTCAGCTACGTCCATTAGCGGTTTTCTATCGTCTAGTTAAGTTCATCAGTTCCTAACTATAGTCGAGAATTGAAAAAATACTATTGATTAAACATTAATCAAAATAAACCCGAAAAGGCTTGTACATTAACCCAGTCCCCTTGCTTGACCGGTCCGCGATCGTGTTCAAGAATGATAAAAGCATTGGCTTCGCTCATTGAACGCAAGATGCCTGACCCTTGCTGGCCGGTTGTACAAATCGACCATTCACCGGTGTGACTTTGACTAAGTACGCCGCGCTGAAATTCGGTACGGCCGGGTAGTTTGCGAATTGAAGAGCTACAACGTACTTTTATAATGGGGTTGACTAACGGTTGCTTTAGGCCAAGAATTTTTGCTAAACAAGGCAGGGCAAATTGATAAAAAGTAACCATCACGGCGACAGGGTTGCCGGGGAGACCGAAAAAAACCGCATCATCTATATGTCCAAAAGCCAGTGGCCGACCAGGCTTCATCGCCACTTTCCAAAAGTTGATAGAGCCAATGTCAGATAAAACTTGTTTGGTATAATCGGCCGCCCCAACAGAGACACCGCCAGAGGTAAAAATAACATCCGCATTCTTCGCAGCGAGTTCAAATGCGGCGCGTAATTTTTGCGCATCATCAGGGATAATACCCATATCCAGTACCTGGCAGCCGCATTTTTTTAATGCCGCGAGTAGGCTGTATCGGTTGCTGTCATATATGCAGCCGCTTTTGGGTGAATCAGCAATATTGAGCACCTCATCGCCAGTAGAAAAAATGGCGGCCACCAACGGCAGTTTGACGCTAACCTCAGCGATACCGAGTGACGCAATCAAACCGATTTGCGGCGGTGTTAATTTAACACCTAAGGATAGTACGGTTTGCCCGAGCTGTATATCTTCACCGGCTTGGCGCACGTTTTGTCCTGTGCTATGCCGTGCGTCAATTCGGATAGTGGTGCTGTTGATTTCAACCTGTTCTTGCATAATGACGGTATCAGCATTGACGGGCATTTGTGCGCCGGTCATGATTTGAATGCATTCACCTTTTTTTAAACCCCCTGTATACGGGTGCCCTGCGACAATTTGGCCGACGATAGTTAGCTCACTGAGCTGACCACTAGGCGGTAAATCAGTGTGCATTAGCGCGTAACCATCGACTGCAGAGTTACAGTGTGATGGCACATTGATAGTGGCGGTAATCGGTTTAGCCAATACCCTGTCTACGGCATCAGTTATAGGGAGGGTTTGGCTGCCGGTTTTTTCAACAAGACTGTCTAGCATTGTCTGTAAGGCGTGCTGGACGCTTAATGTGTCCAACTCATTTTCATCGTCGCAACTGCTTTGGGTAATTAGTTTAGTCATGTTATAGCGTGTTTTTAGCATGGTTTAAAACAGCGACCTTTGCGGACTTTTTTACGGGTTCAATGACCGTAATTTTACCGTGCTCAATGCATAAATGGTGGTCGGCAAGGTGGTCGACGGTATGCGATTCGTGGCTACTTATCACAACGCAAACGCCTTCTTCTTTTAAACGCTGTAATAAGTGAGCAGTTTGTTGCTTAGCCTCGTTGTCCATACTAGCAGTGGGTTCGTCGAGTAGCAGTAAACTAGGGGCTAAAATGCGTGCGCGGGTCAGTGCAACACGTTGTTTCTCGCCACCAGATAATTGTTTTGCATGGCGTTGAGCAAGGTGTGACAGGTTAGCCCAGTCTAGGGCTTGACATACTTTTTTCTGTACGCTGTTTTTACTTTCGCCACGGCGATATAAACCGTAAGCGACATTGTCGGCAACACTAGCATCAAATAAATAAGGTTGTTGATGCAAATAGATAATATCGCGCTGCAACAAGGGTTTGGCCTGTTTCCAGCTCATCTGTAAGCCTTGGTAGTCGACTTGAATTGAGTCAGGTCGTAATAAGCCACTCATAATTTTAAATAAGGTGGTTTTACCGGAACCATTTTGCCCCGTCACTAAGGTGCACTGATGCGCTTTGACGGCTAAATGGTCAATGTCTAAAATCAGCTTGCCCGATAAGCTTATTTTTATACCCTGGTAGTCAATTAAACCGCTCATGTGCGCAGCTCGCCTTTGCCTTGAAAGAGTGAAATCCCAGCATTTAAGCTCAATGACATTATGAGTAACACAACGCCTAAAGCGATGCCTTGTGCGAACTCACCCTTGCTTGTTTCTAGGGCGATGGCGGTTGGAATATTGCGAGTGGCGTGCAAAATATTACCGCCCACCATCATCGAGCAGCCGATCTCTGCGATTACGCGGCCAAACCCAGCCACTACAGCGGCGATTAAGCCAAATCGAACTTCAAACATCAAGGTGAAAAATGCACGCCACGGTTTTGCGCCCAGGGTAATGGCGGTTTCCCATGCGCGCCTATCAGCGGCTTGAAAAGCGGCGTGAGCCATCGCAACCAACAGCGGAAAGCTGAGTAATATTTGACCAATGATCATCGCCTTGTCGGTAAATAACAGCTTTAGTTCACCGAGTGGACCGCTGCGTGACAATAACAAGTAGAGGGTTAGACCGATCACCACGGCGGGTACGGACATAAACGTGTTAAATAAGGCAATCAATGCACGCCTTAATGGGAATTGAAAGAAGGCCAGAAAAAAAGCAAGAATCAATGCGAGAGGGCTCGCGATTGCAATGGCCGATAAGGAGACCGAAAACGACAGTGAAATAATTTCCCAAATTGTTTGGTCGCCGCTTAGCAATAATTCGAAGGCGGCGATACTAGCTTGCTTGATATCACTCATTAGCAACCACGTCTTTAATGGCGGTGGGGAAAAATAACCGTTGTCCCTTCTTTTCGTAGGCATCAATTAAACGTTGCCCTGCTGGTGAGGTTAGCCAAGCGATCAACGACATGGCTTTAAGGTATTGAA
>JAGPVU010000184.1 GCA_018066825.1 Cycloclasticus sp.
GCCAATGCTTTTGCATAAGCGCCTTTATAGTCACGACTTTTGCACGTTTCAACGTCCGCTTTAATATAGACAACAATGTTATTTTTCACCATATCGCGAATCGCTTTGCGCGACTCTTTGTATGGAGAAACAAACGAGGCAACGGTGGAAATTGAATTATTCTGTAGGGTGCAAATAAGGTTGCCGATACGGTGCATGTGGCGGTTTCTATCCTCTCTTTCGTATCCAATATCTGGAATCAGGTCACGAATATCCTTTGAGTCAATGCGTTCCATCGGAATATGTAGTTGCTCTAAGGCTTCAAAAACCTTGTCAGCTATCGTTGTTTTTCCACTCAGCGGGAGACCGGTAAACCATAAGTTAAACGGTTCTATTCTTTTTTTACCCCATCGCACTTTAAACCAAGCTTTTTCGTGCAGCCAAAAAAGCCCAATCTTTAAAACACTTTCAATCAAGCCCGTTGCAATAGCAAGATCAAGTCTACCAAAAAAAACATAGACAATAATCATGGTTGTTGTTGTAGCAACAACTCGCCATGTGACCCCTTTTACAATAGAGCGTTTATTGGTTTCTTTATACATCCTTTTATTTTACTTTTTATTATTAGCGTTATTTGGCGTATTTTTATGTCACTCTTTTTTCAACATTTATTTTATATTGTTTGGCTTGTTGGGTTTCATAAATTCAACGCCACCCAGCCTCTCCAATCAAAAGCTGTTGGGCTTCGTAAGCTCAGCGCCAACCTACGGAATAAACATTGTAGGTTGGGGTGACGACAGGAACCCCAACATTATCAGCATTAACCGAACCTTCTAATCAAAAACCTGTTGGGCTTCGCAAACTCAGCACCAACCTACATAATAATCGTTGTAGGTTGGGGTGACGGCAGAAACCCCAACATTTCCACCATTAACCAAACCTTCTAATCAAAAGCTGTTGGGCTTCATGAATTCAGCACCAACCTACGGAATAAGCTAAACACTCTCATCACCAACACACATTTTATGACTTCAAATCATCGATTGATCGGCAACCCCACTCTGGGAAATTTCGCCTGACCAAGGCATTCAACTCTTTTTCCAATGCATTGTATTCACGTACTGGCGCCGAGTTGCTTAACTCATTCGACGCGGCTTTAATCATCCCTGCCGCCAAGGTAGCGTGGGTATACCTGTCTATCACAATAAAGCTACCCGTACCCTTAATTTCTGAATACGGATCGAAAGAAATCACACTGTTTAACGACAACTGGCACTGACCTATTTCATTCAGTTTAAGCGCCTTGGCTGCCATTTTGTCCATGGAGTTAACGTCTACGAGGTGATCAATGTGGGTAAATCGTCCGGGCACAACATTACTCGCCCGTTTAATTAAGTAGTCGGCATTGACCTTCATGGGCGTTTCACCCATCCATACCAACATCACTTCTAGCTTATCCGACATCAGCGGCACGTCGTCGCTTTTGACAATCATGCAGCCGCGGCTAACATCAATCTCATCGTCTAATGTTAAGGTCACCGCCATCGGCGCAAAGGCTTCATCAATAACCATTTTCTGTTCGCCCATGGCCGGTTGAATCACCTGTTTAACCGTAGAGGTTTTTTGGGACGGCAACACGGTAATACGGTCACCCGTTTTGATGCTACCCGCCGCTATCGTGCCGCAAAAGCCCCGAAAATCCAAATGCGGGCGATTGACGTATTGCACGGGTAAACGAAAGTGTTCCAGATTAATCACGTCTTCAAGCGGAATGGAATCCAGCTGCGCCATCAAGGGGGATTCTTTATACCAGGCCATCTGTTCACTGGGGTTCACCACGTTATCTCCGGTGAGCGCTGAGACCGGCACAAAAACAGGCGCATCAATACCAATCTCTTTGGCGAAGGCTAAATAGGCCGATTTAATCTCATTAAAACGCTGCTCGCTAAAATCGACTAAGTCCATTTTATTCACCGCCACCATCATGTGTTTGATGCCTAGTAGGCTGGTGATATAACTGTGACGACGGGTTTGTGTTTGCACCCCATAGCGCGCATCTATCAAAATAATCGCCAAGTCCGCTGTTGAAGCGCCGGTCGCCATATTACGTGTGTACTGCTCGTGCCCGGGCGTGTCGGCGATAATAAATTTACGCTTATCGGTAGCAAAAAAACGATACGCTACGTCGATCGTAATCCCTTGCTCTCTTTCCGATTGCAGGCCGTCTACAAGCAAGGCCATATCGATATTTTCGCCCGTTGTTCCATGCTTTTTAGAGTCGTTGCTCATGGCGGCAAGCTGATCTTCAAAGATCATCTTGCTGTCGTGGAGTAAACGGCCTATTAAGGTGCTTTTACCGTCATCCACACTACCGCAGGTAATAAAACGCAAAAGCTCTTTGTTTTCGTGCTGATGGAGATAGGCCTCGATGTCCGATTCAATTAACGTGTTTTGTTCAATCGACATTAAAAATACCCTTCTATTTTTTTCTTTTCCATCGAGCCTGACTCATCATGATCAATCAAACGACCTTGTCGCTCAGATACCTTTGTTAATAGCATTTCTTGAATAATTTCTGGCAAGGTTTCGGCGTTCGACGCCACCGCACCCGTTAAGGGGTAGCAACCCAAGGTTCTAAAACGCACCTTTTCCATTTTGGCTTGCTTTCTTAGCTCTTCTGGCATGCGTTCATCATCAACCATAATTTTTGTGCCACCGTACTCAACCACCGGGCGCTCTTTTGCAAAATACAAATCCGGTATCGGGATATTTTCTAAATAAATATATTGCCAAATATCCAACTCCGTCCAATTAGATAGGGGAAATACCCGTATCGACTCCCCTTTTTGGTGACGACCATTATAAATATCCCATAACTCTGGGCGCTGCGCTTTAGGGTCCCATCGGTGGTTTTTATCACGAAACGAGTAGATGCGCTCTTTGGCTCTGGATTTTTCTTCATCTCGACGGGCACCGCCAAATACTGCATCAAATTGGTACTGGTCTAACATTTGGCGCAGGCCTTCGGTCTTCATAATATCGGTGTGCATGGAAGAACCGTGTTCAAAAGGAGAAATATTGAGCTCTTTGCCTTTTGGGTTAATGTAAACAATCAGTTCCATACCCACTTCTTTCGCTCTACGCTCACGAAACTCAATCATCTCTTTAAACTTCCACGTCGTATCAACGTGCACCAAGGGGAAAGGCGGCTTGGCCGGATTAAATGCTTTCTGCGCCAAGTGCAGCATCACCGATGAATCTTTTCCTACGCTATATAACATCGCTGGGTTATCAAACTCCGCCACCACTTCACGCATAATATGGATAGCTTCCGCTTCCAAGCGTTGCAAATGGGTTAATTTCATTCTACTTAAAGCCATAATTAAGATTATTGTGATAGATGGTTTGGATAAGGCATTATAATGCAATCAATTGAATAAATCTGACCCCTATTTGAACACAAAAGCCGCCTTTGCTGACACTGATCTATGCGTTAAATGCGGCCTGTGTTTGCCGCATTGCCCGACCTATACGCTGAGCAAAAAAGAGGGTGTGTCTCCGCGTGGACGGCTAGCGCTCATCCAGGGTTGGTCAGAAGGCGCGCTCAGCTTATCCGATACCTTAACTGCACACATCGATAGCTGTTTAACTTGCCGAGCTTGTGAAAGCATGTGCCCCGCTCACGTCCCTTACGCGCGTTTAGTTAACGACTTTCGCGCGCAAATACCCACAGCTAACGACAACAAGCTAAGCACAATCGAACGTTTCGGCATCAACGCATTAACTGGAAAATACCGCCGTGCGTTAAACAAGCTAGTGCGATTGTATAAAAAATTGCACTTGGATAAATGCACTTTATTCGCAGGGGTTAATGATAAGTTAGCCGATACTATCGAAAGCAATAATTTTCAAAACAACTACCCTGCCTTCACACCAACCGAGCGCGGCCGGGTTGCGCTTTTTAGCGGTTGTGCGAGCGAGGTATTGGATTCAAAAACCCTGCATGATGCCATTTATGTCCTGCAACACTGCGGCTTTCGGGTCAGCGTCCCTAAGGCCCAGGTCTGTTGCGGGGCGATTGATTTACACGCTGGTCAAGCTAAAAAAGCGCAGCGGTTCGCCGAACAAAACCAAGCCGCCTTTGCCGACCCGTCGTTTGACGCAGTGATCACCGTGGCTAGCGGCTGCGGCTCGACTTTGGCGGAATACTCTAATGACTTGGCAAATAATATTGTTGATATTAACGACTTTATTGCGCCGTTTATACCAACGTTAACGCTGCAACCCTCAGCCGCGAGTAGTTGGTTACATACTCCATGTACTTTAAAGCACTCACTGAACAAAAAGCCCAAGGTAGCGGCAACATTGGCCGCGATCGACGGGCTTGAAATCAATACCTTTGATGACAAACAGCACTGCTGCGGTGCGGCCGGTAGCTATATGCTCCGATATAAAGAAACCGCCGATGCGCTACGGGAAAAAACACTTGGGCCGCTAAAACAAACCCCCTCAGATTACTTACTGACCAGCAATATCGGTTGCGCCCTGCACTTACGCGCCGGC